>JBFFZF010000037.1:0-27685 GCA_041568755.1 Longimicrobiales bacterium | reverse complement strand
GGACGGGCCGCGGCAAGGAGGTGGCGCGTTCCGGACGCCGCGCGCTACACGCCTCCCCCGCGACCCGTCGGGCCGTGATGGTGGACGTGCTGGCCGTGGTGCATGCCGGAAAGCGTCATGGCCCCGATCCTACCACGGCGGGCCGGTCGGTGTCAAGCACCCAGCCGCTCCGCCAGGAAACGCGCCGCCTGCTCTTCGACCCAGAAGCGGAGGGCCCAGGGCGGACCCTCGATGAAACCGACGTGGCCGCCCCGGTCCGTGAGTGCGGCCGTCAGAGAAGGGTTCGCCCTGATCCGATCGCGCGGGATCACGCCGCGGGGCAGGAACGGATCGTCTTCCGCCTGCAGCAGCAGCGTCTCGACACGGATGCGTTCCAGGTAGTGCACGCTGCTGGAGCGTTCGTAGTACTCTGCGGCGCCAGCGAATCCGTGGAGGGGTGCGGTCACGATGTCATCGAACGCGCGGAAGGTGCGTGCCGCGCGTGCGCGTTCGAGATCGACCCGCCCGTTCACCAGCTTCGCCTTGGCGCGCAGCTTGAGCAGCAGCGAATCGATGAACCGGCGCGTGTAGAACCGGCCCATGGGTGTCGTGGCCAGTGCATCGGCGCACGCGCCCAGATCGAAGGGTACCGATATGGCGACCGCGGCCCGGATCCCGGGCGCGGCCTCCTCGCCAAGTTCGCCCAGGTACTTGAGCAACACGTTGCCGCCCAGCGAGAAGCCGACGACGCCCATGACGCTGTCCGCGTACCGCTCGCCGAGGTGTGCCAGCACGAACGCGAGGTCGCCCGTCTCACCGGAGTGATAGGAGCGGGCCAGACGGTTCGGCTCACCGCTGCAGCCGCGGAAGTTGAGGCCGACCGCGCCGATCCCGCGTCGCGCCAGTTCGCGGTACGTGTTGAGCGCGTAGCCCCGGCGGCTCGAGCCCTCGAGGCCGTGGAGGACGAGCGCGAGCGGCCTGCCCGGCGCGGCCGCGTCCGTGAAGTCGAGATCGACGAAATCGCCGTCGGGAAGCTCGAGGCGCTCGCGGCGCAGCCCGCGGCCTTTCGTTCCGCGCAGCAGTCGCCCGCCGATGCTCTGGGCGTGTGCGCCGCGCAACCACCGTGCGGGCGTGAACGTGCGCGGCACGAACCTGCCCGTTCCGCCTGCTTCCCTCTTTTCACACACCATGCAACCGCCGATCTTGTGGGTCCGGCCGTGAAGATGCCTGCCACCGGAGGGTGCCGCCAGCGTCATGCCCGAGATGGACTTCGATCCTCGCCCGTATCGCAACGACACCCCGGCCGCCGTCGCCGGCCGCATCCATCTGAACAACGCGGGTGCGGCACTTCAACCGGGTCCCGTGATCGACGCCGTGCAGGCGCACCTGCGCAAGGAATCCGCCATGGGCGGATACGAAGCGGCCGATGCCGAGGCCGTGTCGATCCGCCAGGCCTACGAACGCGTGGCCGCACTGATCGGGACGGCGAGCCGCAACATCGCCGTCGTCGAGAACGCCACCGTCGGCTTCGCACTCGCCCTGTCGAGCTTCGACTTCGCTCCCGGCGACGTGATCCTGACCACGCGCAACGACTACATCTCGAACCAGCTGATGTACCTGTCGCTGGCACGGCGCCATGGCGTGCGCGTGGTGCGTGCACCCGATACGCCCGCGGGCGGCGTGGACGTGGATGCCGTGCGGGCTGCCATCGCGACCGAACGACCGGCTCTCGTGGCCGTCACCTGGGTGCCGACGAATTCGGGACTGGTGCAGCCGGTCGAGGCCGTCGGTGAGGTGTGCGCGGCGGCGGAAGTGCCGTACCTGATCGATGCCTGCCAGGCCGCAGGCCAGATCTCGATCGACGTGAATCGATTGCGCTGCGACTTCCTCGCCGCGACGGCCAGGAAATTCATGCGCGGTCCGCGCGGCGTGGGCTTCCTCTACGTTTCGGACGCCGCGCTCGAGGCCGGCCGCCACCCCCTTTACATCGACATGCGCAGCGCGGAATGGCTCGACGACGACGAGTACCGGCTGGCCGCCGATGCGCGGCGCTTCGAGAACTGGGAGTTCGCCTACGCGCTGCTGCTCGGCATGGGCGAGGCCGCGCACTACGCCACGCAGGTAGGCGTCGCCGACGCCGGAAGGTACGCCGCCAGCCTCGCCGAACACGCGCGCGCTCGCATCGCAGCCATGGACGGGGCACGCGTGCTCGACCATGGGCCGGAGCTGTGCGCCATCGTGACCGCCGAATTTGCGGCGGCGCCCGCCGACGAAATCGTGGCCCGGTTGCGCGAGCAGGCGATCAACACGAGCGCCACATTCCGCGAGTTCGCCGTGATCGACATGAAGGAGAAAGCCGCCCGCACGGCCGTCCGCATCTCGCCCCACTACTACAACACGCGGCGCGACGTGGACATCGCGCTCGACGCCCTCGAAGAATTCGCGGGCTGACCGCCCGCCTGTCCGCGCCTCGCCTGTCCGGGCCGCCTCGAACCGGGGGGCATGCCGGTGGTCACCACCCCGAAGCCGGAAACGGCCGGCTGATCCGGGTCCCCGCCGCCAGAAGGATCCGCTGCCGCCGTCCGGGGTTGCATCCGGGTCCGGCGCGGCTGAAGACCCGCGCTTCCCACTACCCGGAGAATTGCCGGCACCGTGCACGATCGCATCATCATCCGCAACGCGCGCCAGAACAATCTCAAGGGTTTCGATCTCGAACTGCCTCGCCGATCCGTCGTCGTCCTGACCGGACCCAGCGGGTCCGGCAAGTCATCCCTCGCCTTCGATACGCTGTACGCCGAAGGGCAGCGGCGTTACGTCGAGTCGCTGTCCACGTATGCCAAGCAGTTCCTCGAACGCATGGTGAAACCCGCCGTCGATCGGATCGAAGGGATCAGCCCGGCCGTGGCCATCGAACAGAAGAATCCGACCAAGACCAGCCGGTCCACGGTCGGGACGGCCACCGAGACGTACGACTACCTGCGCCTGCTCTGGGCGCGGGCCGGCCGCACCTGCTGCCCGGAGTGCGACCGCCGCGTGGTTCCGGACACCGTGCAGTCCGTCACGGACGCGGTCCTCGGGATCGGGGCAGGGACGCGCCTCCTCATCGCTTTTCCATTGCCGCGCAGCGCCCGGGTTTCCCACGCGACCATCGTGCAGAACCTGCAGGCGCTCGGCTTCGTCCGGGTCCGCGTCCAGGGCCGTACCCTCGATCTCGCCGACGTGGGCGGCGAACCCGACGGTGCCCTCGATCTGGCCGGCGCCGACGAGCTGCTCGTCGTCGTCGACCGGTGCGTGATCGGACGCGTCGACCGCGACCGGCTCGCGGACTCGATCGGCACGGCCATGGTCGAGGGAGAGGGCGAAGTCGTCGTCCTCGACGCGGATACCGAGGTCGAGCGGCGCTTCACGGAAGGATTCCGCTGCCCGGACCATCCGGAGATACGCTTCCTCGAACCGGCGCCGCGCCTGTTCTCGTTCAACAACCCGTACGGCTCCTGTCCGACGTGCACCGGATTCGGTGCGGTCCTGGAGTACGATCCCCACCTGATCGTGCCGAACCCGGCCCGCACGCTCGACGAGGGCGCGATCGATCCCTGGGAAAAGCCGCGTTATGGAAAGCAGCGGCGCCGGCTGCTGCGCTGGGCGCGCGAGCAGGGCGTGGACGTGCACGTTCCGTGGCTGGATCTGCCCGAGGCGGGCCGGAAGGCGATTCTGCACGGCGTGCGCGGCTTCACCGGCGTGATCCCGTTCCTGCGCTCGCGCGAGCGGAAGCGCTACAAGCAGTACATCCGTGTGTTCCTGCGCCAGTACCAGACGGCCAACCCGTGCCCGGAGTGCGGCGGCAGCAAGCTGCGTCGCGAAGCCTTGTGGGTCCGCATTCAGGATCTCGACATCGCGCAGGCCAGTGCGCTGCCGATCCGCGAGTTGCGCGCGTGGATCGATGGCCTGGGTGGCGAGGGCCGGCCGGCGGGCGGCGAGACGGGAGGAGCACAGCCGGACGGCGCAGACGCGCCCATGACGCCGCAGGAGCAGGAGATCGCTACGCCGATCGTGCGCGAGCTGCGCTCGCGGCTGCGCTTCCTGGACGACGTGGGACTGGGTTACCTGACGCTGCAGCGCCAGGCGAGGACGCTGTCGGGCGGGGAAGCGCAGCGCATCGCGCTGGCCAATTCGCTGGGTGCGCGGCTGGTCGACACACTGTACGTGCTGGACGAGCCGACCGTCGGTCTGCACGCGCGCGATACACAGCGTCTGCTCGATCTGCTCGAGCAGCTGCGCGATGCCGGCAACAGCGTCGTCGTGGTCGAGCACGATGCGGCCGCGATCCGGGCCGCAGACCACATCGTCGAGCTGGGACCGGGCAGCGGCGAGAAGGGTGGGGAAGTCGTGTTTCGCGGTGACTACGAGACCCTGCTGGCGGCGGACACGGCAACCGGCCGGTATCTGATGGAGGGAACGGCGCCACCACCGCGCAAGCGACCGTCATTCCAGCCGCGCCGGCTACGGATCACGGGCGCGCGGCACAACAACCTGGTCGGCGTCGATGTCGAGTTTCCGATCGGCGCGCTGTCCGTCGTGACCGGCGTGAGCGGGTCGGGGAAAAGCACGCTGGTGCACGACGTCCTGTACCGCGCGCTCGAGCACCAGCTGGGCGGCGGCGAGACATCGGCCAAACGGCACCTGGGCGAGGCGATCGGCACGTGGGAGGAGCTGGAGGGAGGTGGCCATTTCGAGGACGTGGTCATGATCGATCAGGCACCGATCGGCCGCACGTTCCGCTCGAATCCGGTGACCTACATCAAGGCGTTCGATCTGATCCGGGCCGTGTTCGCGGCACAGCCGCTCGCCAGACAGCGCGGTTACCGGAGCGGACATTTCTCGTTCAACGTCAAAGGCGGCCGCTGCGAGACCTACCAGGGAGAAGGCTGGGTCCGCATCGAGATGGTCTTCCTGGCGGACGTGCACGTGCCGTGCGACATGTGCGGCGGGCGACGCTACAAGCCGGAGACGCTGGAGGTCACGTTCAAGGGTCTGAACATCCGCGAGGTCCTCGACCTGACCATCGATGAGGCGATCCGCTTCTTCATCCGTGAGGATCGGCTGGGCCAGATGCTGTGGCAGCTCCAGCAGGTCGGCCTGGGCTACCTGCGGCTCGGTCAGCCGGCACCGACGCTGTCGGGCGGGGAGGCGCAACGACTGAAAATCGCGCGCGAACTGATTGGCGCAGGACGACGCCACGGTCGGAAGCTCTACATCATGGACGAGCCCACCACGGGTCTGTCCGGACCGGAGGTCCACAAACTGCTCGGGGTCCTGCGCCGGCTGACCGACGTCGGCCACACGGTGGTCGTGATCGAGCACAACCTCGACGTCATCGCGGCGAGCGACTGGGTGATCGACCTGGGACCCGAGGCGGGGGACGGCGGCGGGCGGCTCGTGGCCATGGGCCACCCCACGGACGTCGCGCGCCACGAGACCAGCCATACCGCGCGCTACCTGCGGGCCGCCCTGGCCGCGGCCGGCAGCGGCGCGCCCGCCGGGTGACGCCCCCGCAGGACAGCGATGCGTCCGCTTCCAGGGACGCTCCGCGCACCACAACCGCTCGCGCCTGCCCGCTCCGCCCCTGCGCCGCCCGCCCGCCTGGATGGCCCGTTCCTTGAAAATGGAGGGATCGGGACCCCGCAACGAGGTGTGATCATGCGCAGACACAGCGTGCTCGTCGCCGCACTCCTCCTCCTCCCCACCGCCGCTTGTGAGCACTGGGATCTCTACGGGATCGGCTACGACTTCGAGGGCGTGTACGCGCTCGCCGGCAACGTCGATGGCGAACTGGGGGATGCCGTGCAGGGGACCATCTCGGTAACGCGGCAGCGCGGGCGCCACGCCGACGTGACCATCGACTGGTCCTACATCGAGCGTGGACGGACGATCCTCTACATCGAATCCGATCGCTCCGCACGCGCCACGCTCTCGGGCGATGGCTCGATCCGGTTCGAGTTCGAGGGAGATCTCGACCTGGGCAACAGGATCGTCGGGTTCCGGCTCGAACACGACGGTCAACTGTACGGCGACCGGCTGGACGGGTACTGGCGTTTCACGACGAGTCTGCCGACCACGGATGCGGGAGACTTCACGGCGCGCCGGTACTGAGCCCATGCGGCAGCGCGGACCGCCGCCTAGATTCGACGGATCGCAACGCGCTCACACGGGAAGATGTGCGCACCGATCCGCCCCTGATCTCCGTTCTGCTGCCCTGCCGCGATGCCGCGCCACACCTCGGTGAGGCGATCGCGTCGCTGGAAGCGCAGTCTCTCGCGGATTACGAAGTCATCGCGATCGACGATGGTTCACGCGACGGGACCGGCGCGCTGCTCGATGCCTGGGCAGCCCGCGACGCGCGCATCCGCGTGCACCGCACAGCGGCACACGGCATCGTCGCCGCGCTCCGCCATGCGTGCGATCTGTCCAGAGCCGGCATTCTGGCCCGCATGGATGCCGACGACATCGCGCACCCGCACCGATTGGCCGCCCAGCTCACGCTGCTGCACGAGCGGACCGACGTGGCCGTGTGCGGCACACGCATTCGCTATTTCCCGCGTCGGCTCGTGCGCGACGGCGCACGGCGCTACGAACGCTGGATCAACACGCTGATCGAACCGGCGGAGATCGCCCGCGACATGTTTGTCGAGTGCGCGATCCCGCACCCCACCCTGATGCTCCGGCGTGCGGCACTCGATGCGGTGGGCGGCTGGACGGACGTGGATGGCCCGGAGGACTACGACCTGATCCTGCGCCTGTACGGCGGCGGTCACGCCATGGCCAAGGTGCCGCGTGTGCTGCTGCGCTGGCGCGAGGGGCCGGCCCGGCTGTCGCGCACGGATCCGCGCTATGGTGAAGACGCGTTCCGGCGCTGCAAGGCGAGGCACCTGGCGGCAACGCTGCTGCGCGGCCGCCCCGTCGTCGTCTGGGGGGCCGGGCCCGTCGGCAAGGGGTTCGCCCGCGCGCTCGTCGCGGAGGGCCTGCGGCTGGTGGCCTTCGTCGATCTCGATCCGCGCAAGATCGGACAGACCATCCATGATGTTCCCGTCATCGACCCTTCCGCGATCGATGCATTTCCCGATGCCTTCACCGTCGCCGCCGTCAGCGGCGCGCGGGCGCGGTCCGAGATCCGTGCCGCGCTGCGCCGCGCCGGGCGCGTCGAGATGAAGGACTTCTGCGCCGTCGCCTGAGCGTCGTCCTCGGTTGCCGGGCGTCCACGGCCGACCTAACCTGCGCCACGATCCGATACCCCCCGACAAGGAGCAGGACCATGCCCCGCACCAGCGGCCCCGGTCTTCTGCTGGTCGCGCTCGCTGCGGCGTGCGCGACCACAGGTGCGCCGGACACCACACCCGTGCCCCCGCCTGCGTTGACGCCCGTCGACGTGGTGCCGGAGCGGGCCCCGTATCCGTCCACGTACGTGCCGGCCGCGGCCGTGCCGACGCTGATCCGCAATGCGACGGTGCTGACCGCGGCCGGGCCTCGCCTGATGAACGCCGACGTCCTGTTGCGAGACGGGCGGATCGAGGCGGTCGGGACCGGGCTGCAGGCGCCGGCCGGGGCGCTCGTCGTGGATGGAACGGGTCGGTGGGTGACACCGGGCGTCATCGACAGCCACTCACATCTGGGCGTGTACCCTGCGCCCGGTGTGGATGCCGTGTCCGACGGCAACGAGATCACAGACCCGAACACGGCCGAGGTCTGGGCCGAACACTCGATCTGGCCACAGGACCCGCAGTTCGACCTGGCTCGCGCCGGCGGCGTGACCGCCATGCAGGTCCTGCCGGGTTCCGCGAACCTGTTCGGCGGACGCGGCGTCACGATCAAGAACGTGCCCAGCCGCACGATGCAGGGCATGAAATTCCCCGGGGCGCCGCACGGCCTCAAGATGGCGTGCGGCGAGAATCCGAAGCGCGTCTACGGCGCGGATCGCGGGCGCGCGCCGGGCACGCGCATGGGCAACGTCGCCGGCTACCGCCAGGCCTGGATCCGCGCGCAGAAGTACCGCGACCAGTGGGCGCGCTGGCGGCGCGGCGGCAGCGACCCGGCACAGCGTCCGGACCGTGACCTCGAGCTGGAAACGCTGGCCGGCGTGCTGGATGGCGAAATCCTCGTCCAGAACCACTGCTACCGGGCCGACGAGATGGCGATCATGATCGACATCGCGAAAGAGTTCGGCTACCGGATTGCCAGTTTCCATCACGGCGTGGAGGCGTACAAGATCCGCGATCTGCTGGCGGCCGAGGACATCTGCGGCAGCCTGTGGGCCGACTGGTGGGGCTTCAAGCTCGAGGCGTACGACGGCATCGTCGAAAACATCGCCCTCGTGGACGAGGCGGGCGCGTGCGCGATCGTCCATTCCGACTCGCCGGACGGCATACAGCGCCTCAACCAGGAGGCGGCCAAGGCCATGGCCGCCGGGCGCCGGGCCGGGATCGACGTGACCTACGAGAAGGCGATCCGCTGGATCACGATCAACCCGGCGCGGGCACTCGGCATCGACGGCGTCACGGGATCTCTCGAAGCCGGCAAGAATGGCGATGTCGTCGTGTGGTCCGGCGATCCGTTCAGCATCTACACGCGGGCCGAGAAGGTCTTCATCGATGGTGCGCTGCTGTACGACCTGCACGACGTGACCACGCACCATGTCGCGGACTTCATGCTGGGCCAGCCGGTCCGGGGAGGCTCACGATGAGACGGCAACGATTCCATCGAGGCTGGATCGCGGGCGTGGCCATGTGCACTGCACTCTGGCAGGGTGCCGCTGCGGCGCAGACCATAGCCATCACGAATGCGCGCATCCACACCATGGCCGGTCCCGTCATCGAGGGCGGTACGATCGTGCTGCGTGATGGTCGGATCGAAGCCGTCGGCCCGAACGTGTCTGTCCCCGCCGGGGCACGCGTCATCGATGCCGCGGGCGGCGTGGTCACGCCCGGCTTCCTGGACAGCGCGACCAGCCTCGGCATCGTCGAGATCGGCGCCGTGGCCGGCACGAACGATGGCGCCACGTCGCGAGATCGCGTCACGGCGTCGTTCAACGTCCTCGATGCCATCAATCCGGAAGCATCCACGATCGCAGTCACGCGTGTCGCCGGCATCACGCGCGCGATCGTCGTGCCGGCCAACGGATCGTCCCTGATCGCCGGGCGCAGTGCGCTCATCGACCTGGGCGGCACGCGGGTCACGGAGATGGTGCACCGGAGTCCGGCGGCGCTGCACGTCGCGCTCGATGAACCCGGCGCGGCCCTGGCCGGTGGCTCACGGGCCGCGGCCATGACCGTCCTGCGCGAGGCGCTCCAGGACGCGCGTGATTACGCGGCCAACCGCGAGGCGTTCGAACAGAGCCGCCGCCGCGACTACGCGCTCAGCCGCCCGGATCTGGAGGCCCTCGTCCCCGTCGTGCGCGGCGAGCTGGCCATGGCCGCCACGGTCCACCGCGCCGCGGACATCCTTTCGGTCCTCGCACTCGCCCGGGAGTTCGGGCTCCGCCTGATCGTGGTCGGCGCGACGGAGGGCTGGAAGGTCGCCCAGGACCTGGCCGCTGCCAATGTGCCCGTCGTGCTGAATCCGATGGTCAACATCCCCACATTCCAGGGCCTGGGCGCCACGCTGGAGAACGCGGCCATGCTGCACGCGGCCGGGGTGACCCTCGCATTCGCCAGCTTCGATGCCCACAACGCCCGTAACCTGCTCCAGCTGGCGGGCAACGCGGTGGCCCATGGCCTGCCGCACGATGCGGCTCTGCGGGCCGTCACCCTGCACCCGGCCAGGATCTGGGGCGTGGGCGAGGCCTGGGGCACGCTGGAGCCCGGCCGGCAGGCCGATGTCGTGGTCTGGTCGGGGGACCCGTTCGAACTCCAGACCGCGGCCATGCACGTCTTCATCCGGGGCCGGGAGGTGCCCCCGGACACCCGGCAGAGCCGGCTGCTGGAGCGGTACCGCGTGCTGCGCTGAGCGGGGGTTGGGCGGGCGTGTGGAGATCTCGCGCGCGCCCGCGCGGGCACACGCGAGCGGGCGCGCGTGTATGAACAGGGTCTGAGCCGGATCGCGCGCAGCCCCCGGGCGGTGGAACGCCGCCGGGCGGCGCCGGTCCGGGCCCTGAAACCATGCACACCGGACGAAATCGATGGCGAGCAGCCCACCGCTGGGTAGCGAAAAAATCCTGCCGCGCCTGATCGAGGACGAGATGCGCGAGTCGTTCCTCGACTACTCGATGAGCGTGATCGTGCAGCGCGCGCTCCCCGATGTGCGCGATGGACTGAAGCCGGTGCACCGGCGCATCCTGTACGCGATGCACGAGGCCGGCCTCGTTGCGAACCGGCCGTTCAAGAAGAGCGCGACCGTGGTGGGCGATGTGCTGGGCAAGTACCACCCGCACGGCGACAACGCGGTCTACGACGCGCTCGTGCGCATGGTCCAGGACTTCTCGCT
Source organism: Longimicrobiales bacterium (assembly GCA_041568755.1). GTDB lineage: Bacteria > Gemmatimonadota > Gemmatimonadetes > Longimicrobiales > RSA9 > JBFFZF01. The sequence continues at coordinate 17,233 of JBFFZF010000037.1, read as the reverse complement.
GCGTTACCCGTTGATCGACGGGCAGGGCAACTTCGGTTCGATCGACGGCGACAACGCGGCCGCGTACCGCTACACCGAGGCCCGTCTCACACGGCTCGCAGGCGAACTCATCGCCGACATCGAGAAGGAGACGGTCCACTTCGCGCCCAACTTCGACGACCAGCGCGAGGAGCCCACCGTCCTGCCGGCGCGGTTCCCGAACCTGCTGGTCAACGGATCGAGCGGCATTGCCGTCGGCATGGCCACGAACATCCCGCCGCACAACCTGCGCGAAGTCGTCGACGCCTGCATCCACCAGATCGATCATCCCGAATGCACGGTGCAGGATCTGCTCGAGTTCATCCGCGGCCCCGACTTCCCGACCGGCGCGCACATCTGCGGCTTCGAGGGCGTCCTCGAAGCGTACGAGACCGGGCGGGGTCGCATCGTGATGCGGGCGAAGGCCGAGATCGAGGAGCCGGCCGAGGGCCGGGCGGCCATCATCGTGACCGCCGTGCCGTTCATGGTCAACAAGTCGCGCATGATCGAGCAGATCGCGCAGCTGGTCCGTGAGAAGAAGGTCACCGACATCAGCGATCTCCGCGATGAGTCCGATCGCGACGGCATCCGCGTGGTCATCGAACTGAAGCGCGATGCCGTCCCGCAGATCGTGCTCAATCAGCTCTACAAGCACACGCAGATGCAGTCGACGTTCGGCGTAATCATGCTGGCCCTGGTCGACGGTGTGCCCCGCATCATGACGCTGACCGAGGTGCTGCGGCACTTCATCGACCACCGTCACCAGGTCGTCGTCCGGCGCAGCGAGTTCGATCTGAAGCAGGCCCTGGATCGCGAACACATCCTGCAGGGCCTCAAGATCGCGCTCGACGCGATCGACGAAGTGGTCGAGCTGATCCGCCGCTCACCGGACACGGAGACGGCCAATGGGCGGCTGCAGGAGCGCTTCGGCCTGAGCGAGCGGCAAGCGAAGGCCATTCTGGACATGCGGCTCGGTCGGCTCACCAGTCTCGAGGTCGAGAAGCTCGACGCGGAGCTGACGGAGGTCCGCGCCACGATCGACGACCTGCGCGACATCCTGGCACGCCAGGACCGGCGCATGGAGATCATCAAGGACGAGCTGCGCGAGGTCGCGGCCACGTACGGCGATGATCGGCGCACCGAGTTCATCGCGGCCGAGGGCTTTCTCGGGATCGAGGATCTGCTGGCCGACGAGGAGCACGTCATCACGATCTCCCGGCACGGCTACATCAAGCGCGTGCAGCTGGCCACGTACCGCAGCCAGCGCCGCGGCGGGCGCGGCCTGCAGGGTGCCACGACGCGCGAAGACGACTGGGTCGAGCAGATCTACACGGCGCAGACGCACGACGTGCTCATGGTCTTCACCGCACGCGGCCACTGCTACTGGCTCAAAGTCCACGAGATACCCGTCGGCTCGCGCGAGGCGAGAGGCAAGCCGATCGTGAATCTGCTGGCGCTGTCACAGGATGAGCGCATCGCCGCGATCGTCCCGGTCCGCGAGTTCAGCGAGGACCGCTACCTGATGTTCGCGACGAGGCAGGGCACCGTGAAGAAGACGGCGCTCTCCGCGTACGGCAACATCCGCGTCGTCGGCGTCAACGCGATCAACATCGGCGAAGACGATCAGCTGATCGACGTCACGATCACGAACGGCGATGACGAAGTCCTGCTGGCCACGCGGGACGGCAAGGCGATCCGCTTCCACGAGTCCGATGTCCGCGAGATGGGTCGCGTGGCGGCGGGCGTGCGCGGCATCCGGCTGCGCGGCGATGACGAGGTCATTGGCATGGTCGTGAGCCGGCCGGGCTCGCGCGACAGCACGACCCTGCTGACCGTCACCGAACTGGGCCGCGGCAAGCGCAGCGCCGTCGACGAGTACCGGCTGCAGAGCCGGGGCGGCATGGGCGTCATCAACTTCCGGCTGACCAAGCAGACCGGCCGTGCGGTGGCCGCCAAGGGCGTGCTCGACGAGGACGAGCTGGTCCTGATCACGCGCAACGGCGTCATGAACCGCCAGCGCATCAGCGACATGCGCGTGATCGGCCGGGCCACGCAGGGCGTGCGCGTCGTGACCCTCGACGAGGGCGACACGATTGTCGACATCGCGAGGGTGATGCCGGACGATGATGAGGACGAACAGGGAGAGGGAGAGGGAGCGTTGGAGGGGAAGGGTGAAGGGGGTGAGGGTCAGGGTCAGGGTCAGGGTGAGGGTGAGGGTGAGGGTGAAGGTGAAGGTGGGGGGGCGGAGCATGCATGAGCTGGTGGGGGCGGACGCGATTGCGGCGGCGAGGCGGGGGCTGGAGGGGATCATCGTGCGCACGCCGCTGCTGCGTGCGCCGTGGCTCGAGGAGCGGGTGGGTGGAGGCGAAGTCCGGCTGAAATGCGAGAACCTGCAGCGGGCGGGCGCCTTCAAGATCCGTGGTGCCTACACGATGATCGCACGTCTCGAGGAGGCGGACCGGGCGAAGGGCGTGATCGCGTACTCGTCCGGCAACCACGCCCAGGGCGTGGCGCTGGCGGCGAAGCTGTTCGGCATCGATTGCGTGGTCGTGATGCCGACGACGGCGCCGGCCGTGAAGGTCGAGGGCGCGAAGCGTCTCGGCGCGGAAGTCATTCGCGAAGGCACGACATCGCTCGAGCGGCAGAAGCGGGCCGAGGCGGAAGCAGCGGCGCGTGATCTGACCATCGTTCCGGCCTTCGATCATCCCGACATCATCGCCGGGCAGGGCACCGTCGGCGCGGAGATTCTCGAGGACTGGCCGGACGTCGAGCGGATCATCGTGCCGATCGGGGGTGGTGGTCTGGTCAGCGGTGTGGCTGCCTGGGTGAAGGCGGCGCAGCCTTCCTGTCGGGTCATCGGCGTGGAGCCGGAAGTCGCAAACGCGATGGCGCTGTCGAAGACGGCGGGCCGGCCCGTCACGATCGAAGGCAGGCCGACGATCGCGGACGGGCTCATGCCGGTCCGCCCGGGTGACCTCACGCTCGCGCACTGCATCGCGCAGGTCGACGACATCGTGCTGGTGCGGGACGATGAGATCCGCGATGCCACGCGGCTGCTGCTGTCGACCGGCAAGCTCGTCGTCGAGTTCTCCGGCGCAGCCACGGTGGCTGCGCTGTTGAGCGGGCGCGTGCCCGGACCGGCCGCGCGCACGGCGGTCGTGCTGTCGGGCGGAAACCTGGATCCGGCGCGGGCGCTCGGCATGCTGGAGACCTCGCCGCCGCCGGCGGCGGTGCCGGCATGAGGTTCCCGCTCGTTGCGCTGACGACAGGGATCGATCCCGCGTCCGGGCCGTACGCACAGCCACGGATCAGTCTCTACGCGGCCTACATCGACGCGCTCCAGCTGAACGGTCTGGCGCCGGTGCTGCTCACGCCGGGCCATGGGCGCGCCGCCCTCGAGGCCCTGCTCGAGCATTGCGACGGGCTGGTGCTGTCCGGCGGCGGAGACGTCGATCCGGCGCGCTACGGCGCGCGACCTTCGCCGTTGCTCGATGGCGTTTCCGCTGACCGCGACACCATGGAATTCCGTGCACTCGACCTGGCGCTCGAGCGTGGCATGCCCATCCTCGGCATCTGTCGTGGCTGTCAGGTCATGAACGTGCACATGGGCGGCACGCTGTTCCAGGACGTGGACGCGGAACGGCCCGGCAACGTGGGACACCGGCAGCGAGGCGCGTGGCACGAGCGTTCGCACGACGTCACCGTCACGCCCGGCTCGCTGCTGCACGAGGCCGTCGGTATCCCGGACCTGCACGTGAACACCTTCCACCACCAGGCCATCCGGGACGTCGCGCCCCGGCTGCGCGTCACGGCGGTGGCCGAAGATGGGCTGATCGAAGCCGTCGAATCCGTCGAGCACCCGTGGGTCGTGGGCGTGCAGTGGCACCCCGAGCGTCACGAGGCTACTGCGCCGGATGCGGATCCGGATCGCCTGCTCTTCGTGGCGTTCGCCGAGGCGGTGGCCGCCGGTCGGGTCGCACGGCGGTGAGCGCGTGGCTGCCCGGCCTGTCGATCGGGCACGCGACGGACCTCGAGGCGCGCACCGGGTGCACCGTCCTGCTCGGACCATTCCGCGGGGCGTGTCATGTATGCGGGCACGCCACCGGCACACGGGAAATCGACGCGCTCTCGACGCTGCACATCGTGCCGCGCATCGACGCACTCCTGTTCACCGGGGGATCGGCCTTCGGCCTGGGCGCCGCAGACGGTGTCGTGGCCTGGCTCGAGGCGAAGGGTCGCGGTTTCGATACGGGCATCGCGCGCGTCCCGATCGTGCCGGCGGCGGTCATCTTCGACCTGGCCGTGGCGACGCGGCGCCCGGACGCAGCCATGGGACGAGCGGCCTGTGACGCGGCGCGGCCAGCGCCACCGGCGCGCGGCCGCGTGGGTGTCGGAACCGGCGCGACGGTCGGCAAATGGAACGGCCCGGCAAACGCATCGCCGGGCGGGTTCGGCTGGCACGCGGGGACGCACGCCGGATGGACCGTGGTCGCTGTTGCGGCCGTCAATCCGCTGGGCGATGTGGTCGGCACGGACGGCCGGATCGCGGCCGGCGCGCGCGGCCCGGCTGGACGATTCCTCGCGGAAGAAGGGTTCCCTCCGACCGGGTTCGACGGAGGGGCCGGACCGGGTGTGCCAGCCAACACGACGCTCGCCGCGGTCATCACGGACGCGCCCGCGTCGCGCACCCGGCTCGAGATCCTGGCGCGCATGGCGAGCGCTGCGCTGGCCCGCCGCATCGCGCCGGCGTTCACGCCTTTCGATGGCGATGCGTGCTTCGCGCTGAGCACGGCCGATGGTGGTGCGGAGATCGATGCGCGGGCACTCGTGGGCCTGGGCGCGATGGCGGCCACGGTCCTCGAACACGCGATCATGGCAGCGGTTGCACCGTGACCGGTCTGACAGCGCGGCCCCGGCAGGAATGTCTGCGGTCCTCGCGCGTGCGAGGTTCGCGGTCAGGCGCCCATGAGACGCAGAATCAGCGCCTTGCGCCAGTTCATGCGGCCGGGCCGGGTGGCGGGATTGGACGTGAGCGGGTGCGGCAGCGTCGCCGCCAGCGCGGCGGCCTGATCGAGAGACAGCCTGGCCGCCGGCCGGTCGAAGTAATGTCGGGCCGCGGCCTCCGCACCGAAAACGCCGGGTCCCCATTCCGCCACGTTCAGATACAGCTCGAGGATGCGATCCTTCGACAGGAACCACTCCAGCCGGCGTGCCACGATCATCTCTTCGATCTTGCGCAGCACGGACCGGTCGCCGCGGAAGTAGAGGTTCTTGGCCAGCTGCTGCGTGATCGTACTGCGTCCGCGGATGTCGTCCCGGTTCCGCCGGTAATGGTGGAACGTGTTCCACAGTGCGCGCAGGTCGTCCGGATCGAGCCAGGAGAAGTCATCGTCGCCGCGATAGCGGAACTCCTCGCGCAGCGCCAGCCAGTCGATTCCGTCGTGCTCGTAGAACCGACCGTCCTCACCGGTGATCACCGCACGCTGGAGATTGCGCGCGATGCGGTCGAGCGGCACCCACGTGTAGCGCAGCTCGAAGGCGCGATCCTCGGTGCGGGCCTCGTGCAGGCGAGCCTGCATGAAGGCGGTCGTGCGCGGGTGGCGCCACGCGAGCGTCAGGGGCCAGGGCAGGATCAGGAACCAGAACCAGACGGCGCCGATCGCGGCCAGCGGCAACGCCAGTGCAATGCAGCGCAACGGCGCGCCGCGCCAACGCGGGGTTCGGCGCCGGCGCTTACGCATCGTCCGCGCGATCTGCTCCGCGCGCGCGGCCTGCACCTGCAGAACTTCTGCTCGGAGACGCAACGTCCGTGAAACGACTCGTTCTGTTCGATATCGATGGCACGATTCTATCCACCGGCGGGGCGGCGATGCGCGCGTTCGGCCGTGCGATGATCGAAGTCTACGGCACGACGGGGCCGATCGCCACGCACTCGTTCGGCGGCAAGACGGATCCACAGATCGCGCGCGAACTGCTGCAGCGGGCCGGTTTCGAGGATGGGGAGATCGACCGGGGCCTGGGGGCCCTCTGGACCGCGTACCTGCGTGAGCTGCGCACGGAACTCGGCCGCGCGGAACACGAGACGCGCGTGCTGCCGGGCGTGGTGACGGTCATCGAGGCGCTGCAGGCCAGGCCCGCGGACGCCGTCGTGGGCCTGCTGACGGGGAACATCGAAGGCGGCGCGGTCCTGAAGCTCGCGTCCGCGCGGCTGAACGGACACTTCCGGATGGGCGCCTACGGATCCGATCACGAGCGGCGGGACCAGCTTCCTGCAGTCGCCGTGGAGCGGGCCTGGGCGGCGACCGGCGTCCGGTTCAGCGGCAAGAACATCGTCATCATTGGAGATACCCCGAACGACGTCACGTGCGGGCAGGCGCTCGGCGTCCGTGCCGTAGCGGTGACGACAGGCAAGTTCGGGGCAGCGGATCTGCACGCCGCGGGCGCCGACCGCGTCTTCCCGGATCTGACCGACACGCCCACCGTGCTGGACGCGCTGTTGAGTCCGTGAATCCGCGGGCCGGGCGCTTCCGCCGTCCGGCCCGTGCCACTACTTTCCCGCCAGCAGGGCCCGTGTGCGGGCCGCCGGCAGTCGAACCAGGAGAAGACCCGATGTCACCACAGGCGAAGCGAACCGCGCCGCAGGGCTCGAGCAACAGGAATCTGTACATCGTGATCGCGCTCGTCGCCGTGCTCGGCGGCGGCTGGATCGCGTGGACCGTAGCGACCGGCGGCAGCGGCAGCGCGGCCATCGCCCCGATCGAGCTGACCGGGATCGACGATGCGCAGTCCCTGATGGAACGGGCCCCCGGCGTCGTCGAAGGGTCCCCGGATGCCCGGGTCCAGATCCTGGTCTTCAGCGACTTCACGTGTCCGGCCTGTCGCGGTTTCAGCGGGCTCGTCGAGCCGCAGATCAAGACCGAATACGTCGAGACGGGCAAGGTCCGGCTGATCTATCACGACTTCCCGCTGGGCGGGCCCGGACACGAGCACGGCTTCCTGGCGGCCCGCGCCGCCCGCTGTGCCGGTGAGCAGGACCGTTTCTGGGCATACCACGACCTGGTGTTCGCCCGCCAGTCCGACTGGGCCACCGCGCGGGCGACGCCGATCTCGCACATGCTCGAGTACGCGGACCAGGCCGGTCTCGACCGGAACGCGTTCCGCGACTGCCTCGAGAGCGACCGGTTCGCCGATGTCGTCACGGCCAACCGTGTGCTTGGCGAGCGACTGGGCGTGCGCGCCACACCGACCGTGTTCATCGGCAGCCGTTCGATCCCGGACTGGCGCGATTACACGGCCGTGAAGGAAGCGATCGAGCGCGAGCTGGCCAGCGCCGCGGGTGCGTCCGGCTCATGACCACGGAGGCGGACGGCCCGGAAGCGGCCGAGCCGGGCGTCGCGCCCGTCAACCGGATGGTGATGGCGGTCCTCGCGCTGGTCGGCCTGCTCATTGCCGTGTACACGCTGCTCCACAAGCTCGGCGTCATCGTCAGCCTGGCCTGCGGTACGGGCACGTGCGAGGTCGTGCAGTCCTCGCGCTGGTCCGATTTCATGGGGATCCCGGTGCCGGCGTGGGGCGTCGGCGGGTACGGCATGCTGCTGGGCGCCAGTCTGCTCGGCGTGCAGCCCGCTCGGATCGAGGATCGCAGGATCGCGGCGCTGCTGCTGGCGGGCAGCACCGTGGCGTTCGCATTTTCCGCGTGGCTGACCTACCTCGAGGCGTTCGTCATCAACGCCTGGTGCCGCTGGTGCATCGCGTCCGCCGTGGCCGCGACGCTGCTGTTCGTCTTCGCGCTTCCGGAGTTGCGCAGGCTGCGCAAGCCGGCTCGGCCCTGAACCGCAGCGGCGAAACGGCCGGGGGATCAGTTCTCCCGGCCCTTTGCCTTGAGCAGCAGTTTGTCCAGCAGGTCCCGCCACTCGTCGAACGTCTTCAAGCCCATGACCGTCTGTTCGTTGTTCACGATGAAGGCGGGCGTCCCGTTCACGCGCGCCGACGCCGCGAAGATGACGTCGCGCAGCAGCAGCGTCGCGACGCGGTCTGCGGCGACGCACGCGGCGAACGGCTGCGCCGGGACACCGGCTTCGGCGGCCAGCCGGGCGAAGACCGCCGACGCATCGCTGAGCGAACTCCACTGACCCTGCGTGGCGAACAGACGGTCGTGCATCGGCCAGAACCGATCCGCGACGGCGCCCGCGCACACGGCCGCTTCGTGCGCCGCCCAGGCGTTCTCGTGGTTCGGCAGCGGCAGGTTGACGAAGATCCAGTGGACTTTACCCGTGCGCACGAAGGCACTGTCGATGCGAGGGAAAACCTCGAGCGCGAAGCGCGCACAGTGCGGACACTGGAAATCGGCGAACTCGTAGACGAACAGCGGGGCGGATTCCTGGCCTTTGGCCCGGCTGCGCGAGGCACGCTCGTACTGGGGGGCCAGCGAATCCTGTGCGCGGACCGGAGCATCGGCCCACAGCAGGGGCAACAGGGCGAGCAAAACGAAACGCCCGCGGTTTGCGCGCATTCTTCGACCTTCCGCATTTGCTGTCGGGCGGGGTTCGTCGCGCCCGCGTGGTCGGGCCGACGCGCTCGTCTACACCGGCGCGGCCCGCCGGGTGCCCCTCAGCCGCCGACGGCCCGGGCGCGTTCGAGCGACCAGGCGCGCACGACGGGTGGCGGCCACGTCCCCTGCCGGGCAGCCGAGTCGATCGCCTTCATCTCGGCGCGCGCGCGCGCGGCTCGTTCAGCATCGATGACGCCGGCCTCGAGCGCGCCTTCCAGCTCCGCTTCGTCGAGCAGCAGCGTGCGGCCGGTCGTGTCGAGCCACAGGTCGAGGAACAGGTCCGTGGTCTGCCATGCGCCGTCGCCGAGGAAGCGCACCGGTGTGATCGCGTTGGCGTAGGTCCCCGTGAACGTGCCATCGCCCAGATGGAACCGCCCGATGTCGTGCCAGGCGCCGGGGAACGTGAACCAGATGGCGGGCGCGCCCGGCTCGAGGACGGGCCGGCCGTCGATGTGGAGGGGTCGTGCGATGGGTGTGTGCTCGCTGAATGTCACGATGCAGTCGTCGGACCGGGCGAGGATCCGCTGTCTGTAGACATCCTCGCGGCCCGGCAACCGGCGGTAGTGGATGTCGACGAAGTCAGTCGTGGAATCCACGGCCGGCCGCGGCCCGTTCACGGATGAGCGGAGCGGCATCGAACCGCGCCGGGAACTGTTCCGCCAGCGCGTCGAGGCGGGCCAGCACGTGCGGCATGCCCATGTCGTCCGCCCAGCGCAGCAGCCCGCCGCGGAATGGCGGGAAGCCGGTCCCCGTGATCATGGCGAGATCGACATCACCCGGCGATGCCGCGATGCCGTCTTCGAGGACGCGGGCTGCCTCGTTCACCATGGCGAGCAGCGTGCGTTCGCGAACTTCCTCGGCGGCGATCGCCCGGCGCGTCGCAGGCACGGTCCCGCCAAGCGCCGCGTACATGTCCTTGTTGACGCCCTTCGACCGCTCTCGCTGGTACACGTAGAAACCGCGTCCACCTTTGCGTCCCTGCAGTCCGGATCCCTCGAGCGCGGCCAGCGCCGGCGCGGCAGCCATGCGCTCGCCGAAGGCCGCCGCGAGTGTGCCTGCCGCGTGCCGCGCGACGTCCAGCCCGATCTCGTCGAGCAGGCGCAGTGGGCCCATCGGCATCCCGAACTCGAGGAGCACCGCGTCGATCGCCTCGATCGCTGCACCCTCGGACAGGAGCCAGCCGGCCTCGTTCAGGTAGGGTCCCAGGATCCGGTTCACGAGGAAGCCCGGCCCGTCCTGCACAATGACCGGCGTCTTGTCGAGGCGACGCGTGAGCGTGAACACCGTCGCGACGGTCTCGTCGGACGTGGCGGGGCCTCGCACGATCTCGACGAGCGGCATGCGGTGCACCGGATTGAAGAAATGCATGCCGCAGAAGCGATCCGGGCGCTCCAGTGCGTTCTGCATTTCTGCCACAGAGAGGGACGACGTGTTGGTTGCCAGCACGCAATCGTCCGGCACGCGCGACTCGACCTCGCGCAGCACCGCCTGTTTGACGTCCATGCGCTCGACGACCGCCTCGATGACCAGATCGAGCCTGCCGAAGCCGTTGTAGTCGAGCGCGGGCGCGATCGCGTTCATCGCCCGGGCCACGTCCTGCTTCTTCATCCGACCGCGCCGCTCGGCGCGCTCGAACAGCGAACGAGCGTGCTGCAAGCCGTGCGCGATCGCGTCCGGCTGAATGTCTTTCAAACGGACCTGCACGTCCCGTGACGCGAGCAACTGGGCGATGCCGCCGCCCATCACGCCGGCGCCCAGCACGGCGACGTGACCCACAGGTTTGGCGGACGCGACCGGGCCCGATTTCTTCGCACCCTCCATCAGGTGGAACACGCGGATCAGATTGCGGCACTCCGGCGTCGCGATGAGCCGGCCCAGTGCGGCCGCCTCGTCGCGGAACGCCTGCTCGAGGCCCTTGCCCAGCGAGGCCTCGATCACGTCGAGCGCGGCCAGCGGGGCAGGGTAGTGGCCGCCCGTCTCCGCGAGCACGCGCTTGCGCGCCTGGGCGAGCGCGATGCGTCTTCCCGGAAAAGTCCCGTCGATGAAACGGGTCGCGAGCGGGCGTCGCCGGCGCGGCTTCCGCGTCGCGCCGTGGGCGAGTGCAGTGGCGCGCTCGTACAAGAGCGGCTCAGGCACGGCTTCGTTCACCAGACCGATCCGCTGCGCCTTGCGTACATCCACCGGCCTGCCGGTCAGGATCATCGGCAGCGCGGCTGACAGTCCGACCAGGCGGGGCAGGCGCGTCGTGCCGCCGAAACCGGGCAGAATGCCGAGGCGAACTTCGGGCAGGCCGATGCGCGTTTCCGGTCGTTCGCTGGCGATCCGGTACGTGCACGCCAGGATCAGCTCGGTGCCGCCGCCCAGGCAGAGGCCATCGACCGCAGCGATGGAGAGCACCGGCAGGTGTTCCAGACGATCGAAGATGCGCTGTCCCTCGCGGGCCGCCGCCGTCCCGTCCTCGGCGGTCGCGACGGACGCGATTTCGCCCACGTCCGCGCCCGCGATGAACGACCCGGACTTGCCGCTGCGGATGATCAGCGCGCGCACGCCACCGGACTCGGCCGCCTCCTCGATCCTGCCGAGCAGCGCATCGAGCCGGGCCATGACGCGCGACGTCAGCAGATTGACCTTGCTGTCCGGCCGGTCGAAAAGCAGCGAGGCGACGCCGTCGCTGTCGATCTCCAGCGTCAGCGCCGCCTCGTCCTGCGCGCTCGGATCGGTCATGCGCTCGCCCGTATCAGCCCCCGTAGCGCGGCCGCCGCTGAGCGGTGGCCCGGTTCAGCTCGACCGTCGCCGGTTCGCTGCCGACCGTGACCGGCACGTTCCAGTACAGCTCCTCGAAGGGGAGGTCGTACCGGGCGTGCACCCACCACTCGCCGCGGGGCAGCGTCACGCGCGACACGCCGTTCGCGTCGGTCGTGTCCCAGACTTCGCCGCGGCCCAACGCCTCGATCCGCCGGTCAATGATCTCCTGCGCCGTCGCGAACGCCCCATCGGCCCAGTTGTCGTACTGGATCCGATATTCCTGCGCGGCCGCGTTGTACCGGCTCTGCAGGCCGGTGTAGCGCTGGAACGCGCTCTCCATCTGACGGTTGGCGGCCCGCTCGCGCTGTTCCTGGTCGCCGAAATCGGTGAACAGCAGCCGGTACTCGGCGGAGCCGCGGCTCAGCTGATCCAGCCGGTTCCGGATGGCGCGCAGGCTGTCGCGCGCGCCGTTCCACCGTTCCGTCGCCGTCGACCATTCCGTCTGCGCGGCCGCGATCTGCGCCTGCAGGTCGACCAGCGAGTCGGGCGCGGCCGGCTCCGGCGACGAAGCGGCGTTCTGCAGCGAGTCGAAGACCACATCCCGGTCGTATGGCAGGTAACGGACCTCGAGGCTGGACAGGATCGTCGGCTCGCCGCCCTGCTCGCTATCGAGCTGGCCCAGCACAGCCACGTCACCGCTGCACGCGGCGCCGGCAAGGGCAAGGAGTACAGCGATCGGCAGATGCACCATCCGATTCATCGGTCCGTCTCCGTGGGGCGGGTTGAAAGGTGTTGTCAGGGCGCGTGTCCGCTCTATTGCGGCGCCGGCTCGGCCGAAAACAGGAACGTGCGGGGGTCGGCGGGCCGACCGTTGACCAGAACCTCGTAATGCAAGTGCGAACCGACGGCCAGGCCCGAGCGGCCGACGCGACCGATCGTGTCGCCGCGCTCGACGATGGCGCCTCGCCGGACCAGCGCGCGCGAAGCGTGCGCGTACCGCGTCAGCGTCCCGTAGCCGTGGTCGATCTCGACCGTCAGGCCGTAGCCCGACCGATAACCCGAGAAGACGACGACGCCCCGGGCTGCAGCCACGATGGGCGTTCCGTACGGCGCCACGATGTCCAGCCCTTCATGCGGTCGTGACCGCTCCAGGATCGGGTGCCAGCGGCTGCGCGTGAAACTGCTCGTGATGCGGCCTGTGGTCGGCAGGATCGACGGCGTCGACGTCAGCCGGTCGAACGCGCTGGTCAGCGAATCGCTCGCTTCGCGCCAGCTGTTCGCGAGCTGGCGTGCGCGGCGCAGCAGGAAATCTACATCCACGGCCGGCTCGACCGTCCCGGCCGCGCCGTCGTACCCGGCCTCGCGCGCGCCATCGATCGGGCGCGCGTCCGGGCGCAGCGTCACCGGCTCGACCAGCGCGAGCGCGGATACTTCCGCGATCGCTCCCTCTCCGGCCGCGGCGACGCGCCCGCCGGCGACAGCGTCGAGTTGCGGCGCGATCAGCGAGCTGGCCGCGATGAGTCGTGTCTCACGCACGGTCGCGCCGGTCCCGAGGAGCAGTCGCATCGCCAGCGAGCCGGCCAGCGAGACGAGGAGGAGCGCCCCCGCGATGAGGAACATGACGGCGTCGCGGCGCAGCCGCGTGCGGACGCCGCGCCCGCCTGCGGGCGCGTGCGCCGCGCGCACGGAGTGCGGCGGCGTGGACGCTTCGTCGGGTGTCACGTTCGCTCTGATACGTGCCTCACGATCGGTGTAAACCCCGGTGCGGAACCCGGATACCGGGCGCGCCTCGGGGCTCAAGTCGAAAAGTCTAGGCCCGGTCCCCCGCGGGTGTCAAGCCGGGGCGACCTCTTTCGGGAACAGGACCTCGCCCCGCTGCACGGCCCGGCCTGCCAGGTCCAGCGTGGTCAGGGCATCGAGCGGCACGGGCGCCTCCAGGCCCAGGCGGCGCGCCATGTCGCGCATCCGGCCGGGCATGAACGGCTCGAGCAGCGTGACCAGGGCGCCCAGCGCCCGGGCCAGGGAAGCGAGGGTCGCATCGAGGTCGGCGGCCTGGTCCGGATCACGGGCCTGGCTCCACGGCGCGCGCGCCTCGACGAACCCGTTGGCCGCGACGGCCAGGTCCATGGCGGCCGCGGCCCCGTTGTGCAGCAGGTTCGCATCCATCGCGGCGCGGTAGCGCGCCAGGATGCCGGGCAGTTCCTCGTCGAGCCAGGTGGCGGCGCCGGCGGGCACCACGCCCGCGCGGTACCGCTCGATCATGGAGACGACGCGGTTGAGCAGATTGCCGAGGTCGTCGGCCAGATCGGCGTTGTAGCGGGCCTCGAAGCGTTCCCAGGAAAACTCGCCGTCGTCGTTCCAGGGCACGTCGCGCAGGATGTAGTACCGGAAAGCGTCGGGGCCGAACCGGTCGACCACATCGGTCAGCTCGACGCGCACGCCCTCGGATTTGGACAGTTTGCGTCCCGCGAACGTGAAGAAGCCGTGCGCCCACACCGCGCGCGGCGGTTCGAGGCCTGCGCTCATGAGCATGGCCGGCCAGATGACGCAATGGAAGCGCGTGATGTCCTTGCCGATCACGTGGCAGCCGGCGGGCCAGTAGCGCCGGTAGGTGTCGTCCGGGAACCCCGCGGCCGCGATGTAGTTGATGAGCGCCTCGATCCACACCCAGATCGTCTGCCCGGTGTCGCCCGGCCAGGCGATGCCCCAGGGCACGGCGCGCGAGACGGAGATGTCGTCCAGCCCGCTCTCCAGCAGGCGCAGGAGCTCGTTGCGTCGCGATTCCGGCTGTATGAAACTCGGGTTGTCCTCGTAGAAACGCAGCAGCCGCTCGCCGTAGGCCGAGAGGCGGAAGAACCAGTTGCTCTCCTCCGACCAGGTCAGGTCGCGCGTCGTGTGCACGACGCAGCGGCGCGTCCCGCTGTCATCCGTGATCTGCTCATCGTCCCGCTTGAAGGACTCACAGCCGACGCAGTACCAGCCTTCGTAGCGATCCCGGTACACATCGCCGGCGTTCTGGATGCGGCTGACCATCTCGACAGCGGCGCGCGCATGCCGGGGCTCGGTCGTACGGATGAAGTCGTCGTGGCTGATGAGCAGGCGCTGCCACATCGCGGCGAACTCATCAGCCACACCGTCGACCCATTGCTGCGGCGTGACACCCGCGGCCTCGGCGCTCTGCATCACTTTGAGGCCGTGCTCATCCATGCCCATCACGAAGTGGACGTCATCGCCGCGCAGCCGCCGGTAGCGGGCCATCGCATCGGCGCCGATCTTCTCGAACGCGTGGCCCATGTGGGGTGACCCGTTCGCGTAGTCGATCGCGGTCGTGATGTAGAAGACCGGTGGCTGGCTCACCGCGATCTCCTGGTGCTGCCGGGCACGTCCTTCGGGCCGTCCGCTGCGGCGACTTCCGCCTTGAGCGCATCGAGCGGCACGGTGCGGCGGTTGCCTTCCTCGTCCTTGAGCAGCACCCGCTCCCTCCAGATGTCGACGCTCACGACCTTCTCCCGGCCGACCGTCGTGTGGAGCGTCTTGCCCTCGCGCGGGAAGCGCTTGCGTGCCTGGACGTACGCTTCGTGCTCGTACGTCAGGCAGCACATGAGGCGGCCGCAACAGCCAGAGATCTGTGCCGGGTTGAGGGACAGCCGCTGGTCCTTGGCCAGCTGCAGACTCACCGGCTTGAGCTCGCGCAGCCAGCTCGAGCAGCACAGTTCGCGCCCGCAGCGGCCGACACCGCCCAGCAGAGCGGCCTCATCGCGCACGCCGATCTGCTTGAGCTCGATCCGTGTACGGAACGTGCGGGCCAGATCCCGGACCAGCTCGCGGAAGTCGACGCGCCGCTCGGCCGTGAACGAAATGGTCAGCCGGTTGCGGTCGAGCTGCCACTCGGCGTCGCTGACTTTCATCTTGAGCCCGTGCTGAATCACCTTCTCGCGGGCGACGCGCCGCACGCGCGGCTCGTCCGCACGCAGGTCCAGCGCCGTGCGGACCTCATCCTCCAGCGCGGTGCGCAGCAGGCGCCGCTCGGGCACGGGCGCCGCACAGCCGGTCGAGCAGCCCGAGCACTTGCGTTCGGCGATCGCGCCGGCCGCCGTGACACGACCCAGGTCTTCACCGCGTTCCGCTTCGACGATGACGTAGTCGTTGATCTCGACGTTGCCGAGCTCGCACGTGTAGTAGGCGCGTCGATTGCCCTTGAACGCGACTTCGACCACAGTAGCCATGGGTATGCCTCTCGAACCGGGGCGTCAGGGGTTGCCGTCGTCGGCGGTCCGCCATCGACCCATCCGCTCGTATTTGGCGATGCGTTCGCCGCGCAGGGCGTCCACGCCCAGCACGTCCAGCTGCAGCAGGTGCCGGGCCACGGCCTCGCGCAGCGTCGCGGCCGCGGCGGGCCAGTCCTCGTGTGCGCCGCCGACCGGCTCGGGCAGCACCTCATCGATGACGCCCAGCGACGCCAGGTCACGGGCCGTCAGTCTCAACGCCTCCGCCGCCTTGTCCCGGGCCGCCGCCGTCTTCCACAGGATGGCCGCGCAGCCCTCGGGCGAGATGACGCTGTAGATCGAGTTCTCGAACATCAGCACGCGATCCGCGACGCCCAGCGCCAGGGCGCCACCGCTGCCGCCCTCGCCCACGACGACGGTGACGATCGGCACCTTCAGCCGGGCCATTTCCCGCAGGTTCCGCGCGATCGCCTCCGCCTGTCCGCGCTCCTCCGCGCCGATGCCCGGGTAGGCGCCGGGTGTGTCGATCAGCGTGACGACAGGAGCGCGGAACTTGTCCGCCTGCTGCATCAGCCGCAGCGCCTTCCGGTAGCCTTCCGGGTGGGGCATCCCGAAATTGCGGTGCAGATTCTGCTTCATGTCCCGGCCCTTCTGGTGCCCCATGATCATGACGGGGC
This sequence comes from Longimicrobiales bacterium, assembly GCA_041568755.1. Taxonomy (GTDB): domain Bacteria; phylum Gemmatimonadota; class Gemmatimonadetes; order Longimicrobiales; family RSA9; genus JBFFZF01. The sequence continues at coordinate 1,016 of JBFFZF010000037.1, read as the reverse complement.
GTCCGTTCAGGCGGGCCCAGCCGCCCACGATCGCCTGATCGTCGCGGAACGCACGGTCGCCGTGCAGCTCGATGAAGTCCGTGAACGCCAGTTCGATGTAGTCGAGCGTGTACGGCCTCCTGGGGTGACGTGCCAGTTGCACGCGTTCGACGGCCGAGAACGCGCGGTAGCGCTCCTTGCGCATCCGCCCGAGCTTGTCCTGCAGCACGCGCAGCTCCTGCGCCACGTCCAGGCCGTGCTGCCGGGCCAGCATCTCGAGCTGCGCGATCTGACCCTCGAGCTCGGCGGCCTGCGCCTCGAAATCCTGGTCGTTCTCGTTCAAACGGCCTCTCAGGTTCGGATCAGCCGGATGCGATCCGCACCGAACAGCGTACGGAGCTCCCGCATCAGCGTGTGCGACGGCGTCACGGCCAGCGAGCGCGAGCGCAGCCGGGCCGGTCGGGCGGCGCCGCCGTTGGCCGGCGTGGCTTCGCCGCTGACCGCGCTGACGGCATCGCCGGCACGCCAGTGTACGATGACCGGCGCGTTTCCGGGATGGTCCTTCAGCAGCGCCAACGCAGCGCCCACCCTGGCCTCGCCCGCATCCGGACCCAGCAGGATCTCGAGGGCCAGGGACCCGCTCGCCCGGACGGACGCCAGCGGCACGACGGAGTCGAGGAAGATGGGCGGCGCGTCCTCATCGCGGTCGCGTCCCGAAACGGTGCCCCGCAGCAGCACGGGTGCGTCCTGCGTCAGCAGGTCGTGGTACGATTCCCAGACATCGCCGAAGGCCAGCACCGTGGCCGTGCCGGAGAAGTCCTCGATCGTGATGCGCGCCCACTCGCTGCCGTTGCGCCGCGAGATCTGCCGCGATGTGGCCGTGACCACGCAGGGCAGCTCGATCGCCTGGTCGCGGAACTGCTTCAGGTTGGACGTGTTGACGCGGCCGTACACGCGCAGCTCGTCACGGAACCGTTCGAGCGGGTGGCCCGTGACGAAGAAGCCGACGATTTCCTTCTCCCGGGCGAGCCGCTCGG
>JBFFZF010000036.1:0-27961 GCA_041568755.1 Longimicrobiales bacterium | reverse complement strand
GGTGGGCGGCCGGAGCCACCCACCCGCACGACCCGCCTCAGAACGTGGTGCGCAGACTCAACAGGAACTGCCTTGCCTGCGGCATGGCCAGGAACCCGGCGGACTCGCCGAAGTCGGCGCCGCCCAGATACGTCATGTTCGGATCCATGCAGTTGCAGTCATCCCACCACATCACGTTCTTCGCCGCCAGCGTCAGCACGGTGCGGCCGAAGCCGAACCGGCTCGTGAAGGCGTCAGGCATCGTCCACGTCACCGTCACCTCGCGCAGACGCCAGTTGTCGCGCGAGTCCTCCGTCGAGAAGCGGTTCATGTAGTCGAACAGCGAGTCCGACTTGAAAGTCCGCATCTGCTGCTCGTTCCTGCAGTCGTAGCCGGCAGCACTGGTCGGACACTTCGAATAGTCGAGCAGGCCGAGGTACTCGTCACCCGTGCGGAACCGGACGCGGTACGGCCGGTCCGAGTTGCCGAAGTACGCGCCGCTCTCGTGCGTCACCAGCCCGTACAGGCGGAACGCGCCGAGGGTCAGCTCGTTGCCCAGCGACAGGTTGAACGTGGGCAGGGACGGCCCGATGTAGATCGCCGTGTCCGAGCTGGTGTGGCGGATCAGGTTGGCATCGAACGCCACCGGGACGCGTGCCCGGCGGTGCCGGACCGGCAGGCCCAGGTAGAGGCTGCCCAGGCGCGTGAACGCCGTGTCGGCCGAAAGATCTCTGCCGAGGTCGGTGATCTCGTTCTCGTTGCCGTCCAGGCGCAGGTCGGTCGACCAGCGCAGGGAGCGCGACTCGACCGGCGTGACGCGCAGCGAGGCCTCCCAGCCGCGGTTCTGCAGTTCGCCGATGTTCGAGCGCGGCGACGACCCGAACGATTGGCTGGGCGGCACCTGCGCGCTGACCAGCGCGTCCTTCGTGATCGCCTTGTACGCCGTGAACTCGATGCCCACGCGGTCATTCAGGAAGCCCATCTCGAAGCCGCCCTCGAACTCCGTCGTCTTCTCGGGCGAGAGCTGGTCGTTGCCCTGCGTGGCCGGCTGCACGCCGCTCTGGTCGTCCAGCACCGTCAGCGGCGAGAACGTCTGGAACTTGTCGAACGCGCCGGGCGCCAGGCCCGACGTGCCGATCGCGCCGCGCACACGCAGCTGCGTGATGAAGCTCGGCACGAACGATTCGTTCGTCACATCGTAGGACAGCTGCACGTTCGGGTACGTCTGCAGCCCGTAGTTGTCACCGAAGGCGCTGTTCCCGTCCACGCGCACGCCGGCCGTCAGGAACAGCTTGTCCTGGAAGGCGACGCGGCTCTGGCCGTAGAACCCGACCTGGATCTCCTCGATGAAGACCTCGGTCGCTTCCCGCACCGTACCCGCGCCCACCGTGCTCACGCCCGGTGCCGCGAAGCCACGGCCCACCGCGAAGTTGCGCCGCTCCGTGTCCCAGAAGCCCTGCGCGCCGAACGACAGGTTCGTCGTCAGCTGATCCGACAGCTCGAAGCGCAGCGTGCTCAGATAGTCGGCCGTCACCGTCTGCGAATTGCGGTAGCCCAGTGCCTTCTCGCCCGCCGGGATGTAGACGTACGGGAAGTCGAACGGCGAGAAGCGGATCTTCTCCTCGTTCACCTGGTCCAGGCCGATCTGGAACTTGTGCGAGAAGTTCTCCGTCATGCTGTAGTTGATCGTGCCGCCGCCCGTCCAGCGCACGGCGTCGTCGAACGTCTCGATCGCCTTGATCGCCTCGACGGAGACCCACGGCTCGCCGTACGGCCGCGACTCGTTCGGGCAGCTCGCGCTGCGGCTGCACGCCTTGGTCGGGTTGCCCAGGATCGCGTTGCCCAGCAGCGACACCCAGTTGTTGCCCGACTGCAGCGACGCGATCCGGTTGCGCGTGAACGCGGACGTGACGTCGAAGCTCCACTTCTCGCCGCGCAGCCAGTGCAGGTTGAGGCGCAGGTTGCCGCGCCGCGACCAGTTGGGCTGCACCGAGCCCTGCTCGTCGATGTAGCCGCCGGACACGAAGTACGTGACGGCGTTGCCGCCGCCCTGCACCGTCACGTCCGCCGAGCCGTACGGGCCCTTCTCGCGCAGCGTCTCGTTCGCGTCGAACGCACGCAGGCCATCGGGCCCGACGAAGTTGGGCCACTGCTTGGTCTGGAAGTTGCCCCGGTACTCCTGGAAGCCGCCCGTCGCGCCGAACGACCAGCGCGGCGCGCTGTCACTGCGGCCCTTCTTCGTGAAGATCTGGATCACGCCGTTCGTGCCCTCGGAGCCGTACAGCGTGCCGGCTGCCGGGCCCTTCACGATCTCGATCCGCTCGATGTCATTCGGGTTCAGGTCGCCCAGACGATCCTCGCCCGCGCCACCGCTGAACGAGCAGCACGAGCCGAGCGACGTGCCCCACTCGCTCTGCCGCGTGTCGATGCGGACGCCGTCGATGTAGATCACGGGCCGCTGGCCGAGGCTGAAGCTGGACGTGCCGCGGATCCGCAGGTCACGGCTCGCGCCCACGCCGCCGACGGTGCCGATCGAACGCACGCCCGGGATGCGGGCCTGCAGCACCTGTCCGACGTCGGCGACCGGGACCGTCTCCTGGATCTTGGTCACGTCCACCGAGGCGACCGTCGCACCCAGCTGACGCCGCTCGACGGCGCCGCCCGTGCCGGTCACGACGACCTCTTCGAGCGAGATCGCGCTTACCGCGAGGCCGAAGTCGACCGTGGCCGTCCCGTTCGCCGTTACCGTGACCGTCTGCTGGTCCGTACGGTACCCGATGAACACGGCCTGCACCGTCTGCTGACCCGCCGGCACGCCGGGGATCAGGAACCACCCGCGGCCGTCCGTCAGCCCGCCGCGGCTGGTCCCCACGACGGAGACCTGCACGCCGTTGAGCGGCTGGTTCGTGGCCCGGTCGGTGACCGTACCGGTGACCGTGCCGGTCTGGGCTGCCGCCGGGGCGGCCAGCAGCGCGAGCGCGGCTAACGCGCCCAGGCAGCCGGTAAACAAACCCCACCGTCGGAAGGGATTGGTTCGATTCGCCATCGCCGTTCTCCTCATGGGTGGAAGCGATTCTGCTGCGGACCCGGCCCGAGACGTCGCCCGCGTACGCGTGCCGGGAGCGCGCGTACGCGTGGATCGAGTGACAGAATGTGGTACGACCGTTGATGAACGTTTCACCGTCGTCGATCGTGACGGATGCATCCCTGTATACAGGTTGCCCCCGGCCGGTCCCGCGAACGCGACACCATATCGGGGGCCACGCCGGGCCGCAAGAGCGCTTTCGGGGGCGGGCCCGGGGCCGCGCACGGCTCCGGTTGGGCGCCCGGATCCGGGGCGCGACCGCTCTGGCGGCCGGACCACCGACCCGGCCGGCTCAGCTGCCCGGACTGCCGCTGGCGGCGTGGGCGGCCGGCTCGGCGGCCGGGGCGATGCGGAACCGCTCCTGCAGGGTCTTGACCTGGGGGGTCCGTGAGCGCAGCGCGATGGCCGCATCGCAGGCCGCGGACGCGGCGGACAGGGTCGTGCAGTAGGGCACCTTGCGGGTGATTGCGCCGCGCCGCATCGCGTAGTCGTCGAACTGCGACTTCTTGCCGAGCGGCGTGTTGATGAGCAGGTCGATCTCGCCGCTGATCAGCGCGTCCAGGATGTTGGGGCGGCCCTCCCCGACCTTGAACACGCGCTCGGCGGGGATGCCGCGCGAGCGCAGGAACTTCCAGGTCCCTTCGGTGGCCAGGACCCGGAAGCCCAGGTCGTGGAACCGGCGCACGATGGGTGTGACCTCCGCCTTGTCCCGGTCGTTGACCGTGACGGCGATGGTGCCTTCCGCCGGCAGCGGCACGCCGGTCGAGATTTCGGCTTTGGCGAATGCCATGCCGAACGACTCGTCGAAGCCCATGACCTCGCCCGTGGAGCGCATTTCGGGGCCGAGGATCACGTCGACATCGAACTTGTTGAAGGGGAAGACGGCCTCCTTGACGGCGATCCCGGGCACGGCGGGCTCGTCGGGGACTTCGAGGTCGCGCAGTTTCTTTCCCGCCATGACCAGGGCCGCGAGGCGCGCGAAGGCGATGCCCGTCGCTTTGGAAACGAACGGGATGGTGCGGGAGGCGCGCGGGTTGACCTCGAGGACGTACACGATGCCGTCGTGCACGGCGAACTGGACGTTGATGAGCCCGACGACACCCAGCTCGCTGGCGAACCGGCGGGTCAGCGTGCGCATCGTATCCAGGTCGCGGTCCTTCAGCCGGTACGGGGGCAGCACGCACGCGGAATCGCCGGAGTGCACGCCGGCGTCCTCGATGTGCTGCATGATGCCGGCGATGACGGTGTCCTCGCCGTCGGAGAGCGCGTCGACATCGGCCTCGAACGCGTCTTCGAGGAAGTGGTCGACGAGCACGGGGTGGCCGGGTGCGGCCTGCGCGGCCTTGTCGAAGAAGCCGCGCAGGGACGGCTCATCGTAGACGATTTCCATGGCGCGTCCGCCCAGCACGTACGAAGGCCGGACCAGCACGGGGTAGCCGATGCGTGTCGCGATCTGCGCCGCCTCGTCCACGTCGCTGGCCATGCCGTTGTCGGGCACGCGCGCGCCGATGGCTCGGCACAGCGCCGCGAAGCGGTCACGGTCTTCGGCCCGATCGATGGCATCGACGGACGTGTCCACGATCGGCACGCCCAGCCGTTCCAGCGGCTTGGCCAGTTTGAGGGGCGTCTGACCGCCCAGCTGCACGATGACGCCGATCGGTTTTTCCCGCTCGACGATCTCGAGCACGTCCTCGAGCGTGAGCGGTTCGAAGTACAGTTTGCTGGAGATGTCGAAGTCGGTGGAGACCGTCTCCGGGTTCGAGTTGACCATAATGGCTTCGATGCCGGCCTCGCGGATCGCGAGCGACGCCTGCACGCAGCAGTAGTCGAACTCGATGCCCTGCCCGATGCGGTTGGGGCCGCTGCCCAGGATGATGATCTTGGGCTGGTCGGAGGCGGGCGCCTCGCTCTCGTCCTCGTACGACGAGTAGAGGTACGGTGTCGCCGCCGGGAACTCGCCCGCGCAGGTGTCGACCATGTGGTACGTCGGCCGGATCCCCGCGCCGTGCCGGTGCTCCCGCACACTGTCCTCGTCCACGCCGCGGATCATGGCCAGGTGCCGGTCCGAGAAGCCCAGCCGCTTCATGTGGCGCAGGCGGGCGTCGTCCGGCTGGCCCGCGGCCCAGTCCTGCTCGGCGTGCCAGAGTTCCTCGAGCTGAGCCAGGAACCAGGGATCGATGGCGGTGAGTTCGTGGATCTCCTCGACGGACAGGCCGGCCATGAACGCGCGCTTGATCTGGAACGGCCGCTCCGAGGTGGGCCGGCGCAGCGCAGCCCGCAGCGTATCGATGGCTTCGTCCGCCAGTCCGTCATCGTCGAGGCGCGCGCTGGACACCCACCCGGCCCGGTCCGTCTCCAGCCCGCGCAGGCCTTTCTGCCACGCCTGCTTGAACGTCCTCCCGATCGCCATCACCTCGCCCACGGCCTTCATCTGGACGCCCAGGACCGGGTTCGCGGACGGGAACTTCTCGAACGCGAAGCGCGGGATCTTGACCACGACGTAGTCGAGCACGGGCTCGAAGGAGGCCGGTGTCGTCTTCGTGATGTCGTTGGGCAGCTCGTCCAGGCGGTAGCCCACGGCGAGCTTGGCGCCGATGCGCGCGATCGGGAAGCCCGTGGCCTTCGAGGCCAGCGCGGACGAACGCGACACCCTGGGGTTCATCTCGATGACCAGCATTTCGCCGGTCGCGGGATCGACGGCGAACTGGATGTTGCAGCCGCCGGCCTCGACGCCGATCTCGCGGATGCACTTGATGGCTGCATCCCGCATGTCCTGGTACTCGACGTCCGTCAGCGTCTGGACGGGCGCGACTGTGATCGAGTCCCCCGTGTGCACACCCATGGGATCGAAGTTCTCGATCGAGCAGACGATGACGACGTTGTCCGCGCCGTCACGCATGACCTCGAGCTCGAATTCCTTCCAGCCGATGACGGAGCGGTCGATCAGGATCTCGCCGATGGGCGACAGGTCGATGCCCTTGCGCGCCGCCGCATCGAACTCTTCGCTGTTGTACGCGATGCCGCCGCCCGTCCCGCCCAGCGTGAACGACGGGCGGATGATGGCCGGGTAGCCCAGGTTCTCGACGATGCTGCGGGCCTCTTCGATCGAACGGGCGAATCCGCCCGTCGGGACGGCCAGGCCGATGCGGCTCATTGCGTCGGCGAACTCTTCGCGGTCCTCCGCCATGCGGATGGCCCTGGCGTTCGCACCGATGAGTTCCACGCCCAGCCGGTCGAGCACGCCCGCATCGTGCAGCTCGAGCGCGACGTTGAGGGCGGTCTGGCCGCCCATCGTCGGCAGCAGCGCATCGGGTCGTTCCCGCTCCAGGATGCGCTCGACCCATTCGGCCGTGATCGGCTCGATGTAGGTCCGATCGGCGAGATCGGGATCGGTCATGATCGTCGCCGGATTGCTGTTCACGAGGATGACTTTGTAGCCCTCCTCGCGCAGCGCGCGGACGGCCTGCGTTCCCGAGTAGTCGAACTCGCAGGCCTGACCGATGACGATCGGGCCCGAGCCGATGATGAGGATCGATTGGATGTCGTTGCGGCGAGGCACCGTGATCCTATGTGCGGCGGTTCTTGCTGCGCTCCTTGCGGATCGCCGTGGTGGCGATGACGATGAATCCGCCCCAGACGAGTCCGGCGATCACGACGAAGGTGATGATGGCTACGGGTTCCATCGCGGTCCCGGTCCGATGAGTGCGCTGCGCTCTTCCGGCGGGGAAACTAGGTCTCCCGCCGCACCCCGGCCAGTGCGGGCGCGGGGAGGGCTCAATCCGGTGCGGACGTGGTGGTGTCGGTCAGCAGAATGCGCGTCGTGTCGGGCCGGATCGGCGTGCCGAGCCGGTCCATCTCGCTGACCGGCTGGCCTTTCACGAACGGCGCGGGTCGTTCGAGGATGTTCTTGGTGTAGCCGCGCGGGTCGTTCGTGGGCGGGTCCCCGCAGGCGGCGAGCAGCGGCAGCACGAGGGCGAGGCCCCACACGGTTCTCTGCATCGATCGTTCTCTCTCCGTCATGGTCCACGGCCGGGCGCGCTCGGCGCGCAGTGCCCGCGACCGCACAATATGCGGTGTGGGGGCGTCCGCGGCCATGCCCGGGCCTCCGGCGCCCGGTCCGCCCTCAGGATGCGCCCGAGATCTGTGCGCCCGTCAGCCCGAGCCGGGGCGCGATCGAGCGCATGGCCTCGATCACGTTCGTGATGTGCGTGTCCAAGTCGATGCCCAGCAGTTCGATGCCGTGGCGCACCTCCTCCCGGCTCACGCCCTTCGCGAACGTCGGGTCCTTCATCTTCTTCTTCACGGATTTCGGTGTCAGGTCGTCGATCCCGGTGGGCCGCACCAGCGCCGTGGCGTTGATCAGGCCGGTCAGCTCGTCGCACGCGACCAGCACGCGGTCGAGCGGCGTCTCCGGGTCCACACCCGTGAAATCCGAGCGGTGGGCCAGGATCGCGTGCAGGACGTCCTCGGGAAAGCCGCGCCCGCGCAGCTCTTCGACGGCGCGCAGCGGGTGTTCATCGGGGTGTTTTTCCCAGTCGAGGTCGTGCAGCAGGCCGGCCAGGCCCCAGACTTCTTCGTCGCCGTCCATTCGGCGGGCGTAGCTGCGCACGGCCGCCTCGACGGCGAACATGTGGTTGCGCAGGCCCTGGTTCTCGACCCACGCCTCGAGCAGTCGGACAGCATCGTCGCGGGATGGCATGATGCGCTCCTGCAGTGCGGGCGATGCGCGCGGGACCGCGTCAGCGCCCGGGGTGAATGATGGTCTTGATGCCCGTGCCCTTGCCCGCGGCACGGTCCAGCGCTTCGGCCACACCGTCCAGCCCGGCCCGGTGCGTGACCAGCGAATCTACGTCGAGCCGGCCTTCGGCGAGCAGGGCGAGCGCATCCCGCGTCTCGTCCGGCCCGCACGAATAGCTCTGCATCAGGGCCACTTCCCGGAAATAGAGGTCCGACTGGTCGATCCGCAGGGGCTGGTCGGGTGCGAGCGGCGTGAAGCAGACCACGCGCGCGCCGGGCGCCGCCGTGTCGAGCCCGGCGGTGATCGCCCGCGCGTCCCCGGGGCACACGACGACGACGTCGGCGCCGCGCGGCGCACGGCCCCGGACCACTTTCGCGAGCGGCGAGGCGGCGGGATCGGCGACGGCGTCGGCGCCCAGGGCCGTGGCCAGGCGCCGCCGATCCTCGAGGAAGTCGCTGCCGATCACGGCGCCGGCGCCCAGCGCGCGGGCCAGCTGCACCATCACGAGGCCCATGCCGCCCAGCCCGACGATGGCGACGACATCGCCTTCCTGCACGCCGCCCTGGCGGCGCAGCGCGCGCAGGCAGCAGGCCACGGGCTCGATGAACGTGGCCGTATCCACGTCCATCGCATCCGGCAGCACCAGCGTGTCCCTCGCCACGTTGGGCGCCGGGACGCGGGCGTACTCCGCGAACCCGCCGGGATCGAGCTGCGTCGCACGCCAGACTCTGCAGTTCGACCAGAGCCCGCGCCGGCACTCGGCGCAGTCACCGCAGGGCGCGTGGTGGTGCACGAACACGCGATCGCCTTCGCGCAGGCGAGTCACGCCCGCACCGACGCGCGCGACGACCCCGGCCGGCTCGTGGCCGAGCACGACCGGCGCCTTCCGGTCGACATACCAGCGCAGCGCATCGGAGCCGCACACGCCACACGCGTCAATGCGTACGACGATCTCGCCGGGACCCGGTCGCGGTACGGGTGCCGTCTCGATGCGCACATCACCCCACGCGTACAACCGGGCGATGCGCATGACGTCGCTGGCCGGATCGACGCGACTCACGGGACGACCGCCACCTTGACGGCCACGCGTGTCAGGGCCAGCTCGAGCGCTTCGTCCAGCGCCGCCAGCGGACGGGTGTGCGTGATGAGCGTTTCGGCCTCGATGCGCCCGTCGCGCAGCAGGTCGAAGGCCTCGCGGACGGCGCGCACGCCGTAATGGAACGCGCCTTTGAGGTCGACTTCGTCGTAGTGGATGGGCGCCGCTTCGAATGTCACGCGCGTGCCCGCCGCGCAGCCGCCGTAGAACAGCACTTCCCCGCCCCGCGCGGCCAGCGCCGGCGCGGCCTCCCAGGCGGCCGGGTCGCCGATGCACTCGATCACGACATCGGCGCCGTGGCCGTTCGACTGGTCACGGACCCAGGCGGCGAGGTCAGCGCCGGTGAGTGCCGTCGGTCGCGCGCCCAGTCGGGCCGCCGTTGCGAGCCGGTTCTCGTGTCGTCCCGCGACGAGCACTTGCCCGTTTCCGAGCAGGCGCGTCAGCCCGGCGAAGAGCAACGCGATCGGGCCGTCCCCGATCAACACGATCGTACGGGCCTGCGACAGGCGCACCCGGCTGGCGCCGTGCACGACGCACGCGAGCGGCTCGAGCAGCGCGGCGGCTGCCGGCGCCAGCCCGGGCGGGCGGTGAAACACGTTCGTCGATACGAGGTGCGCGGGCAGCAGCAGAAAATCGGCGAACGCGCCCAGCGCGATCCGATCGATCGCCGCCGGGCAGAGATTGTCCCGACCGCGCCGGCACAGCGCGCACCGGCCGCACGGCGCGGTCGGCACGGCCGCGATCGGATCGCCTTCCCGGAAATTCGTCACGCCAGCTCCCGTTCTGGCGACCGTGCCCGCGAATTCGTGACCGAACGGGGCCGGCAGGGGCAGCCGCGCGTGCCCGCGCCGGTACATCTTGAGGTCCGTGCCGCAGGTGAGCGCCGCCTCGATGCGCACGAGCAGCTCGCCGGGCCCGGGGGCCGGAACCGGAACGGAGCGGGTCTCGATCGCGCCCGGCTGAATCAGCTCCGCTCGCCGCATCGTGGCGGGTGTTCGCACCGGTTCAACCACGGAACGTCAGCAGCGTGTGCTGCAGCGCGGCCGGATCGTCGACGGGCAGCGCACACGTCCGCCCCGCGCACAGGTACGCGCGCGGCGCACGCTCGTCCACCATCGCCGCCAGCTCCGGAGGCAGGCTCGCAACGGTGTGCGTGCCGGGCATGAAATGACGCACGACGGTGCGTGGCCGCGCGTCCCGCAGGGCCGTCCTGAACAGCGCGCTGTCCGCCGGCGCGGCGTCGTCGATGACCACCACGGTCGTCACGGGCTGCAGCGCCCACGCGAGCGCCTTCAGCCAGGTCGCTGCGGAGGAAGTCAGGCGTGCGGCGGAACCAGCGTGCTGGCGCAGGATGTCGAGCGCCGACGCCCGCCACGCCGCATTTCCGGTCGCCGCCGCGAGGCGCAGCAGGACCAGCGCAGCCGCACCGTTGCCGGACGGGGACGGCGCATCGGCGATCGACGCGTGCGGCCGCTCGAGCGCAGCGACCGTCGCGGCGTCTTCGGCAGGACGATCCCCGAGCACGCCGGACGACGGATCGCGGAAGCTTTCGAACGTGCTCGCCACGATCCCGGCGCGCTCCAGCCACGATGCATCCTGCGTGACATGCCACGCATCGAAGAGGGCGCCGGCGAACAGGGCCTGATCGTCGAGCAGAAACCCCGACGCGGGATCCCCGGCGCGATGCACCGCGCCCCGGGCCTCGACGAAGCTCTCGGACCACAGGCGCTCGAGCGCACGGAGCGCTGCGCCGCCGGCCCGGGGGTGACCGAGCCGCGCCGCGGCCGCCAGATGGCCTGCGGCCACGAGTGACACCCAGCCGGTGTAGAGCGTCTCGTCGACCCATGGCCGGGGCCGCCGGTCGCGCGCGGCCTTGAGCAGCGCGCGCACCCGGGCGATCCGCTTCTCGACCTCGGGCTCCGGCACGCCGGTCCGTGCGGCGATTTCACCGGCCGGGAGCGCACGGAACAGCACGTGCCGCTCGCGATCCAGGTGCATCGCGCTGCCCGGATCGTCCAGCCCGAAGGCCAGGCGGGCGGTGTTCAGCAGATCGGCATCGCCGCCGACCGCAGCCTGCACCTCGGCCAGCGTCCACGTCCAGTAATCGCCGTCGTTGTCGAAGCCGAAATCGGCATCCTGGGAAGCGGGGAATCCCCCCGCGGCCACGAGCGCAGGTGCGACATCTTCGTAGTACGCCACGGTCTCGTCGACGACGGCCGCGTAATCCGGGCGATCGAAAGCGACGGCCGCACGTGCGCACGTCTCGAGGAGCACGCCGTTGTCATACGCCATCTTCTCGAAGTGCGGCACGAGCCAGCGCGCGTCCGTGGCGTAGCGGTGGAAGCCCCCGCCGATCTGGTCGTAGATGCCGCCGCGCGTCATCGCGTCCAGCGTCTCGGTGACGATGCGCTGCGCCCACTCCACGCCGTCGTCGAGCCATGCGTCGATCAGCAGGTCCAGCCCGCCGGCGTGCGGGAACTTGGGCGCCCGGCCGAAGCCTCCGTAGCGGAAATCGAAGGATTGCGCGAGCTCCTCACGGGCCTCGCGGAGCAGGTCGAGGGTGGGATCGCCCGGCTGCGCCTCCGCGCGGACGTACGCGTCCAGGCGCGCGCCGATGCCCGTCGCCGCGTGCAGCGCGCGGTCGCGTTCATCGCGCCAGATGCGCGCGACTTCACGGAGCACGCGTCGGAACGACGGCCGGCCGTGCGCATCGACGGGCGGGAAATACGTCCCGCCGTGAAAGACTTCGCCTTCCGGCGTCAGGAACGCGGTCAGCGGCCAGCCGCCCTGACCGGTCAGCAGCTGCACGGCCCGCTGGTAGCGCGCGTCGACATCGGGCCGCTCGTCGCGGTCGACTTTGACCGGGACGAAGAGCTCATTGATGAGTGCGGCCGTCTCCTCATCCTCGTAGCTCTCGGCGTCCATGACGTGGCACCAGTGACACCACACTGCGCCGATGTCGAGCAGGACGGGCCGGTCCTGCGCTCTCGCCGCGGCGAACGCCTCTTCGCCCCATGGAAACCACGCGACGGGCTGCTCCGCGCCGTGGCGCAGGAACGGGCTGCGCGCGCCCGCCAGCCGCGACCCGGAGGGAGCCCCGTCAGACATCGGCACCGGGGCAGACATCGACGAGGCCGCACGCATTACAACGCGGTGTGGGGGCCCGGCAAACGGCGCGACCGTGGTGAATGAACAGGTGCGAGAGATCCGTCCAGTCGTCGCGGACGATGAGCTTCATGAGGTCCTGCTCGATGCGGACGGGATCGGTGTGCCGGGACAGGCCCAGCCGCCCGGACAGCCGCCGCACGTGCGTGTCCACGACGATCCCTTCGTCGATACCGAACGCGTTGCCGAGCACGACATTCGCCGTCTTGCGCCCTACACCGGGCAGCGCCACGAGCTCATCCATGGTCGCCGGGATCCTGCCGTCGTGACGATCGACGACCCCGTTGGCCATGCCCAGCAGATTGCTCGTCTTGTTGCGGAAGAAGCCGGTCGACCGGATGATCTCCTGCAGTTCGGCAGCCCGCGCGCCCGCCAGTTCCTGGGGCGTCGGGTAGCGCGCGAACAGCTCCGGTGTGACCTGGTTGACGCGCTCGTCTGTACATTGCGCGGACAGGATCGTGGCGACCAGCAGCTGGTACGGGTTGTGGTAGTCGAGCGAGCAGCGGGCGTCCGGGTACTCCACACGCAGTCTGCGGACGATCTCGGCCGCGCGCTCGCGCCGCTGTGCCACGGTTTCCTTCCAGCGCTTCGACCGGCGGCCGGCGCGTCGGGTCGCGCCTCCTTTCGGCGGCTCCGCCCGCTTCGCCGTCTTCCGCTTCGCAGCCTTTCCGCGGCCCGACTTCCCGGTCACGACGCCTCCCTGTGCATGCGTTCGCCAATGTCGCGCAGCGCCCGGGACGCGAGCTTCACGGCCTCGGCGGCCGTCACCATGCCGTGCAGTCCATCCAGTTCACCGCCCGGCAGGATATTGCCGAAGTCGGGGCCATCTTCGCGAGCCGGGGCGTCGTCCTGCGCATCGTCGAAGCCCGCGGGCGCACGCAGTCCGATCACGCTCACGCCGGGCCGCTCGGGGCGCAGGCCCAGCACGAACAACAGCGAAAGCGGTTCGGGCGCGCCCGGGGCGGAGGCCTCGCGCACCCAGAAGAACCCGTCGAGCGGCTCCGCGTGCGACGCTGCATCGATACGCGTCCAGACGCGGTTCCGCTCGATCTGCGCGTAGCCGGCCGGCGGCGGGGCGGGCGCGGTCGGGACGGCTCCGCCACGCGGCTGAAGCAGCGCGCGGGTCTGATCGGCATCGAAGGCCCAGGTGCGGCGGCCCTGCCGCCAGAAGTGCCAGGCGTGCCAGACGAGCGGTCCGAAACTGCGCATCGTCGCGGCATCCGGTAGCGTTTCCGGAACGGGCGATCCGGGCTCCGCGGACAGCGCGTTCAGCAACGGCGCCGCGGCGGGCAGTGTGAGGAACGCGTCGAACGAGGTCGCACTGCCGCGCGCTTCGGCTTCCGCATCCAGGGCGGGAAACAGCTCGGCGTCGAATCGCGCGTCACCGAAGACGAGCGTCCATGGCGTCAGCCGGGCCTCGGAAGCGCACACTCGTCGTTCCGCTCAACCGCGCGCGGGCTCGGCCCGAACGCGTGCCGTGGCGACGCGCGCCCCGCCGCCGAAGAGTCTCTGCATGTAGCCCTGCCGGCGGCGCACGACCAGACACAGCTCGCCGGTCACGTCGGGGACGCCGTCGACGGACAGGAAGACGACCGGCTCCATTGCGGCCGGGGGGCGGATCCGGTAGGCCTGCTCATCCCACATGAACGTGATGAACCCGGCCTCGTCCGGTTCGCCCGCATCGAGTTCCAGAAACCAGGCATCCTCGACACGGTAGAGCCCGCCGCCCAGATCCTCGCCCCCCAGGTAGTAGAGCGGGTCGAAGGACTCACCGTCGATGCGACGGAAGTTCTGTTCGACCGCCGCGTCGACGTCTTCGAGAGCATCCTCGGCCGCCAGCGACTCCAGGTGGTGCTGCAGTTCGTGGGTCAGCGTTTCCCAGATCTCGGCCGGCCAGTCGAATTCCGGATCTTCGGCCGCCAGCCTGCGGAACGAGCCGTAGTAGAGGACCAGCGACGAGCGTGTGGTTTCCGGCCCGCCGAACTCCGAGGGCCACGCTTCGGTCAGGCACTCACCGAGCGTGTACACGCCCGCACGCGTCGGGTGCGCCCTGGCGTCGCGCTCGAGGATCAGCGCGTCGACACCGCCCTTGAACGTCTCCGGGATCCGCTCCCACTCGGACCAGGCGAAGCGCTCGAACTCCGCGAAAGTCACGGGCCGTCGTGCCGCGTCACGGCCTCAGGGGATCGAGGGCAGCATCTCGCCCTCGGGTGGCTCTTCCCGATCGCCCGATGCCTGCGTGCGCCGCACCATCCAGCCGTTGGCTGCCCACAGCACCACGGCCGCGATGACGAACTGGACCGCCATGTTCGCCACGCCGAACGCGCCCCACGGCGCCTCGTTCCGCACGTTGAAGAACCACCAGACGACGAGCACGAGCGCCTCCACGACGCACAGCCGGATGGCCCACTCCCACCACACGCCGACGCGGATGTCCGCGAACGGCGTGTTCACGAGCGTCTCGCGGAACCGGCGCACACCGAAGCGCAGCACCGCCAGCGAGAAGAACAGGCCCGAGAACATGAGGGCGACACCCCAGACGAAGTCCTGGTTGTTGAACACGTCCCGGTTCAGCGCCGACGGGATCCCGGCCAGCAGTCCGACCGTCGCGACGAGCGTGATCGCGCGGCCGCGCGTCATCCCGCCGTCCACGAAGACGCGCGTCGACAGCTCGATCATCGAAATCAGGCTCGTCCAGGCCGCGAAGAAGAGGGCCAGGAAGAACAGGATCATGAAGAAGCCGCCGCCCGGCATGCGCGCGAACAGCTGTGGCACCCAGATGAACGTGAGCCCTTCGTTGCCTGCCCCCACGATCGTCGAACGGATCAGGTCCGGCGAGATCGCCTGCCCGGATGCGGCGGCCTCGGCCAGCGCCGGGTACGCGGCCAGCGCCTGCGGATTCGTGGCGAAGCTGGCGGCGAGCTCCGGCACCACGGCGAACACCGTGCACAGCACCATGATGCCGGCCAGCAGCGAAACCGTGTTGTTGCCGAAGCCCAGCATGAACCCGTTCAGCACGGTGTCTTCGCGCCGCTTCATGTAGATCGCGTAGCACATGATGAGGCCCCACCCGGCGCCCGTGTCCCAGGCGTTCTGCGTGAGCGCCTCGAGCCAGATGCGCGGCTGCGTCAGATCGGCCCAGTGCGGCGTGAACAGGAAATTGAGCCCGTCGACGGCGCCGGGCAGCGTGACGGCGCGCACGGCCAGGATCAGAACCAGAAAGAAGAGGCTGGGCACGAGGATCTTCGTGGCTGCCTCGATCGCGCGCACGCCCCGGGACACCACCAGCACACCCAGCGCGAACGCCGCCACCTGGTAGACGACGGCTTCGCCGGTGAACGCGAAACCGTTCCACACCGCGCCGGGATCCGCCCTGCCCAATCCGCCGCGCAGCGCCTCCAGCGTGTACTTGATCGTCCAGCCGGCGACCACCGCGTAGTAGAACATGATCGCGATCGCGGTCCATGCCACCCACGCACCCAGCCAGGCGAACTTCTCGCCCATGATGCGGATGAATGAGCCGACCGGCCCGTAGCGCGTGCGCTTGCCGATCGCGAACTCGACCAGGATGAGCGGAACGGACCAGAGCAGCAGGAACACGACCCACGCCACGAGGAACGAACCACCGCCGTTGTTCGCGGCAATGCGCGGAAAGCGCCAGATGTTGCCGGTGCCCACGGCCATGCCGAGCATGGCGAGGAACATGCCCCAACGAGTCGTGAAACTGTCTGTACGCTGCGACACGATGCCTCCCGCGGGGAGCCCGCTGGCCACGGTGTCCGGGTCCGGCAGCGGCCGGCCCGAAGGTCTCACACGCTCAGACGCTCACGCGCTCGCGGATCCACGCAACGGCGTGGTCGACGCCGATCCGTTCCTGTGCGAGCGTGTCCCGGTCGCGCACGGTCACCGTGCGGTCCTCCAGCGTCTGGCCGTCGACGGTGAGCGCGAAGGGCGTGCCGGCCTCATCCAGCCGGCGGTACCGGCGGCCGATCGAACCGGCGTCATCGTAGAACGAGTTGATCCCGGCCGCGCGCACGGCGCGGTGCAGGTTCAGCGCGACCTCGGGCATGCCGTCCTTGTTGACCAGGGGCAGGACCGCCGCCTTGACGGGTGCGACGCGCGGGTGCAGGGACAGCAGCGTGCGCGTTTCGCCGCCGACTTCCTCCTCGCGATAGGCGTCGGCGAGCAGCGCCAGCATCGTGCGGCCCACGCCGACGGCCGTTTCGACGACGTACGGCACGAAGCGGCGGTCGCGGTCGACGGGATCCACGTATTCGAGCTTCTTGCCGGAGTACTCCTGGTGCCGGCGCAGATCGAAATCCGTGCGGTTGTGAATGCCCTCGAATTCGGCCCAGCCGAAGGGGAACTCGTACTGGATGTCGAAGGCCCGCTTGGCGTAGTGTGCCAGCTCGTCCGGACCGTGCTCGTGGAAGCGCAGTCTCTGCGGGTTCACGCCCAGGTCCGTGATCCACGCCATGCGGCGCTCGCGCCAGTACTCGAACCACTCGTCGTCCGTGCCCGGCTCGACGAAGAACTGCATCTCCCTCTGCTCGAATTCGCGCGTGCGGAAGATGAAGTTGCCGGGGGTGATCTCGTTGCGGAACGCCTTGCCGATCTGGGCGATGCCGAAGGGGATGCGCTGGCGAGCCGCGTTCAGCACGTTCTGGAAGTTGACGTAGGAGCCCTGCGCCGTTTCCGGGCGCAGGTACACCACGGCCGCGTCTTCCTCGACCGGCCCCATGAACGTCTTGAACATGAGGTTGAACTTGCGCGGTTCGGAGAGCGCGTCGCGCGAACCGCACACGGGGCAGCGCCCGGCCTCGACCTCCGGCGTATCCGCGCGGAACCGGCGGTGGCACTGGCCGCACTCGACCAGCGGATCCGTGAAGCCGGCGACGTGGCCGCTGGCTTCCCACACGCGCGGGTTCATGAGGATGGATGCGTCCAGCCCCTCGATGTCGTCGCGTTCGACGACCAGCGCGCGCCACCACGCCTCCTTGACGTTGCGCTGGAGTTCGACGCCGAGCGGGCCGTAGTCCCAGACCGAACCGGTGCCGCCGTAGATCTCGGACGACTGGAAGATGAAACCGCGTCGCTTGCACAGCGAGACGAGGCGCTCCATCCGTTTGGGATCGTCAGTCATGGCAGTGGAAGCAGAAAACGTTGCGCCCGTGCCGACGGCACGGGCGAGCGCAATATTGCCGGGTGCAGGTGAAGGCGCAACTGCGCGTGCGCGACCGCGGCGACCGCTGCTGCGCGGGCACGCGGCGCCGGCCACTCAGGCGTGGCGGCGAGGTTCTTCCAGGACTTCGGGCTCCTGCTGGCCGGTCTGGACGCGGAATACGCCCAGCCGCTGCGCCGTCAGGATGTAACTGGCCCAGACCGAGACGCCACCCAGCGCGAGGATGCCGCCGAGGCTCGTCGCGGCCGCCGTGCACAGGGCACCCACCACGATCAGCGAGAGCGCGACGGCCATCATGCCCGGATCGCGGCCCTGCTCGCGCAGCCCGCGGGAACGCACGATCGCCAGCGCGGCGCCTCCGGCCGCGAACGCGATCAGCGCGAGCAGCAGCAGCACGATCCGGACGACGAGTGGCATGGCGTCGACCTCCTCCTCACGTTCCTGCTTGGCTTCCGCCGTACGACAGACGGACGCTAGAAGATGCGTATACTGATGTAGCGCTGCGGCCGTTCCCGGATGTCCGCGGCCAGCTGGCCCATCTCGCGGACCGTCTGGTTGAGCTGCACGTAGAGCGATGAATCGTTGACCAGCCGGCCGAGCGTGCCGCGCCCGGTATCGATCTTCTGCATCACCGATGCGAAGGAACCGAGTGAGGTCTCCATGGACCTGGCCGCAGCGGTCATGGCCTGGGCAGTGCGCTCGACCTCGCCGATCGCGTTGTTGAATGCGTCGCCCGTCCTGGCCTGCTCGACGCCCTCGATGGTCCGGCGCAGCGCCGCCGCCGCCAGCCGGAACTCGGCCAGGGCGGAGCGCAGCTCGGCGGCGCTCGCAGGCAGCACGGCCGCCGTCGCGTGCACGTCCTCGACGGCCTGCGGCGAGAGCAGCGCGTCGGCCTTCCCCAGCAGCCCCATGGCCTGCTCGCTCAGATCCGCCGCCAGGACCGTCAGCTGCGGCACGGCCACGCCGCGCACGGTGTCGCCCGGCTCCAGCCGGACCATGGCGGTGCCCGGCACGAGCTGCACGCTGTGTGCGCCGAACACGTCGCCGATCACGGAGGCGCGTGTATCGGCCGGGAGCGACAGATCGCCGCGCAGTCGGGCCTCGATCCGTACCTGATTATCGCGCGTGAGATCGATTCCCTTCACCCAGCCCACGTCGACGCCCTGCAGGAAGACGCGGTCACCCCGCTTGAGCCCGGCCCCGTCGGCCAGCTCGACGAAGACATCCATCCCGCCGCGCAGGATCGGATTGCCAAGGAGGAAGTACATCCCCCAGAAGAAGAGCACGACGGCGCTCATGGTCAGCAGACCGAGCGCGACGATGTTCCGTTTTCTCTTGTCCATGGCGTTCCCTCAGGCCAGCGCGGTTTCGATCTGGGACCTGCGAACGAAGCGGCGTACCACCGGGTCCTCGTTGTGCAGGATGTCGCGGGGCGTCTGGTTGACGCGGATCCGCCCCTCGTAAAGCAGCGCGATCCTGTCCCCGACATCGAACGCGGTGTCCAGGTCGTGCGTGACGACGATGCTCGTGACACCCAGCGTCCGGCCGAGATCGAAGATGAGCTGGTCGATGTTGTCCGCGTTCACAGGATCCAGCCCGGTCGTGGGCTCATCCCAGAGCAGGTAGCGGGGGTTGCTGGCGATGGCGCGTGCCACGCCGACCCGCTTCTTCATGCCGCCGGACAGCTCGGCGGGCAGTTTCTCGAGTACGTCCGGCTCGAGGTTGACCTTCTCGAGCAGTTCGACCGCGCCCGCGCGGCAGTCACGCACCGTCTTCTGGCTCATCTCATCGCACTGCGCCAGCATCAGATTCTCGGCGACGCTCAGCGAATCGAACAGGGCCGCGTTCTGAAAGACGTAGCCCAGGTTGCGGCGCACGCGGCCCAGCTCCTCGCGGGTCGCGCTGGCGATGGATACGCCGTCGACGATGACATCGCCGCGATCCGGCTCGAGCAGCGCGATCGCACACTTGAGCAGCACGCTCTTGCCGCTGCCCGACGGGCCGAGCAGCGCCAGCGTCTCGCCTTCGTTGACGATGAGGTCGACGCCCCGCAGCACGTGCAGGTCGCCAAAACTCTTGTAGACGCCGCGGTATTCGATCATCCGACCTCAGAACGCCTTGAGCAGCGGCACCAGCAGCACATCCAGCATCATGAGCACGAGCGTCGTCAGCACGACGGCCGTGGTCGTGGCCCGGCCGACGCCCTCGGCGCCGCCCTTCCCCTCCAGTCCGACGAAGCAGGCGATGAACGTGATCGCCAGCCCGAAGATGCAGCCCTTGATCACCGAGAAGATCAGCGCCCAGGGCCGAAAGTAATAGCGCATCCCGTAGATGATGTCCGCCGAGGTGAGGCCATCCACGGCCAGCAGCCCCACGAACCAGCCGGCGGCCAGTCCCATCCCATCGGCCAGCACGATCAGCGGCGGGAAGACCAGCAAGCTGCCCACGACGCGCGGCGTCACCAGGAACGCCACCGGATCGCGGCCCATGGCGTACAGCGCGTCGATCTGCTCCGTCACGCGCATCGAGGCCAGCTCGGCGGCGATCGCGGCGCCCACGCGGGCCATCATCACGATCCCGGTCAGGATCGGACCCAGCTCGGTCAGGACGCTCGCCGCCAGCACGCTGCCTACGACCCACAGCGGCAACCCGCCGGTGAACTGGGCGCCCGTCTGCTGCGAGGTGACCGCTCCACCCAGCGAGGCCATGAACAGCACGAGCGGCAGCGAGGCGATCCCCATGATGTACGCCTGCTGCAGCGCGGCCGTCATGTACAGTCTCGGCCGGGGGATGACCTTGATGATCTGCCCGATCATCACGGTCGCCCGGCCGATCCAGTGGAGCGCGTCCACCACCCAGGCCAGCGCCTTCAAGCGAGGATACCCCCGTCCAGCGAGCGTTCTTCCGCGGACGGGCCAGCCGGCCGACCGGCCCCCGCCCGGCATGGCATCGTCCATGCCCCGTGTGATCCCCCTCCGCAAAGCGGCGGAACATAGCCCGGCGCGGCGCACCGCGGTACCCCTGGGCGGCGCGTGCGACGGCTGCGAAACCGGCCAGCGGCGAGCGGCGTAGAGCGACGCGACCCCCGGCCCGGAAGCGACAGCCATGCGACAACTGCATCTGGATCTGCGCGCGACCCTGCGTACCCTGAGGCGCAGCCCGGGCCTCGTGATCCTGGCCGTCGCGGCGCTGGCCATGGGCATCGGGTTCACGACCACGATGTTCAGCATCGTGCGGGGCGGCACCCGCCCGCTGCCCTTCCCCGACGCGGACGATCTGCTCGTGGTCACGCGCACCCTGCCGCGCCTCGGGCTGCCCGACCTGGGCGCGACCGCGTTCGATTACAGGCAATGGTCTGTCCAGCAGGCCGGTTTCATGGGCCTGGCCGCCTTCTCGACGTCCGCCTTCAACCTGAGCGGCCAGGGCGAGCGACCGGAACGGATCCCCGGCGCCGTGGTGACGGCGGGAACGTTCGAGCTGCTGGGCCAGCCCCCGGCGCTGGGCCGATCGTTCGGCGACGACGATGCGCGGGCCGGTGCGCCGGCCGTGGTCGTGATCGGGCACGATCTGTGGAAACGCCGCTTCGAGGGGCGACGCGACGTGCTGGGCACCACGCTGCGCATCGACGGCCGGCCCTACACCATCGTGGGTGTCATGCCGGAGGGCTTCGGCTTCCCCGTGAACGCGAGCGCGTGGGTCCCGCTCGAGGTGACCGGCGCGGAAATGCCCGTCGATGGCGGCAACCTGCAGGTGTTCGGCCGGCTCCGACCCGGTGTCACGCTGGCGCGTGCCCAAACCGAGTTCGGCGCGGTTGCGGCCCGCCTTGCCGAGCGCTTCCCGGACAGCCACGCCGATCTCGGGATCCGCCTCTATCCGTTCGTCGAGACCGAGATGCCGCGCGAACTGGCGCGCGTCCTGTTCCTCATGGTCGCGGCCACTTCGTTCGTGCTGTTCATCGCGTGCGCGAACGTGGCCAACCTGCTGCTCGCCCGGGCCGTGCTGCGCACACGCGACGTGGCCATCCGCACCGCACTCGGCGCGAGCCGTACGCGCATCGTCCTCCAGCAGCTGGGCGAGTCGCTGCTGCTGGCGTCGGTCGGCGCCTTACTCGGCATTGCGATCGCCGGCGTCGCGGTCCGCTTCTTCGATCGGGCCACGGCGCACATCATCGAAGCGTTCTGGATGGAATTCCGCGTCGATGGCCTGTCGCTGCTGTTTGCGACCGGCCTCACCGGGCTGGCGGCCGTCGCCGCGGGCATCATGCCGGGGTGGCGCGCATCGCGTGCGGACCCCGGCGAAGCGCTGAAGGACCAGGCGCACGGGTCGTCCACCCAGCGCATCGGGCGCGTGAGCGGACTTCCTTGTGGCCGGCGAGGTCGCGCTGTCGTGCGGTCTGCTGGTGATGACGCTGATCCTGGTGCAGACGGCGCTCGACCTGCGTGCGGTGGCGATGCCTTTCGATGCGCGGGCGATCTTCACGGCCGAGATCGGCCTGCCGCAGCATGTCCTGGCCGACCGCGCGGCCCGCAATCGTCTGCACGCCGAGCTGATCCAGGCCGTAGGCGATCTTCCGGGCGTCGCCTCGGCCGCGCTCGCCGGGATGCTCCCCGGTCGCGGCTCGGGAAGCTGGGCGTTCGAACTCGAGGACGAGCCGGCGGCCGATGCCGCGAGCCGGCCCAAAACGCAGGTCGCGGCGGTCACGCCGGGTTTCCTCGACGTGCTGGGCGGGCGTATCCTGCGTGGCCGCGATATCAACGCACTGGACACCGAGGACGCACCGGGCGTCGCCCTCGCCAACCAGAGCTTCGCGGCGCGCTTCTCGCCCGATGCCGATGTCCTCGGCCGGCGCATACGCGTCGGCAACGCATCGTACACGATCGTCGGCCTGGTTCCCGACCTGCAGGTCCAGGACGTGGAGGACACTCGAGGCGACGGCCTCTACCTGCCGCTCGCCCAGACCGGCGTCTTCACCACGCGCGTGCTGGCCGCGACGCACGCGGAGCCACTGGCCCTCGCGCAGCCCGTTCTCGCCGCGGTCGAGCGTGTGGCGCCGGATCTGCCGGTCTACGGAATCATGACGCTGCACGACGCGATCTACGAGGACAAGCGTGTCCTCGACGCGCTGGGCACGCTCTTCTTCCTGTTCGGCCTCGGCGCGCTGTTCCTGACGGTCGTCGGGCTGTACGGCGTCGTTTCGTTCGGCGTGGCGCAAAGGACTCGCGAGATCGGCATCCGGCGGGCGCTCGGCGCCCACCCCTACGCCGTGGTGATGCTGGTGCTGCGCGGCGGCATGCGCTGGGTCGGCGCGGGCCTGGTCGCCGGACTGGCCATCGCCTTCGTCCTGTCACGGGCCTTCGTCGCGGGCGTCGAGGCCGCGCGTCCGGCCGGCGTGCTGACGTTCACGCTCGTAACGGGCAGCCTGGTGCTGACATCGCTGTGCGCGCTGATCGTGCCCTCGCGCCGCGCGCTCGGTGTCGATCCGACGCGCGCACTGCGCAACGACTGACGGGCCCGCACAGCGACGCGCGCCCGACCGCGGGACGAGCGGCCGGGCGCGCGGGCATGGTCGAGGCGGACTGCCGTCAAGCCGTGATCACGCCGAGCGCCAGATTGATCAGGATCAGCAGGATCACGACCGGGCACACGTAGCGGATCAGGAAGCTCCACGTGCGCTCGAGCATGAAGTGGCCGTCGTTCGCGCGCACTTCATCGCCCGCCGCCTTCGTTCCCCAGGCCCAGGCCGTGAACAGGCTGATGAACAGGGCGCCGACGACCAGGGCGTACTGGCCGAAGATCGTGAACAGGAAGGACAGGAAGTCCACCCCGACGCCGGGCAGACTGGACAGCCAGCCGACGGCGCCGTTGGCGAGTGCGCTCGGGATGCCCAGCAGGAACGCGGCACCTCCGAGGACCCATGCCGACTTCCTGCGCGACCACTGCTTCTCATCGACGAAGTAGGATACGCCCACCTCGAGCAGCGAGATGCTCGACGTGAGCGCCGCGATGAACAGCAGGCCGAAGAACATCGTGCCGAACACGGTACCGCCCCACGGCGCAGGCGGAATCGTGCCGAGCAGCGACGTCAGGACGACGAACACCATGCCCGGTCCACCCGTCCCGCCCTCGAGGCCGGCATGAAACAGCGTCGGGAAGATGAGCAGGCCCGCCATGACGGCGATCATCGTGTCGAACACAGTGACGTACAGCGCGGACGTCACGAGATCGTCCTTCTTCGAGATGTAGGAGCCGTAGGTGATCATCGCGCCCATGCCCAGGCTCAGGCTGAAGAAGGCCTGACCGGCGGCCGCCAGGATCACCGCCCCGTTGAGCTGGGAGAAGTCGGGGCGCAGGTAGAACGAGAGTCCCGCCTCCGCGCCGGACAGCGTGACCGCCCGGATCACGAGCAGCACGAGCAGCACGGCCAGGCCCGGCATCAGGACCTTCGTCCAGCGTTCGATGCCGTGGCGCACGCCACCCACCACGACCAGGATCGTGATGATCATGAAGATCAGGTGGTATGCCGTCGCGGCGCGCGCGCTGCCCGCGACACTTCCGAAGATCGCAGCCGTGTCCGCACCGGGCGGAAACGCCCCGGTCACCGTCTTGAAGATGTACGCGATGGTCCAGCCGGCGATGACCGAGTAGAAGCTCAGGATCACGACGCCGGCCAGCACGCCGAGCGCGCCGATGAGGACCCAGGGCCGCCCGGGCGCCAGCGTGCGGAACGCGCCGACCGGGTTGCGCTGCGTGGCACGCCCGATCGTCAGCTCGGCCAGCATCACCGGCGCACCGATGAGCGCCACGCAGATGAGATAGACGATCAGGAAGGCGCCACCGCCGTTGGCCGCCGCAACCGTCGGAAATCCCCAGATGTTGCCGAGGCCGACAGCACTGCCGGCGGCGGCGAGAATGAACGCCGCCTTGGATCCCCAGGTGTCCCTGGGCCCGCCTGTCGCGCCTGCCACTGTGGTGCCTCCGTGTTCGCGTGGATGCGGAGCCGGCCCGCGCACGGCGTGCGCACGGCGAGCGACCATAGGACGGGCCACGACGGCGCCCGTGCCCCGGAAGGCGCCAATGATAGGCGGCCCCCTCCGCCGGGAGCAACCGGAACGTCGGAGGGCCGCCGGCCCGGTGCACGGGCAGCGGCCCTCGAAAGGCGCACAGCGCGACGCGGACCCTACATCGTCCGCTTCATTTTGCAGTCGAGCGTCGGGGCGCCACCGCCGCCGCGCCGGCCCATGCCGGCCAGCGTCCCCTCTCCGGCATCACCCGTCGCCTTGCCGGTGAAGTTCTGCTCGATCGCGTTCTCGTTCAACGTGACCGTCACCGTGAACGCAACGTCCTCGCCCTTCACGCTCACGTTGCTGATCGGGAACTCGCCGCGCGGACTCGTTGCAGTGCCGCTCAGTGCGCCATCCTTCCCTGCGACGTTGAGCTGCCACGAGGTGGTTCCACGCTGCGTCTCGTACGTGAGTTCCCACTTGCCGACGAGATTCGCATCCTGCGCGGCGGCCGGCGTGGCGAGTGGACCTGATCGGATTCGAACCGACGACCCCCTGCTTGCAAAGCAGGTGCTCTCCCAGCTGAGCTACAGGCCCGCAACGGAAGCGCGGCCCTCGAGCCGCGCCGCGAAGAAGATACCGAAACGGGGGCGGCCGGCCAACCCGACGCGATCGGGCATGCGCGTGGCGGCGGGCCGCTCCGCGCCCCGGGCTCAGGCCGTGCGGCCGCTCCGCGTGGGCTTGATCTCGGCGCGCCGCTTGCGCGCGGCCTGCAGGGCCACGGCGGCCGTCAGTTCGGCGTCGTCGACGAGGAAGTCGCCGCGCGCCGCACCGCCCGCTTCCTCGAAGCGCAGGCCGTCGGCGTAGAGGACGATGCGGTCCAGGCGCGCGTGCGGCACGCTGACGGTGCGCTTTACGCCGTGGAACACGGTGCGGCGACTGGTCACGACCAGGACGCCCAGGTCGACGGGCAGGACTTCCTCGCTCGAGCGGAGTTCCGTACGTGTGCCTTCCGCGCTGAAGCCGGCTTCGCTCGTCACGATGAGGGGGACGCCGGCGGGCGCCGTCCGACCGCGGCCCGGCAGTTCCAGCCGTTCGGCCAGGGAGGCCTGCACGACCCAGTGTGCGATCTCGTTCGGGACCAGGTGGATGGGCGCCTCGACGACGGGCAACTCATCGCTCTGGATGCGCGCGAGCAGACGCAGCCGGGCGACCGCGTCGCCCTCATCACCCAGGTCGCTTTCGGACAGGGCGAGCTGCAGCTGCAGCTTGCGCAGCGCCTGGTCTTCCTGTTCCGTGAGACGCGCATCGTCGAGCGCCTGGCGGAGCGCACTGCGATAGATCGCACGCGCGATCATGCGTACCTCCGCGTGCGACAGGTCGCTCGACTCGCGGAACTTCTCCAGCTCGGCCAGCTCGTCCGACGTCAGCGTGCCATCGGCGAGCGCCGCCTCGAGTTTGTGACGGTACTGCGCGCGCACCTGCTGGCGACGGCGATGCAGGTACCACACGATGCCGGCGACCGCCAGCCCGCCTCCGAGCAGACCGATGATGAGCGCTTCTCTCATAGGATCCGTGTTCGCACCTCGGCGATTTCGTGCCCCGGACGACGCAGGCGCACGTCGATTACCCTCATCCTGAATGAACGTTCGGACAGCCCGGTTCATGGCACACCCCTGCACTGCCGCGACCCGGCCGAGGGCGCGGCGCCGACCCGGCGCCGCCTTGAAAAGCGCCGCGCCGTTCCGCCCGGGCGTGCCACGCCTTTCTCGGCTCGCGGCCCGCCCCTACCTTCCCGCACCCGCAACCCCGGACCGACGCGCTCATGAACGACCCCCGTACCCTGGACGAACTCGTCACCCCGGCGGCCCTGGTCGACGCCGACCGGCTGGCGGCGAACCTCCGCGCGATGGCCGAATATACGGCCCGGCACCAGCTCCGGTTGCGGCCCCACATCAAGACCCACAAGACGCGCGAACTCGCCGCCGAACAGGTCAGGCTCGGGGCCATCGGCGTGACCTGCGCGACGCTCCGCGAAGCCGAAGTCATGGCCGGCGTGACGGACGACCTGCTGCTGGCATACCCGCCCGTGGGACAGGCGCGACTCGAGCGCCTCTGCGCTCTGCCTCCGCACGTCCACGTGACCGTGGCACTCGATTCGGCGGACGCGCTCCACGGCCTGTCCACGGCGGCAGCCTCGGCGGGTCGATCCTTCGACGTGCTCGTCGAAATCGATGTGGGCATGCGACGCGTCGGCCTGCGCACGCCGGCCGACGTGGCCGCACTGGCGGACCGGGCCGCGACCGGTCCCGGCACCCGCTTCGCCGGCCTGATGTTCTATCCCGGACACATCCGCCAGCCCGTCGCGGAACAGGACGACGCGGTCGAGCAACTGGCCGCCGATCTGCACGAGCATCTCGACGCCGTGCGCACCGCCGGTCACGAGGTCACGGTCGTGAGCGGCGGCTCCACACCCGCCGCTTTCGCGTCGCATCGTATGCCCGGCCTGACGGAGATCCGACCGGGCACGTACGTGTTCAATGACCGAACGACCGCGGAGATCGGGGCGTGCACGTGGGACGCGTGCGCCTACACGGTGCTCGCGACCGTCGTGAGTACGGCCGTGGACGGGCAGGCCGTGGTCGATGCGGGTTCGAAGGCGATCAACCGCGAAGAGCTGCGCGCGCCGGGCGCACGCGGCTACGGCGCGCTGCTGGACCGACCCGACATCGTGGTCCAGTCGATGTCCGAGGAGCATGGCATCCTGGACCTCTCCGGCACCGGCTGGCGCCCGCGCATCGGCGAGCGCGTACGCATCGTGCCAAACCACGTCTGCGTCTCCGTCAACCTGCACCCCATGCTGTGGGTCATCCGGGACGACGACGTCCTGGCCCGCTGGGAGGTCGTGGCCCGCGGCTGGACCTGATCCGCCCGCCGTGGCGTCCCGCGCCGGGGACGCCCTTGTGCCCACCGCAGCGGTCAGCCCGCGCGGCTGCGCGCCCGCCACCATCCGCCGCAACTCGTTCCACACCAAAGAGATCGTCTCTACGCCCGGCAGCGGAACGGCGCATGCCTGTCCAACCGGTGGAACCCAACCGGGAGGGGAGCATGCGGACGCGTGTGAGTGTGGCTCTGCTGGGCGTGGCGCTGGCCGCACCCGTCGACGCACAGATCGCCGATCGTCTCGAGGACCGCGGCCGGGCGGGCCGCGCCTCCGGGGTAGGCGCCGCCATCCAGGCGGCCGCGCTCTGCGCGCGCTACGAGTGGAACGGCGCCCACCTGTGGTTCGACTTCGGCTGGGTGTCCGACAACCGGCGAGGATCCCGGCACGACGACTGGTACGACGACTGGTACGATGACGATGGGCACCGCGACTGGCGCTACCACGAGCGTGACCGGGCGCGCTGCGCCGACGCGTACCGCGTCCGCGTGAACGCCGGCACGTTCTACGAGCGGGAGCACGCGCGCCTGCACGAGGCGCTCTTCTACGAGCACCTGGCCTGGCATCGCAAGCACGACCGCCGCAAGCGCAACAACGGCTGGTTCCGCTCCCACGAGGCGATGCACGATCGTCTGGCGCGCGACCACGACCGCTGGCACCGCGACATGCTGCGCGAGCGGGACCGCTATTACGGGATCCCCGATCACCGACACCGTCCACCCGGCCACCGGCGGGGGACCGGCTCGCACTGAGTCAGCCCGCAACCAGCGAGGG
>JBFFZF010000035.1:0-28094 GCA_041568755.1 Longimicrobiales bacterium | reverse complement strand
CTCTCGGGCAGGCCGGTGCCGGCCTCGAGGCCGTCGAGGCACGTCTTCCACGCGAACTCGCCGCGGAACGTGTAGCGCCCGAAACTCGCGCGACCGTACATCACGCCGGCCTCGAGCGCGATCTGCGGCGCCATGCGCACGAGTGCGCCAGCGCCGCCCGCGAGCAGGGTCCCCGAACCGTTGAACGAGTAGTTGCGGCCGATCACCCGTTCCCAGGCGCGACCCGCGCGTCCGGCAATGAAAGGCGCCCACGTGGGCGAGACATCCGCGAAGACCCAGCGCGGCTCGACGAACACGGCGACGAACTTCCACGGCGCGACCCGCTGCCCGATGTCATGCCCGCCGAACGTTGCGCCTGCGCGAGCGAACAGCCCCGCGCGCGTTCCACCCGCGACGAACACTTCGTAGCCGACCGCGTCCGCGATGACCCGGTTGGCCGTGCCGCCGAACGTGTTGAGACCGACGGATCCGCCGAAACCGATGCCGGGCTGGACCGCCTGCGCGCGCACCGGCGCGACGCCGCTGCCCGGCGCCTGCGCTTGCGCGGGTCGAAAGGCCGTGGCCAGAAGGAGCCACACGACAGCTGCCAGCCCGGTGTGGGTCATGCTGCGGCCCCTGCAGCGGCCGAATGAGCCGACCATGCACTCCGCCGTGAGGGTGGACGTGCGGACGCAGAGCGCGTCTCAGAACGCGATCACGAGCCCGAGCGACAGAACCGGGTAGAAGCGCAGCGCCTTCGCGTCATCCTCGATGTTGCGCTCTTCGCGATCCAGGTTCTGCTGGAACGCGGGATCGGAGGCGAGCGGCCCCGTGGCGGACAGCGAGACGTCGGGCGCGCCCTGCCAGGCCACACCCACGTCCAGGGCGAGGCCGAGTCCGCCCCGGCCGGGCGGCTTGCCGAAGCCGAGTCCCGCGTACGGCGCGATCGAACGGGTGTCCAGCTGGCCCGTCAGCGTGCCGACCTGGTCGGCGGGATACGTCGCGTTGCCGATCTCGACCGGGACGACCGGCCGCGCGCGCACCTCCGTGTCGCGCGTGAACCGCACGACGCCGCCGCTCAGACGGAACACGCTGCCGCCCGGGTGCCAGTCCACCATCGCGGTGTAGGTCGGCGTGGGCAGATCCAGCGTGAACTCGACGCCGGAGTACTCGCGGCTCGGTTCCCACGGCTGCACGTTGCCGCCCGCGCGAACCGCGAGCTGCCTTCCCAGACCCAGCGATATGTCCCCGCCCACACCGAGGGTTCCGGCGTGACCGGAAAATGCGATGCTCTGTGCGGTGACCGGCGCACTCCAGGTGCAGGCGAGGATGATCCCGACCGGGACCAGCCGCCGAAGCCATCTGCGCGACATTCTCATCTTCTTTCGTCGTACAAATCGGAACTCGTTGGTCCTGCACGTGCGCAGCCATCGGCGACGGCCGGAGGAGCAGGTCGTGAGCGTGAGAATGCGTGCCGTACGACGTCGCCGCAACACGGCCGGAGCTGGCCTGCTCTGGCCGGTGCGGCCGCGTCACGGCATGTTGCCTCGATCGCATCGCGGACCAGCCGGGGGACCGATGTCACGCGCGTTCGTCAACGAGGATGCGGCGGGCGGGCCCGAACACCGCTACAGCCTGCCGGAAACCGACTCGCCGTACTACGCCGAAGCGGCAGCCTGGGCGCTGCTGGAAGGTGCGGACCGGGGCGATTCGCCCGGCGCGGAGTCGGCGACCGGGTACCGCTGGGGCGAGCCGGCCCTCGTGCCGCACGTGCGGAAGATCCTCGAGCAGGCCCGCACGAACGGCGAGGACCGGCTGGTACAGCTCGCGCGGCGGTACCTGCGCGCTGCCGGCCAGTAAGCCCGGACATCCCCCGGTCCGCGCGTGGACGGGGGATGTCCGGCCCCGCTTTGGGCCCGAACCGCCGGGTCAACTGCGCGGGCAGCCGAGCGGCTGGGCCGCCGGCCCGCCTCGACCGCCGCCCGGCGCAGCCCCACGCCCACCGGCCGCCTGCGGCTCCGGCATCGGCTTGCGCGGGAGCAGCTCGGCGCGGTTGGCCGTCAGATACACGAACGCCGCGACGACGACGGCGTTGTGCTTCATGTCCATCTCCTGGATGCGTTCGTAGACGTCCTGGCTCGAGTGGTGCGTCCTCGAACTGTACTCGACCGGATCCTGGATGAACTGGAAGCCGGGCAGCCCCACCGCGTCGAAGGCCAGATGGTCGGTCCCGCCGGTGTTCCCGGCCGCGATGTGACCGACCGAGATGCTGTCACTGTTCAGCGCGCGCATCCACTCGGCAAAGATCGGACCGACGGCGGCGTTGCCCTGCAGGTAGATGCCGCGGATGGCGCCGGTCCCGTTGTCGACGTTGTAGTAGGCGGAGAAACGCGCGTGTTCCGGCTTGCGCTGCATCGTCGCGCGGTCCGCGAAGTGCGCGGTCACGTACTCGCGTGAGCCGATCAGTCCCTGCTCCTCGCCCGTCCACAACCCGATGCGCACCGTGCGCCGCAGCGGCAGGTTCAACGTCTTCAGGATGCGCATCGCCTCCATCATCACGACCGTGCCGGCCGCGTTGTCGGTCGCGCCCGTCCCCGAGTGCCACGAGTCGAAGTGCGCGCCCAGCATGACGACTTCCTCCGCCCGGTCCGTGCCGGGGATCTCCGCCAGGATGTTGAACGAGTTCAGGTTGTCCGCGTGGAACGTGTTGCGGACATCCAGATCCATGCGGACCGGAATGCCCTTCTCGAGGATCCGGTGGATGCGGCCGTAGTGCTCACCGGTGAGCGTGACGCGCGGGATGGCGCGCGGCGCGTCGGCAGCGCGGTTGCCGCCGCCGCCCGGGAAGACGGTGCCGCCGCTGCCGCGCGGATCCGGGCTGAGGATTGCGGCGACGCCCTCATCGGCGAAGCACTGGTTCAGGTCGACCAGCGGGCTGCCGCCGGATGCGGCCGGCGGCTGCGCGCCGCGCCCGCCGGGCGGGCCGCCGCGACCGCCGCGGCCGCCCACGGGGAACGGATTGGCCAGCGCGTCCAGCTGCTCCTTCGTGTAGCGCTGCGCCGGCGCCGTGAACAGAGCGCCGAGCTGCGGTGCGGGCTGGCTCATGACGATGCGGCCGCGCAGCCTGCCGCGGTACGGCGCGAAGTCCGCGGCCGTGCGCACCGTGGACGGCACGAGGACAACCTCAGCGCTGACCATCCCGTTCGTGCCCGACGTCCATGCCCCCGGGTACGCGATGACCGGGAACGGGACCGGCGCCGTGACCTGTGCGATCATCCGTTCGTTGACCCAGCCCCGCCCGAACGGGCCCCACCACTCGAAGCGCGGATTCGTCAGGCCCCACTTCGTGAACTGCTCGATCGTCCAGTCGCCCGCACGCTTCGTGATGGGTGAGCCGGTCAGGCGCGGACCGTGCACGTCCGTGAGCCAGCTCATCAGTTCCATGACCTGGGACCGGCGGAACCCTTCGTCCTTGATCCGGTCGATGACGGCCATGTCGACCGGCTCCGCGCCGGCCGGCTGCTGCGCGTTCGCGACAACCGGCAGCACGCTCAACAACAGCGCCGCGAGCGTGAAACGCGCGCGGACCCGTGTCGCACCGCGAAATGACGCGCGCCTCTCGCGGCCCGCGCCTGCGTGTCCCGGATGCTTGTCACGCATGTTCGTCTCCACCTGTTGCAGGTCTTCCGACTTCGCGCGGCCCGCGCGGGAACGCATCGGGTGCGCAACGCGACGGCGTCGCCGTACGATATCCTCAAGCGACGCTTCAGGACACGCATTCGTTTGGACCCGGGCGCCGTGCGTGCGTGACGCGCCGCGTCGCTCCACGTGATCCGGCACGGTCGCTTGACGGGCTTCGCGACGGCGTGCAGGTTTGGCGCCCGTCCGGTCGGTGCCCGCCGGGTGCCCGACCCACGCAGCACTCACGCTCCAGCCCCGTGATGCCATGCGCACATCTCCGCTGTTCCTCGCGATCGCTTTCCTTGCCAGCGGCTCGTGCTCATCGCGGCCGGCTGCGACGCCGCCCGCCGCGCCGGCGGGCCCCGCGGCGGCAGCACCGCCTCCGGCGGACACGACAGCCGCGCCGGCGGTCCCGGGCGGCGGGCGAGGCGGACGCGGGGGTCAGGCGGGTGGCGGTCAGGCCGGCGGTGGCCAGGAGGCGCAGCCGCAGCCGTACAACCGCGTCGTCACCGCCGATGCCCGCACGCGGACGGGCATGTTCACCGTGCACCGCATCGGCGCGCGCCTGCTGTTCGAGATCCCGCGCAACCAGCTGGACCGCGACCAGCTGCTGGTGACCGAGATCGCGAAGACCGTGCTGGGCTCCGGCTATGGCGGCCAGGCGGTGAGCAACCGGGTGTACCGCTGGGAGCGGCACGAGCACCGCGTCTTCCTGCGCAGTGTGTCGTACGAAGCGATGGCGGACCCGGAGACGCCGGAATACCGCGCGGTCCAGGACGCCAACGTGAACCCCATCATCGCCGCGTTCAACATCGAGGCGTACGGCAGGGACAGCACGATGGTCATCGACGTGTCGCGCCTGTTCACGCAGCCGCCGGCCGAGCTGGGCCCGGGCGCGCGCATCCCGGGCAACGTCGACACGAACCGTTCGTTCCTGAACAGCGCGACGCCGTTCCCGGACAACGTCAACGTGTACGCCACGCTCACGTTCGCGCAGGCCGGCGGCGGCGGGCGTGGGGCCGCCGCACCCGCGCCGGGCGGGCGAGGCGGCGCCGCGAACACGAACCCGTCCAACACGATCGTCATGAGCTGGAGCTTCCACCGGCTGCCCGACGCGCCGATGATGCCGCGCTTCTGTGATGACCGGGTGGGTTACTTCTCCGTGCGTTTCACCGATTACACGGAGACCGGAGACCGCGTGCGGCAGAAGTGCTACATCACGCGCTACCGACTCGAGAAGAAGGATCCGAACGCGGCCGTTTCCGATCCGGTCGAGCCGATCGTGTACTACATCGACCCGGCCACGCCGCCGCGCTGGATCCCGTACTTCAAGCGCGGCGTGGAAGCGTGGCAGAAAGCGTTCCTCGAGGCCGGCTTCAGCAACGCGATCGTCGCGCGCGACGCACCGGACGATCCGGACTGGTCGCCCGAGGACGCGCGTTACTCGGTCATCCGCTGGCTGCCGTCCACGACCGAGAACGCGTCGGGCCCGCACGTGCACGACCCGCGCTCAGGTGAGATCCTGAGTGCGCACATCCAGTGGTACCAGAACGTCGAGAACCTGCAGAACGCCTGGTACTTCACGCAGGCCTCGGCGGTCGACCCGCGCGCGCGCAGGTTCCCGCTGCCCGAGGACCTCATGGGCCGGCTGCTCGAGTACGTCGTGGCGCACGAGGTCGGGCACACGCTCGGCTTCCAGCACAACATGAAGGCCAGCTCGACCTATCCCGTCGATTCGCTGCGCAGCGCATCGTTCCTGCGCCAGTGGGGCCACACGCCCACGCTCATGGACTACTCGCGCTTCAACTACCTCGTGCAGCCGGAAGACAATGTGCCGGTCGAGCTGCTCGTCCCGGACATCGGGCCGTACGACCGCTGGGCCACGATGTGGGGCTACAAGCCGATCCCGGGCGCGAAGTCGCCCGAGGAGGAACGCCGCACGCTCGACGAGTGGGCGCGCGAGCAGGACACCCGGCCGTGGCTGCGTTTCTCGACGTCCGGCTCGAGCGGCAGTGATCCGGGTGAGCTGACCGAAGCCGTCGGCGATGCCGATCCGGTCAAGGCCACCGGCTGGGGCCTGCGCAACATCAAGCGCCAGGTGGCCTACCTGATCCCGGCCACGACGAAGCCGACCGAGAACTACGACGACCTCAACCAGCTGTACGGCCGACTCATCGGCCAGTGGCGCACGGAACTCGCGCACGTCGCGAACCTGGTGGGCGGCGCCAACTCGCAGGAGAAGTACGGCAGCCAGCAGGGCGTGCGCTTCACGCCGGTCCCGCGCACCCGCCAGAAGGAAGCGGTGAGCTTCCTGATCGAGAACGCGTTCCAGACACCGACCTTCTTCCTGGTCGACGACATCCTGCGGCGCATCGAGCCGGTCGGCTCGGTGGCCCGCATCCACGCGGCGCAGGCCAGCATCCTGAACTCCGTGCTGCAGAACGCGCGGCTGCTGCGCCTGAGCGAGTACGAGCACGGCGCGCCCGCGGGCACGGCCTACTCGATCATGGAGCTGTTCCAGGATGTGCGCGGCGGCCTGTTCAGCGAACTGCGCGCACGCCAGACGCCGGATGTCTATCGTCGCGCGCTGCAGCGCGCATACGTCGAGACGCTGGACGACAAGCTGAACCCGACGCCGCCCGCGGCCGGTGCCGCGGCGGCCGGGCGAGGTGGGCGTGGCGGCGCGCCCCAGCTGGACGCCCGGCTGTCCGACATCTTCCCGGCCGTGCGCGCGGAGCTGCGGGCGCTCGACGCCCAGCTCGAGGCCGCGGTGCCGAATGCCTCCGGCATCACGCGCGCACACCTCGAGGACCTGCGCCACCGCATCGACGCCGCGCTGAAGGGCCGGGTCGTCGCCGCGCCTTCGGGCGGCTGACCGCAAGGGCGCCTGCCCGGATCAGGCAGATCGCAATGAAGAGGGGCAGCCCCGGCCATGCCGGAGCTGCCCGTCTCGCACTCGCCTTCGCCCGAAGGCCAGGGTTATCCGAGTGTCACGGGGTGGCGTTGCGCGAACGACAACGAAGCCGCGTCCACGCGCCACCCGCCGACCTCATCAGGTGCAGCTGACGTTGTTCTGGATCACGAGCGACGACACCACGCCGTTCTCGTTGATCGTGACGTGCGTCACCTGATGGACCTGCAGGTTGTTGTCCGTGCCCGGACCGATCAGGCGGAAGTTGTTGACCGCCGTGAACGTGAGGGGCAGGCCACCCGAGTTGATGTTCAGGGTCTGCTGTGTGACGCCGACGGCCCGGTACGTATCACCGGTCGTCAGGCCCGTTCCGGACGCGCCCTGCGGCTGGAAATGCGCCTTCGTGTGCACGCCGCCATTCGCGTCGATCGTCAGCGTGATCAGCACGTGCAGATTGCCGCTGAGCAGGACGAGTTCACCGGCACACGGCACGGCGTTGATCTGCGCGAACGGGACCGCGTCGTTGAAGACGATCCCGAAAGCTGGGGCGAAGTCGTCCGCGGGCGGGGCGACCGGCGACTCGGCACAGGCGCCGAGCAGCAGGCCCACAGCGAGGAGAGGCGTGAATCGCTTCATGAGGGCTCCTTGAAGGGAGGATCGGGAGAGGTCGTTTCGGTGGGGCGACTCCGGGCGAGAGGGGCGCGGCCGGCTCCTTGAATCCGACGCCGGCATCGGACTGCGCCAGGCAGGTCGAGCCCCGGCGATGTTCAGCGTGTTATCCTGAATAGCACACCATGACCGCCTGCCGCAAGGAATTCGTCGAATGCAGCGCATCCGGTGAAGCGTCGCCACGCGCACGCACGGCGTTGCCTGCTCTGCCCATTGCACTGTGTCAAACGTTCGCAACGGATGCAGCAGCGCGACAACATGCACGCAGCGCGCTCCACAACTCGGCTATCTCAGCTGCAGGTGACCGAGGAGTTGGCGACCACCGCCCGCACGACGCCGTTCGCGTCGACCGTGACGTGGATGAGCTGATGGACGTGGAAGTTGTTGCCCGGGCCCTGGCCGATCATCCGGAAATTGTTCACGAAGGTGCTCGTGACCGGCAGACCGGCGGCCGCGATGTTCAGCGTCTCCTGGGTGACACCCACGCCGCGGTAGTTGTGTCCGCTGGTCAGCCCGGTGCCACCCAGGTTCTGCGGCTGGAAATGCTGTTTCAGGGTGATCCCGCCGGCACCGTTGAACGTGATGTGCGTCAACACGTGCAGGTTGCCGCTCAGCGAGGCCCATTCGCCGGCGCCACCGAGCGCGCAGGGGATGAACACATCGGCGGCGAACGGCACGACGAAATTGTCGGTGATTGTCGTGGCCGAGAACGCCGGTGCCAGGTCATTTGCCGGCGGGGCGACGGGCGATTCGGCGCACGCCGTGAGCAGGGCCGCGGCCGCGAGGATGGAGGTGGAGCGTTTCATGGAGTGCCTCCTGAGGATGGGGAGAGAGTGCGGGCACCGTCCACAGGACGGGTGTCCGACCCCCGGGAGGCTGGAGGAATCTGCCCGGCAGCGTCGCGAGGGCGACGCGGTTAATAGCGGGTTTCTTCTGCGGCCGCAAGAAAGCGCGAATGCGGCCCCGGCCGCGGCTCACGCCATGAGCGCGAGCCCCGTCGCGACGATCGCCCCCAGCCCGGCCGCGGCCATGGCGAGCGGCAACTGCGTCGTCACGTGGTCCATGATGTCGCCACCGCAGGCGAGCGCGGAAAGGATGGTCGTATCCGAGATGGGCGAGCACTGGTCGCCGAACACGGCACCGCCCAGGACCGCCCCGAAGCAGATCGACATGTAGAACGGATCCGGGTTGATGCTCCAGGCCAGCGGCATCGCGAGCGGGAACACGACGGCGTAGGTGCCCCACGACGAGCCGATCGAGAAGGCGACGGCCATGCAGATCACCATCAGGATCGCCGGCAGCGCGGCCGGCATGATCAGGCGACTGGTCGCCTCGACGATCCAGGCCGCCGTGCCCAGGACCTTCGACACCTCACCCAGCGTGACGGCCAGGCCCAGGATGATGGCGCCGACGGTCACGCCCTTGCACCCGTCGATGAAGCCGTCGACGGCGGTCTTGAGCGGCATGCCCTTGAGCAGAGCGAGCAGAATGGCGACGAGCACGGCCAGGCCGAACGCCTCGGCGATGCGCACGTTCCCGGTGATGAAGTAAGGGATGATCGCCACGCCCAGCAGCGTGACCATCGGGATCGCGAAGTCGGCGATGCCGCCGTCGTAATCGTCGGGCACCTGGAGTTTCGTGAGCTCGCCGGCGGCCAGCGGCTGCGCATCGGGCGCGTTGAGCTGGCCGGTCGTGCGCGACCGTTCGATCGCACGCTTCATCCTGCCGCCCACCCAGGGCAGCCATCCGAACGAGAAGAGGAGCGTCGACGTCACGGCGAACAGCGCGTAGAAGTTGAACGGGATCGAGCGGAAGAAGAAGGTGACGGCGTCGGCCTCGGTCGCGAAGAGGGGCGTCGTGCCCATGACGAGCCCGGCCACGTAGATGGGCCAGGCGTTGAACGGCAGGATCGTCGCGATGGGCGAGGCAGTGGAATCGACGATGTAGGTGACTTCCTCTTTCGAGATCCGGTGTTCATCGGTGACCGGCCGCACGGTGGTGCCGGCCAGGATCGTCGAGATGGTGCCGCCCTGGTGGAAGACGACGCCGACGAGCCAGGCGAAGAAGCGTGCGGAGCGCGGGCCGCGCACGAGCGTCCGGCCGGCGGCCTCGGCGAATGCGCGCGCGCCGCCGGTCCGCGTCCACAGGCCGATGAGCCCGCCGAGCGCCCAGAGGTAGACGAGCAGGATCGTGGCGAAATTGGCGGAGCCGATGGCCGGGATGAAGAACTGGCCGATCACGTTGAGCTGGCCGCTGACGATCCCGCCCGTGACGATGCCCAGGAACAGCGACGTGACGACGTTGCGGGTCAGGAACACGAGTGCCAGTGTCACGATCGCGGGCATGGCGCTGTACGCGCCGATGTGCGCGCCCTCCTCGGGCAGGAACCGCGGCGAAACGAGCCACAGGCCTGCGAGCGCGAGCACCACGACGATGAGCCCGATGCGGCTGCGCGCCCCGCCCCCGCGCGCGGCGGTCGCCGGGCCTCCGCCGGCCCCTCCGGCCCGTGTTGAATCGGTCATATGCAACCCCGTATTCTGAGCATCTGCAGTCGCTCGACGCCGCAATCGCGGCCCGGGTCCCGGGCCGATGGATCCGTGGGCGTCGGCGCCCGCCCAACCTGCCGGGCCGGGGCGGTCCGGGCAACCCGGCGGTCCATCGGCCCGGGGCGGGGCGGTTCGGGCGGCGGGCTGGCCGGAGCCGATGACTTCATTTCCGGGCGGACCTGCCGATGCTGAGAACGGGGGAGCGGAGTCCGCACGAGGCGGGCCCTGCCCGTCGCGAGCATCGAGTCCGCATGACACGTTCCTACTATCGGATCCAGTACCCGGTCGCGGACCGGCCGAGGCTGCTGATCGACGGCGTCGGGCACGAGGTGCTCGATTGCTCGGAGTCGGGCGTCCGGTTCCGGCGCGTGCCGGGCCAGCCTGCGCGGTATGGTCAGGAGATCCGCGGCGTGGTGCAGTTCCGACGCGGGACCGAGATCCGGGTGGAAGGCCAGATCGTCCGGATCGATGGCGAGTTCGCGGCCCTCCACTTCACATCCGTCGGCATCCCCTTCGGCATCATTCTCGCCGAACAGCGCGACCTGCTGCGCCGCTACCCGATGTGGCGTTAGGCCGCCGACCGGCGCTCGCTGCGGACGCGCGCCGGGACGGGGTTTACTCGATCACGAGCGTATCATGCGGTTCCCGGCGCCGAACATCGTGCCGGCGAACCGACCGCGCGGGGGCCCCTCGGCGCGCCGCGTGAAGTCGTCCCCGTTCACGTGATCCTTCACGTTGCCCCAGTCGTGCTCAGCCCGCGGGCGTCGCGTCCACCCGCATCGATTCGAGGAACGTTCGGACTGCCTCGTATTCCGCGACGACCACAGCGAGCATCCCGCGCGCGGCTTCGACATCGCCGGCCTTGCCGGCCACTTCCATGTTCTCGAGCAGATCGAACAGCCCGTGGGCGAAGATCGTGCCCGCGGCGGATTTCAGCGCGTGCGCCGCCGCGCCGATGGACGCGCCACCGCCATCCCGGCAGGCGTTGCGGATCGTCTCGACGCGGCCGGGCGCATCCTCGAGAAACAGGTCGAGCATCGCGTCGACCGCGTCTTCCACACCGGCCTCACGCATCGACGAACGGAATCCCGGAATGTCGACCGCGGCGCGGGGCGCCGCTGCGGGCACGGCGTCGGACTGCGTCGGCGCCGCGGCTGCGCCATCCCCGACCATGCGCGTGCCCCAGTCCTCGACAGCCGCGAACAGCTGGAACGGTTTGAACGGCTTGGGCAGATGGTCCGTCATACCGGCGTCGATGCAGCGCTGCCGCTCCTCGGGCATGGCGTGCGCCGTCACGGCGATGATGGGCAGGTTCGCGAACCGCGGGATCCTGCGGATGGCCTGCGTCGCGGCGATCCCATCCATGACCGGCATGGCCACGTCCATCAGGACCACGTCGTAGGACCCGCCCAGCACGGCATCCAGCGCGAGGGCACCGTTCTCGACGACGTGCACGTCGTGGCCGCGCTTGCGCAGCATCGTCAGCGCGACCTGCTGGTTCACGGGGTTGTCCTCGGCCAGCAGAACGCGCAGCCGGTGTCTGGCCTCTTCGATGGAGTGACGCGTCACGAGCTGGTCGCGCGGCAGGCCACCACGCAGTACCGCGGCCACCGCTTCGACCAGCTCCGCGCGTAAGATGGGCTTGGTCAGGTAGCCCTCGATGCCCAGGTCCCGGCAGCGCTGGCCGTCGCCGGGCGTACCGCCCGACGTGAGCATCATGAGCCGGGTATCGCGAATGTCCGCGTCGGCTCGCACATCGAGCGCGAGATCGAATCCATCGCGGTCAGGCATGCAACCGTCGATGACAGCGAGCGCGCACGCACGGCCGGCCGCCTTCGCTGCGCGCAGCGCGCTCAGCGCGGCCTGTGCGGACGCGACTTCCTCCACATGCATGCCGGACCCCTCGAGGGCGGCCTTGACGATGCGGCGGTTCGTGCTGTTGTCATCGACCACGAGCGCGTGCACGCCGTCCAGACGGATCACCTCGCGCGGCCCGCGTCCCTCCGGATCGCTGCCGATGCCGAACCGCAAGGTGAAGAAGAACTCGCTGCCGACACCCTGCTGGCTGACCACCTGCAGCTCGCCGCCCATCATGTCGACCAGACGACGCGAGATGGCCAGTCCCAGACCTGTCCCGCCGTACTTGCGCGTGGTCGAGCTCTCCGCCTGGGTGAACTCGTCGAAGATCAGGCCGAGCTTGTCCTCTGCGATGCCGATGCCCGTGTCGCGGATGCCGAAGCGAATGGCGGCGGCCTCGTCCGCGGCCGACTCGACCGTCACGACGACCGTGACCTCACCCCGTTCGGTGAACTTGATCGCGTTGCCGATCAGGTTGTTCAGTACCTGGCGCAGGCGGCCGGCATCGCCGCGCACCCATTGCGGCACTTCGGTCTGCAGATCGAGGAACAGTTCGATGCCGCGCTCGAACGCGCGTACGGACAGGAGCCGCGTTGCCGAGTCGAGCAGGCCGTGCAGATCGAAGTTCACCTCCTCGATCGTCAGCCGGCTCGCATCGAGCTTGGAGAAGTCGAGGATGTCGTTGATGACGTCGAGCAGGGCATCGGCGGAATTGCGGACCAGCGCCGCGGACCGACGCTGCTCCGCCGTGAGCTGAGTATCGAGCAGCAGCTCCGTCATGCCGAGGATCCCGTTCATCGGCGTGCGGATCTCGTGGCTCATGTTGGCCAGGAATACGCTCTTCGCGGTCGCAATGCGTTCCGCTTCGGCTCGCGCCTCCTCGATGGCCTTGCGTGCGGCAACACGTGCGCTGATGTCGCGTGCCGTGCCGTGCGCGCCCACGATCCGGCCGGTCGCCTCGCGTTGCGGACGCGCCGAGATGCTCAGCGTCCGTCGCGTACCGTCCGCACTGATGTGCACGGTCTCGTAGTCGGTCAGGTCCGCACCGCGCAGGACGCTGCGGATGCTGGCCTCATCGGCCTGACGGTGCTCCTCCGCCACCGTGGCGATGGCCGACTGACCGATCATCTGCTCCGGCGGGACGCCGAAGAACTCGAGGGACGCCAGGTTCAGATACGTCCACCTCCCCTGGCGGTCGATCTGCCAGACCAGGTCCGACGAGAACTCGACGAGCTGCCGGTACTGCGCCTCCTTCTCGCGCAGCACGGCTTCACTTGCCTTCAGATCGCTCACGTCGTGGTACATGATGAAGGCCAGGCCATCGCCCTCCGCGCTGCCGACCGCGGCGGAGGCGCGCACGTACACGATGCTGCCATCCTTGCGGACGCGCTCGACTTCTACGTTGATCTGCGTACCGGCCTGCACGGCCAGGTCGAGCTGCTCCGCTTCGGCGCGCTGCTTCTCCGGCACGATCAGATCGTTGAGGTGCCGGTCGACGGCCTCCGTCGAGTCGTAGCCGAACAGCTGCTCGAACGCCGGATTGACCGACCGGACCCGCCCGTCGGCGGTCACCGTTGCGATCGCGGTGGGCGAGGCCGCCAGCAGTCCGTCCAGGATGCGCCGGTTGGCCTCAGCGCGACGCGCGCCCTCGGCCAGGTCGAGCGAAGCGATGACCAGATCGAGCGTGAGCCTCTGCGCGCGCCGGTAGATCGAGATCGCGGCGGCGATGAAGGCCAGGATGAGCAGCACGGCCACGATGTTCGGCCGCGTTATGCCTTCCATCAGGAAGCCGGCCGCCAACGGCCCGAGCAGACCGACTGTGAACAGGTAGTAGCTCCAGCCGTCGGCCACGAGCGTCATGGTGGCGCCAGCGATCATCCCGGAGAAGACCATCGCGATGAGCGCGAGATGGTCCGGCGGCATGTGGGCGCTGTGGACCATGGGGCCTGCGCCCCAGGACAGGGCGACGGCCGCCAGCGCAATGCGCATCGCGGTGTGGGCCACGGCCGGAGTGGCCGCGCGGCGGCGCAGCACGACCGGCAGCGTGACACGGGCCGCGGTACACAGCGCCACGACGGACAGCCACACGATCAGGCCGGTGTGCGGGACGGTCGACCAGCACAGCGCGCCGATCAGCCCGATCGCAATGAAGAGCCCGACGTTCTGGCTGATCGTGGACTGCAGCAGGCGGTCGGTGAGCGCGGTGCGCAGCGCGACCTGCCGCGCCTTCTCGCAGTCGGTCCGTTCCGTGGCTGTCGAATTGCCCGATCCCAGACTCATGCGGAGTCCCTGCCGCTCGTGTGGCCGGCCACTCGGGGAGCGACCGATCGGACCGGCACCCGGATGGGACCGATCACGCTGTCGGCACGCGTGCGCACACGCGTGAGCCGATGCGTCGCTTACGAGTTTCGGCCGGGGCGGGGGTTCCTTGATTCGCCCGCGGGGCGGGGCGCGAACAGGGCGTCGAGCGCGGCGGACGGGATGGCCGGCGTGCGCAGCGCCACGGCCACGAAGACCAGCACGGAGAGGCCCAGTGCCGGGAAGACCTCGTGCAGCGCGTCCCTCCAGGGCAACAGCCGCCAGCCGAGCAGGACACCGATGCCGACGGCGAAAGACGCCAGGACGGCGGCCCCGCTGCCCCGCCGCCACCACAGCCCGAAGAGGATGGCGGGTGCGAAGCAGGCCCCGTACAGCGCACCGGAGAACGACGTCAGGGCCACGATCCCGCCAGGCGGGTCCAGCGCGACGAGCGCCGTGATCGCGCTGAACAGGACCACGTAGCCGCGCGTCGAACGCATGATCGCGGCCTCGGTGGCCGGCCGGGGGCGCAGGACCCGCACGATGTCGCGGTCCGCCGTCGCCGCCGTCACCAGCAGCACACTGTCCAGCGACGACATCGCCGCGGCAATCATGCCGACCAGCAGGAACGCGGCCTCACCCGCACTGAACGCGCCGCTCGCCGTGAGCAGCTGGGGCACGACCGCGTCCGTCTCCGTGATCCCCGACGGGAAAATGCGGCGGGCGTACAGGCCGACGGGCACGATCAGCGTGTACGCGACCGCAAAGCTCAGCGTCGAG
This sequence comes from Longimicrobiales bacterium, assembly GCA_041568755.1. Lineage (GTDB taxonomy): Bacteria > Gemmatimonadota > Gemmatimonadetes > Longimicrobiales > RSA9 > JBFFZF01. Next base: position 13,373 of record JBFFZF010000035.1, on the reverse strand, counting down.
ACCCAGACGCCCGTGCGCAGCGCGCGCGCGTCGGCCAGGGCGTAGAAGCGGGATAGCTGGCGCGGCTCGACCGCAAACTTGACCGTGCCCGAGAACACGACGCCGAGCACGACGGCGAACGCGACCCCGCCGTTCCAGTCGAAGAGGTGCGTCGTGGCCGGGTCCGCGCGCACGGCCGTCAGGGCGCCGACGCCGCCGGCGGCATCGATCGTGCCCCAGGCCAGCAGCACGGAGGCCAGGATCATGACGACGCCCTGCACCGTGTCCGTCTTGACGACCGAGATGAACCCGCCGACGGCGGTGTACACCATGACGATGAAGAAAACGATGACGATGGCGCCGCGGTACGGGATGTCGAGGAACGCTTCGAGCAGGTTGCCGATGCCCTTGAAAACGGCCGTCATGTAGAACAGGCTCGCGAACAGCACGATGACGGCCGCGGCCATGCGGGCCGCGTTGCTGTCGTAGCGGAACCCGATGAAATCGGGCAGGGTGAGCGAGTCGAGGGCTTCGGTCCAGCGGCGCAGCCTGGGCGCCACGGCGACCCAGGCGAACAGCGACATGCCGACGATGAAGGGAATGAGCAGCAGCCACGCAATGCCCCACGTGTACGACTGGCCGGAGAACCCGACGAAGCTGTTCGTGCTCGAGTACGTCGCGAAGAAGGACAGGCCGATGGCTACGCCACCCATGGTCCGGCCGCCCACGTAGTAGTCGCTGACGCTCTTGGTCTGGCGGTTGGCCGTCCAGGCGTGCGTGGCCAGCATGGCCGTGTACACGAGCAGCAGCACGTGCACCTGCCAGTAGGTGCGCAGGTTGGCGAGGATCGCGTCGATCACGGGAAGAGCTCGCGCAACGCGGGCTTGGTGACTTTGCCCAGCGCGTTCCGGGGCAGCTCGGTCACGAGGCGCAGCTCGCGCGGCACTTTGTAGGGCGCCATGCGCTCGCGGGCCCAGTCGCGCAGTTGGTCCGGCTCGAGCCGCGCATCAGCCCGCGGCACGAGCGCCGCGCAGACGCGCTCACCGATGTCGGCGTCGGGCATGCCGATCACCGCGCAGTCCACGATATCAGGATGCTGGCGCAGCCCATCCTCGATCTCGAGTGCGGAGACCTTGTAGCCGGCGGTCTTGATGATGTCGACCGAGGCACGACCGAGGATCCGCCAGCGGCCGTCCTCGATGACGGCGATATCGCCGGTGCGGAACCAGCCGTCGTGAAACGCGTGCGCGGTTTCTGCCGGGCGGCGCCAGTACTCGAGGAACACCTGCAGGCCGCGCACCTCGATCTCGCCCTGCGCTCCGGCCGCGACGGGCAGGCCGTCCTCTCCCACGATTCGGGCCTCGACACCGGGCAGCGGCGTGCCGACGGTCCCCGCCACGCGCGCCCCGTCGAGCGGGTTGGAGAGCGCCATGCCGATCTCCGTCATGCCGTAGCGCTCGAGCAGCGTGTGCCCGGTGATCTCGCGCCAGCGCTCGAGCGTGGTCACCGGCAGCGCCGCCGAGCCCGAGACCATGAGGCGGAGCCGGCGGGCGCCTGACGACCATGCCGCGCGAGTCGCAGCGTCAGCATCTTCCCAGGCGGCGATCAGGCGATGGTACACCGTAGGCACCGCCATGAACACGGTGACCTCGCCCGCTGCGAAGTGCTGCCAGACGCCCACCGCATCGAAACGCGGCATCATGATGCAACGGGCCCCGCTCCACAGCGCGCAGGACAGCACGTTGATGATGCCGTGCACGTGGTGGAGCGGCAGCACGTGCAGCGCGACATCGTCCGCACGCCAGCCCCAGGCGTCGACGAGCGTGCGGATCTGCGCGCTCACCCCGGCGTGCGTCGAGACGACGCCCTTGGGTCGCCCGGTCGAGCCGCTCGTGTAGACGATCATTGCGCGTCTCCGACCCGGGGGCGGTAGCTCGGGTGGACGCTCCGACGGTGCGCGATCCGGGGCAGCCGGCGCGTGCCACGTCGATGCGTCCACCAGCCGCAGGCCGCGGTCACGCGCCAGCGGTACCGCACGATCCGCACACGCCGGATGCGTGACGAGGACGCTCGCCTCCGCGTCATCGACCACGTACGCCAGTTCAGCCGGCGGATGCGAGAGCGCGAGCGGTACAGCAATACCGCCGGCGCGCCAAGTGGCCCATTGCGTGGCGACCCAGGCGGCGCCGGGCGGCACGAGGAAGGCGACGCGCGCCTCGGCCAGGTCAGTCTTGCCGTCGAGCAGGGCGTGTGCACCGCGCGACGACAGCCCGGCCAGGTCCGCGTACGTCCAGTCGCCGGCGTCGTCGCGGATCGCGGTGCGGTCCGCGAACCGGCGGGCCCGGCCGAACACGAATGCGTCGGCCGGCGTCGGGTCGGCGGGCACCGGAACCGGGCGCTGTCCGGTCGTCAAGCCTGGCCGTGGATCAGTCGCGTGAGCGCCGGCACCAGGCCCACCGAACGGACAATGAGCGCGAGCTGGCCGCGGTGATAGGACTCGTGCTCGATCGCGTGCCACAGCCATGCGAGACGCGTTCCGTGGCGCCCGTCGAATCGGCGGATGTACTGCAAGGCATGCAGCTCACCGGCCTCCCGGAAGCGTCGCTCGACATCGCGGTGCGAGGACGCGAGGAGTACGAGGAGCGCGTCTTTCCCGGTGACGGTGGCGACGTCGGGCGCGTACTCGCGGATGAACTCCGGGAACGGCACGCGCTGGAAATCGCCGTCCGGCCGGGTCAGCTCGCCGGCCGCCATCAGCGCGGACTCGACGATGTGCTGACACAACGCCGTGACGGTGCGGAACCCTTCTGCGGGTGGCCAGTCGAAGCGGTCCGCTGGTATGGTCCGAACCTCTTCGATCACGCCGTCACGGACGTACGACCACGTTTCGAGTGCCTCATCGAGCAGCGAAGCGAGGGGCGCCGTCATGTTGTCGCCTCCAGCGGATGGCCCGGTCGGCTCAGCCGGCCGCGGCAATGACCCGGTCGAGGATCTCGTCGAGTTTCTGGCGCGGCACCGCGCCGACCTGACGCGCGACTTCCTTGCCGCCGTGGAACACGATGAGCGTCGGGATGCCACGGATCCCGTAGCGTGCGGACGCGGCAGGATTCCGATCGGTATCGAGTTTGCCGACGAGCATGGTGCCGGTGCGCGTGCGCGCGATCTCGTCGAGGATCGGCGCCATGATCTTGCAGGGTCCGCACCATTCCGCCCAGAAGTCGATGACGACGGGTGGATCGGACTCGGCGATGATACGATCGAGGTCCTTGTCGGTGATGGTGACAGGCCGGTCGAGCAGCAGGGGCTTCGCGCATTCGCCGCAGGCCGGCCGGTCCTTCGCGCGCGCCAGGCTGATCCGGTTCAGCGTGCTGCAGAACGGACAGCGGACCAGCACGGCGGGTCGCGACGTCGTTTGCTCCATCAGCGCATCTCCTGACGGCGGCCACCGCAGCGCGGCGAGCCGGAAAGAACGGAGGGCCCCGCGGAATGTACCGCGGGGCCCCTGCCCTTGCGATGGCTGTGCCTGCGCCGTTCGCGTCGTGCCTCAGCGCAGCCGGTAGTTGATGATCACCTGCGTGTTGTCCTGACGCCGGACCACGACCGACACGGCCGAGCCGGGCCGGACCGATTCGGCGGCCTTGTCGAGGTCGGCCAGCGACTGGATCCGCTGCCCGTTCACGCGCTCGATCAGCCAGCCCGGCGCAAGGCTGCGCGCCGCGGGTCCGGCCGGATCCACGGCCGTGATCACGACGCCGGTCTGCGCCGGCAGCTCGAACTGCCGCACGGCCTGCGGCGTGACGTCGGCCGCCGAGAAGCCCAACCGGCCCATGCCGCGATCGCGCGTCGCCGTCGCGACCCGGTTGCCGCGCACGGCCGGCTCGAACATCTCGAGTTCGGCCTTGATCTGCATCTTCTTGCCGTAGCGCACGATGTCCAGCGTCAGCGTCTGGCCCGGCTGGTAGAGCGAAAGCGCTTCGGTCAGCGCGCCGCTGTCCCGGACCGGCTTGCCATCGAGCGCGACGACGACATCGCCCAGTTGCAGCCCGGCCTTGTCAGCCGCCGTGCCCGGCGTGAGCTGCGTGATCTCCGCGCCTTCCGCCGAGTCCAGCTTGTAGATCTCGACGTCGGCCGCACTCAGGTCGGCGACGCCGACGCCGAGCCTGGGCCGGCGCGATTCGCCGTAGCGGATCAGATCACCGGCCACACGCTTGACGATGTTGGCGGGCACGGCGAAGCCGTAGCCGCTGTAGAAACCGGTCCGGCTCGCGATCGCCGTGTTGATCCCGATCACGAGGCCCTGCAGATCGACGAGCGGCCCGCCGGAGTTGCCCGGATTGATCGCCGCATCGGTCTGGATGAAGTGTTCGAGCGCCTGCTCGTCGTTCTGCCGGAGGATGCCGAGGTTGCGGCCCTTGGCGCTGACGATCCCGGCCGTCGCGGTCGAACCCAGCTGGAGCGGGTAGCCGAGGGCGACGACCCAGTCGCCGACCTGCATGACATCGGAATCGCCGAACTGCGCGGTCGGCAGACCGGACGCGTCGACCTTGATCACGGCGATGTCGGTACGCGGATCGCGGCCCACGACATCCGCCATGTACTCGCGGCCGTCCGTCATGGTCACGGCCACGCGCGTGGCGTTCTCCACGACGTGGTTGTTCGTGATGATGTAGCCGTCCTCGCGGAAGATCACGCCGGACCCGCTGCCCCGCTCGGGCTGCGGCGCGATCTGCGGCTGCTGGCGGTTGTCGAACGGCCAGAACGGAATCGCGGCCGTGGCGCGCGCTTCGGATTCGACTTCGACGTACACGACCGCCGGCAGTGTGGCCTGCGATGCGCTCCGGAACGCACGACTCAGCGTCGTGGCCGCCGGGTCCGGGGCCTGCACTCCTGTGTTCGGTGCCGGCGCGGTCGCGGCGGGCGCAGCGCCCGTCCACGACTCGGTGGCCGGCACGGCTTCGAGGGCTGGATTGCCGTTGCGGATCGCTTCGAGGCCCGTGGCCGCCCCGACGATGGCGACCACGAGTCCGACTCCGACGACGGCTTTGCGCGTCGTGGTGCTCACTGGCTTCCTCCGTGGTTCTGTCGGATCGGGCGGATGCCCGGCGCGCGGCATCTCGCGCGTCCGGACATACACGACCCCGGGCCGATTGTTCGGCAAGGTCCCTCCGCCCGCCGGATCACGCCCGGCCGGCGCCGGGCATGAGACGCCCGTCCGGCGTGGAGGGTTGGCCGGGGCCCGCCGGGCGCCCCTCGCGGCCGGCGGGCTACTGCCGGGCTGCCAGGATCAGCAGGGAATCGCCGGGCAGATGGCCGACCAGGGCGTGCTCGAGCGACGCCTCCGCCCAGGTCACGATCGTCAGGCCCTCGCCGGCACCGGCCGAGCGGGCGACCGCCGGCGCCCGCCGGACCGCGCCGGTCGCGGGCAGCACGTAATGGGCGAGGGTCTGGTCACCGTCGGCGTAGGTGATCATGGCGCCTCGCCGGCCGTCCAGCAGGCAGATCTCCGCCCGGACCGGCAGGTGCCCGGGCATACTGGGCGGGGTGTGGGCGATGCCCAGCTCGCGCGCCAGGAAATCCCGGATCGCGGCCGGGTCGGCCGTCTCGATGTGATCGGCGGCGACGGCCCGGCGCAGCCAGTCCTCGGCGAAGAGGGCGGGCGGATCCGGCGCCCGGTCCCCCGCGACGGCGAACCAGCCCGCGAAGCCGGCGGCCAGGGCGAGCAGCGCCACGACCGCGGCGCGCAGGGGCGTCCCGTCCCGCCGCGCACGCCGGTCCCGTTGGGCGGCCTGCCCGTGGCCCGTCCGCTCCCTGGCCAGCGCATCGAACACGCGCTCCCGGACGGCCGGCGGCGCCGGCGTGGCGCGCAGCCGGTCGTAGACGTCGAGGAGCGCCCGATCCTGCGCGAAGTAGGCGCGACAGGCCGCGCATCCGGCGATGTGTTCGCGGGCTGCGATGGCATCCGCGTCCGCCAGTCGGGGCCGGTTCGGCGGCCAGACACTGTCCCGCGCGGCGGCGCAATCCAGGGGCTGACTCATCGCGCGCCGCCCGACTCGCGCCGCCCCGTGTCGAGGGCCCGGACGAGCGCCGCGCGGTGCTCGAGCAGCGGCCCCATCGATTCCGGATCCACGCGCAGCGCCCGGGCCGCATCGGCCCGCAATCGCCGCTGGAACTGGACCAGCCAGAGGGCCGCGCGCGCCGGCGCCGGGATGTCGCGCGCGGCTGCGAGCAGCGCGGCCACCCGCGGATCCTGCACCCGTGCTTCCCTCGCGACCTGCGCGGCGCCCGCCCGGTGCGGCGCCCCCGTCTGCGGCGGTCCCTCCGCATCGAGGAACGCGCGCACCAGTTCGGTCTCCAGCCAGGCGCGCGGATCGGCGGGCCGACCTTCGCTGCGCAGCCGGCCCATCGCGCGCCAGAGCGCCCGGGTCAGCAACTGCTCGGCCCCGCGCGCTTCGCCGCCGTGCAGGAAGAGCGCGCCGTGCCACAGCGCATCCAGTTCCCTGCCCGCCAGCTCTTCGAATGTGTAGCCCATGCGGTGTCAACCTGTTGCGTGCACTACGCGTGCCCGCTCGATTCCCCGAACCGGCAGCCCGGCGAAACGGTTCGGCGGGCCGCCATTCCCGGAAACCCGGATGGTCATGGCGCTTCTGCAGCCCCGCTTCGGTGTCCCCGCCAGCCGCGTGCGTCAGGAAGGCGCCGCGCAGCCCGTAGCCGACGGCGATTTCGTCCTGTACTGGATGATCGCGAGCCGGCGACTGCGCGACAATTTCGCCCTCCAGCTGGCGGCCGGCCACGCGCGATCGCTCGGCAAGCCGCTGCTCGTGTTCGAGCCGCTGCGGGCCGGGTATCGGTGGGCCAGCGACCGGCTCCACCGTTTCGTGCTGGACGGCATGGCCGCGAACGCGAAGGCCGCGCGCGCCGCGGGGTGTGTCTATTACCCGTACATCGAGCCGGCGCCGGACGAGGGCAAAGGCCTGCTCGAGGCCCTCGCCGCGCGGGCCTGCCTGGTCGTCACCGACGAGTACCCCTGCTTCTTCCTGCCGCGCATGGTCGAGGCCGCGGCGGATCGGCTGCGCGTGCCGCTGCTCATCGTCGACTCCAACGGGCTGCTGCCGCTGACGGCGGCGCCGAAGGCCTTCACCGCCGCCGTGCATCTGCGCCGATTCATGCAGCGCGAACTGCCCGCACACCTCGACGTGTTCCCGGACGCGGACGTGTTCGCCGGCGGTCTGCCGGACGGCGCGCTGCCCGCAGCCATTATGCGGCACTGGCCGCCCGCGGGACACGACCTGCTCGAGGGTAACGCGGATGCGCTCGCCGGACTGCCCATCGATCATGACGTCGCCCCCGTTGCGCAGCGCGGCGGAACTGCCGCGGCGGAGCGTGTGCTCCGACACTTCCTCGACGAACGCCTGACACGCTACGAGGCGGACCGCCGCAACCTGGATACGCCCGCCAGCTCCGAGCTGTCCCCGTACCTGCACTGGGGCCACATCTCGGTGCACCACGTCTTCCGGGAACTGGCGCGGCACGAGGACTGGGATGCCAGTCGCGTGAGCGCCCGTGCGAACGGCAGCAAGACGGGGTGGTGGAACATGTCGGCCGACGCGGAGGCCTTCGTCGACCAACTCGTGACGTGGCGCGAACTCGGCTTCAACGGCTGCGTACACATCCCGCGCTACGACACATACGCGTCCCTGCCGGACTGGGCGCGCGCGACGCTGGCCGACCACGCCGACGACCCGCGGCCCTACACGTACGATCTGGAGACGTTCGAGAACGCGGCGACCGACGATCCGCTGTGGAACGCCGCGCAGCGCGAGCTGCGACGGGACGGCCGCATCCACAATTACCTGCGCATGCTCTGGGGCAAGAAGATCCTGGAGTGGTCGGCCTCTCCGGTCGAAGCGCTGGAGACCATGGTCGAACTGAACAACCGGTGGGCGGTCGATGGCCGCGACCCCAACTCCTACGCCGGCATCATGTGGGTGCTCGGTCGCTACGACCGCGGCTGGCCGGAACGCGCCATCTACGGCAAGGTCCGCTCGATGTCCTCCGATGCGACGCGCCGCAAGGGTGAAATGGCCGGGTATCTCGTGAAGTACGGCCCCTCCGAAGACAGCCGGCCCTGATCCGTTGCAGCGATAACGGGGCAATCTATCGCCACCGGTCTCAACGCTTGTCCTGTCGGCCATGTGCCGGCCAGCGGGCCGTCCCCCGATCCCGGTGGCCGAAGAGCGCAGCCGGAACCGGGGGCCCGTTCAAGCCGGCCCTGGCGATACGCCCGCTACCGGCTGCCGGCACCGGCGGGGTCGACCGGCGGCTTGATGCTCCTGTTGGGAACCACGGTCACGCTGGCGGAAGCCGCGAGGTGTCCGCAATCGGCACTGATCTGGACTGATCCGAGCGCACGCGCTTCGAGCACGCCGGCATCCGAGACCGTGACGATGTCCGGCCGGGAACTCGACCAGATCACCGGATCGGCGTCACCCGCATCGCGCGGCGTTCCGTCCTGATCGCTCATCCGCGCCCACAACTGGGCATTCTCTCCCAGCCGGAGTACCACGGTCGCGGGCTCTACCGACATCACGATCACCTCGGTCTCTCCCCCGTCCGAGCGATCGACGACCGGGTCGACGGCATCGGCGCACGCCAGTGCCAGCGCGAGCGGCACCGCCGCGCCGGTGACCAGGGAGCTCACGCGTAGCATTCGTTTCGACATGTGGCGCTCCTTCCGTCAGGGCCGCCCCCCTCTCCAGGTTGCCGGGCTGGCCTCGGGCGGCTGGACCGGTGTTCTCGGAAGGGCGACGTGGCCCCACCGCCCGGCACGCCCCGAAGATGGGGAGCGACGATCTCCTGCCTCTCGTCAGGCCTTCGTCGGGCGATCTTCGCCGCACGGAGACAGGCCCGCTCCGGGACGATCGTGAAGAGAGTCCGCCCACTGAACTGCACATCGTGCTGCGCCCGCCGCCGAGTCCCGGAGGCCGCAATGCGAAGTGCCTGCGCCGGCTCGCGTGCCGGCACGTGTGTCAGGTTTTCAGCGCAGGAGGAACCCGTGACGGAGCGGATCGGATGGATCCAGGCGGTGCTCGGCCCTGCCGGTGATCCACGCGCTGCCCGAGACCTCCGGGATCACGGCCTGGAAGGGTCCACAGGTGGTCGTCTCGAGCACGGTCGCCGTGAACCGCGTGCCAATGATGCTCTCGATCGCGATCGCCTGACCGGTGTCCAGCTCGCCGCGCGCGTGGTGGATCGCGACACGCCCGCTCACTCCCGTCCCCGTCGGACTGCGGTCCACCTCGCCTTCCGCAAAGACGCACACGTTGCGGCTGTGCGCTTCCGCTGACTCGGCGGACCCGATGAAGATCGTGCCGTAGAGGAAGCCCAGGTCCTCGTCCACGGGGTGGCGAATCGGTCCGGCGGCTGTCACGGCGCGCTTGATCCGCATCCCCGCATCGACCAGCGCGGCCGTGTGCTGCGGTGCGCAGACCAGGCCGACATCCCGCACATCGACGTATGCGTAGTACGCGCCTCCGAACGCGAGGTCGTAGCGGATCCGGCCCAGTCCGGGCACGTCGACATGCGCATCCAGCTCAGCGACGAACGACGGGACGTTCGTGAACGCGACGCGCTCGACCCGAACCGCGTCATCCGCGGATCCCGGCCGGTCCCGCACGTGGCCGCGGGCCACGATGCGCCCGGCCGGCGTGTCGATGCGCAGCTCGGTGACCGGCCGATGAATCGGGAACATGCCGGTCTCGAGGACGACCGTGGTCACCGCGATGATGCCGTGACCGCACATCGTGCTGAACCCTTCGTTGTGCATGAACAGCACGGCGAAGTGGGCATCCTCCGAAGCGGGCGGCATGAGCAGGCAGCCGTACATGTCGGCGTGGCCGCGCGGTTCCCACATCAGCGCAGTCCGCAATTGGTCTGCGTTGGCTCGCGCCCAGCGCCGGCGTTCGAGGACAGTCTGCCCGGGCGGCTGCGGAAACCCGCTCAGGATGACCCGCAGCGGCTCGCCGGCCGCGTGCGCCTCGATCGTCTCGATGTGCAGCGGCCCGTTCACTGCGCTGCCCGCCGCTCGGCGATCCACGCGTCGATCACGTGTTCGAGCACGTCCAGCGGGACGGAGCCGTTGGCCAGCACGGCATCGTGGAAGCCGCGTACATCGAAGGCGGCGCCGAGCGCCGTCTCGGCGCGCGCCCGCAGCTCACGGATCTTGAGCTCGCCCAGCTTGTAGGCCAGCGCCTGGCCAGGCCAGGAGATGTACCGGTCCGTTTCCGTCGTGACCTCGTGCAGGGGCAACGCCGTGTTCGAGGCCATGTAGTCGATCACCTGCTGCCGCGTCCAGCCCATGGCGTGGATCCCGGTGTCGACGACGAGCCGGCATGCGCGCCACATCTCGTACGTGAGTCGCCCGAAGTCGCTGTACGGATCCGTGTAGAAACCGGCATCGAGGCCGAGTCGCTCCGCGTACAGGCCCCAGCCCTCGCCGAAAGCGGAGTGGTACGTGAAGCGGCGCAGCGGCGGCAGGCCCTCGAGTTCCTGCGACAGCGCGATCTGCAGGTGGTGACCCGGCACGGCCTCGTGCAGGGACAGCGCCTCCAGATTGTACAGTGGACGGCTCTCCAGCCGGTACGTGTTCACCCAGTACGTGCCCGGCTGCGTTCCCGATGGCGGCGCGCCGACGTAGCGCCCACTCGTGTACTTGGGCGCGAGGTGCGCCGGCACGGGCTCGACCGTGTACGGCTGCCTGGGCAGCCGGCCGAACAGCGCCGGCAGCTGACCGTCCATGCGCTTCGTGATCCAGCCGGCCTGCTTCAGCAGCTCTTCCGGTGTGCGCGCGTAGAAGCGCGGGTCCGTGCGCATGAACGTCAGAAACGCGGCAAAATCGCCGCGGAACCCGACGCGCCGGATGATCGCCTCCATCTCCGTGCGGATGCGCTCGACCTCGCCCAGCCCGATCCGGTGGATCTCCTCCGCGCTCAGATCGAGCGTCGTGTAGCGGCGGATGCGGTGCGCGTAGAACGCCTCGCCGTCGGGCAGCGCCGAGGCGCCCAGCGTCGTCCGCGCGCCCGGGATGTACTCCGTTCGGAAGAAATCGAGCAGGGTACTGTAGCCGGGCACGACCGCCGACCGGATCGCATCGCCGCCCGCGACGCGCAACCGCTCCTGGTCCGCCGCCGCCATGCCGGCCGGCATGCGCTCGAACGGCGCCCAGAACACGCTTTGCGCGGGATCGTCGACGACGTGGGAAGCCATCGTGACGTCATAGCCCTCGAGCACGATGCGCGGCATCGTGTTGCCGGTGCGCAGTCCCTCGCGAAGGACCGCGATGTACTGCTCGATCCAGCCGGGGAACGCACGCAGGCGGGCAAGATAATTGTCGTAATCCGCGACCGTGCCGAACGGCATGCCGGCGGGCAGCTGCGCGAAGGAGATGTGGAACCCGTCGTCGGCCGTCAGCGGCACGAGCAGGCCGCCCAGGTCGTACTCCGCGATGCGGTCGCGCAGATCCCTCGCCTGCACATCCAGGCTGATCCTGCGCTGGGCGTCGAGGGCGGCCCGGTCGACCTGCTCGAGCGTGGCCAGGAAGGCGCGGCGAGCATCCGCGCGCGCCCGCTCGGCTTCGAGGGACACGTCGGGCAGTCGATCGTTGTAACGCGTATCGCCTGTCGATGTCGCGAACAGCGGATCCGCCTCCAGCTCGAACTCCCAGACTTCACGGAGCAGCCCGTCCAGCGTGGCAGCCGCGCCGCCGGGGTTGCGGTCGACGCGGCACGCTGCCGACGGCAGGGTCAGGAGGGCCAGGCACGCCGACAGGCGTCGCAGCTTCGATCTGGACATGGTCTCCCCGCGCTGAGGCAACGGCGCTCGGCCGGGGACGGCGCCCCCGCAGCCGTGGGACAAGAAACGGACGGCGCCGGGGCGGGTCAAGCCGCCTGCGCGTCAAAGCTTTCGGCACTGCGACCGATAATGCCTTCCTTGGGCGGATGCCGGCCCGCGGCGCGGCAAGGGCGCGGGGGCCGGAGCACGGCACAACGAGGGATCGCGAACCGACGGTGTACAGGGAGAACACGAGGGGACCGCGCCGGCGCAATGGACGCGTTCCGGTGGCGCTGGCGAGCACGATCGTGACGGCGCTCGCCGTCGCGGTCGGTGCGGGTGTGGTCTCGGGCGATCCGGGCATCGTCACGGGCTCGGTCGCGGGGACCGTCCGGCTGGCCGGCGCGGCAGAACGTTCGCCGCCGCCGCTGGGTCCCTACTCGCGTCGTCGCGCCGTGCCCCCTCGCTCCATCGAGTCGCACAGCGATCCATCCGACGCCGTCGTCGTCGCGCGCGCCGTGTCCGGTCCAGCAGCGGCCGGTGGCGTTCCCGGCGGGGCCAGCCGGACCGTCCGCGTTCCCCAGCGGGACCGCACGATCGTGCCCTTCGTCACGGTCGTCGCGACCGGCACGCGCATCGATTTCCCGAATGAGGACGAGGTCTTCCACAACCTGTTCTCACTCTCGGAATCGAACCGCTTCGATCTGGGCCGCTATCCGCCCGGCGAGACGCGCTCGCACGTCTTTGCCCGCCCGGGCATCGTGCGCGTCTTCTGCGACATCCACGCCGAGATGTCTGCGCTCATTTACGTCGTTGACTCGCCGCACCACGTCCGGCCGGCTGCGGATGGACGCTACGTCATGACGGGTCTCCCGGCAGGTGCCTACACCGTGTTCGCATATCACGGCGGCGCACGCTCGGACTCGGCCCGCGTCACGGTCGTGACCCGTGACACGGCCCGTGTGGATCTGCAGATCCGGTCGTGAACCCGCCATGAAGCAATCGCTGCGGCAGCGCATCCTGGCGTGGTCGGCCGCCGGAACCATCGGCACGGTGCTCGCCGTCCTGCTGCTCGTCGACTCGACGTTCCGCGCGACCGTGCGTCAGGACGTCGAGCAGCAGATCGTCGCCACGACCCGACTGACCGGTGAGCTTCAGGCGTCCCGGTTCCGCGACCTGCTCGGACAGGGCGCCAGCGTGGCCATGAACCCGGTGCTGCGCGGCTCCGTCGAGACGGGTGATCCGTCTACCGTCCGGGCCACGCTGGAGGACCTGCTCGGGTGGGCCGGCCTCGACTGGCTTGCCGTGCTGTCGGCCGAAGGGGATCTCCTCGCCGCGGCCGGGAACACGCCCGACAGCGTGGCCGAGCGCGCGGCCGGCTTGTTGGACCAGGCCCTGTACTACGACACGGGCGATCTGTGGGTGGGCCCGGGCGGTCTGATCGAGGTCGTGGCGAGTGGCATCTACTTCGGCGCGTCTCCACTCGGCGTGCTGCTGGGAGGCGCGTCGATCCGTCAGCCGGTCGTCGAAGAACTCGAGCAGACCACGCTCCAGCACGCGGGCTTCGT
>JBFFZF010000034.1:0-29921 GCA_041568755.1 Longimicrobiales bacterium | reverse complement strand
GACCGCGGTCCGCCGGCGGCGCTGCACCCTCAACGCACCGACGGCAGCACGACGAACGACGGCAGACCGTCGCGCTGACTCAGCAGCGCCGCTCGATCGACCGCCGCCCGCACACCCGCCTCGCCGGCCGCCGGATCCGCGTGCACCGTGCGGGCCGGATCCGCCGCGCCGTCATCACTGCCGGGTGCGGCACAGTAGACCCTGATATGCATGGGCGAGTAGATCCCGGCCGTCAGCCCGGTGGCCAGCAGGTTGAGGAACGACTGCCGCGTCTCGACGCGTGCGATGCCGTTGGGGCAGCGCTGCACGGTCTCCACCGGATTCGGCGGAACCAGACCGTCCAGGAAGGCATCTGCCCATTTGTCCTCGACGATCGTGCCCGACTGCGCCTTGCCCGAGTCCACGACTGCATGGTAGCAGCCGCCCGTGAGCAGGACGACGGCGGCGATGGCCATGCCTGTGCAGGTCCGGAGAGTGGAACGTCCCATGAAGCCCCGACCTTTCTTCTGCTGCAAATGATTGCGCCCGCCGGCCGGCGGCACCATTGTGCCCGCCGGTCGTCCACGATGTCAAGCGAACGGAGAGCGACGCATGTCCGCTGCGGAGCCGCTGCTCGACCGGCTTCAGCGCCCCGACAAATGGGCGCTGGGCGCCGGTGACGGCGTGCTGTTCGCACCGCCGCATCCGCGCTGGCTCGATCGGCCGGGCTTCTGGGACGGTGTCCAGTGGTACGCGCATCGCATCACGCCCGCTTACACGGTCACCCTGACCGGTGCGGACGGGCACGAGATCCCGCTGCGCCCGTTCGACCGCAGCTGGACACCCGCGTCGGTGCGTACGATCTGGACGGGCGGCGGGTTCCAGCTGACCGAGCACCGCATCGTTCTGGCCGGCGCGCGCTGCGTATCAGATCTGTGGCTCGTCAACGGAAGCGGACGGCCCGAGCCGGTCCACATCGTCGCGTGGACGGCGGTCGAAGCCGCCGACCTGCGCGAACGTGCCCGGTGCGTGCACGCCGCGCCGGGCCGGATCCAGTTCCGCCGGACGGCCGCGCACGTGCTGCTCGAGGACGGGGCCGTGGTGGTCGACGCGTCGCTGGGCCTTGACGGCGGCGAGGACCGCGCCTGGATCCTCGAGTCCCAACTGGCTCGCGCAATGTCCAACGCGCCCGACTGGCACGTCGCCCCGTTCCGCGACGCGTGGGATGAACCGGGACCGACGCGCGTGCTCGCGGAGACGCCGGACGGGAGCCGGACGCTCATCTACATGGGCCTCGCCCGTTCGCTCCTGCTCGAACCGGGCGACACGTTCCGTTGCGCCGCGTGGCTGGCGCTGGGTGTGCCGGAGATGCAGTCTGCGCCGGCGGCCCCGCCTCGGCGCGCGACCACCACGCACGCGGTTTCATCGATCGACCCGCTGCAGGAAAGCCGGCGCGCCTGGACCGGCTTCTTCGAGGCCGCTCCGGCGCTGGAGACGAGCGACGCGCACCTCGCGCACTTCTTTCCGCACCGCTGGTTCGGCCTGCGCCTGAACTTCCTGTCGCCGGTCGGCGAGTATCGGCGGCCCACGTGCGCCGAGGGCACGGACGTGTTCCACGCGGCCGTCAGCTACAGCGCCTGGTGCCACATGCGCGAGCTGCGCTGGCTCGACGCCGAGCGAGCGCGCGGCACGCTTCTCACGTTCCTCGACCGGCAACGCGCCGACGGTTCATTGCCCGGCATCCTGTACGCCGACGGCGCGCACCCCGACGCGTCGTACCTCACCGATTGGGGCGCCAGCGTACTGGCCCTGGATGAGGTACACCCCGATCTCGCGTTCCTCTACGAGGTGTACACGCCGCTCACCCGCTACGCAGATCACCTGCGCGGCGTGCGCGACCCCGATCGCACCGGACTCTACCGCGTGCTCGATCCGTACGAGACCGGACAGGAGTACATGAGCCGCTACACCGCCGTGGATCCCGATGCGGATCGCTGGCACTTCGACAACCGGCTGGATCTGCTGGGCATCGACGTCACCGTCTACGCCTATCGGCTGCGCCGCGCGCTCGCGCGCATCGCCGCTGCACTCGGAATGCCTGCCAGGTCTCGTGCGCACGACGCGGTCGCCGATGCCATCGGGACGGCCGTCCGCGACCGCATGTGGGACGAACGGTCCGGCATGTTCTCGGACATCGACCCGCGCACCGGGAACCGCACGGGAATCAAGGCCGCCGTGTGCTTCTACCCGTACCTCACGGACATCGCCGGGCCCACGCACGGGGCCGGCCTCGAGCGCAACCTGTTCGATCCCGCCTCCTTCTGGACCCCGTTCCCCGTGCCGTCGACTGCGGCGGACGATCCCGTGTTCGATGCCCGCGGCCGCTGGAAGGGCGTGCGGCGCAGCTGCCCGTGGAACGGTCGCGTGTGGCCCATGACCAACTGTCATGTCGCCGACGCGCTGGCGGAATTCGCCGTCACGCATGCGCCCCACCTGCGTTCGCGCGCTGCCGAGCTGATCCTGCGCACCGTGCGCATGATGTGTGAGGACGGCGATCCGACACGCCCCAACTCTTACGAGCATTACGCGCCCGACACCGGCCGCGCCTCGGTCTGGCGAGGCCTGGACGACTACCAGCACTCGTGGCTGAACGATCTCATCATCCGGTGGCTGGTCGGGTTCCGGCCCGGCCCGGATGGCGCGTGTGTAGTCGATCCGCTGCCCTCCGACGTCGAGTCCCTGCAGCTGTCGCGACTGCCGTTCCGCGGCGCTGCGGTCCATGTCGAGATCGATGCGGACCGCGTGCACGTGTCGGTCGACGGGCGCAGCATCAGCGGCCGGCGGGGAGAGCCCGTGCGCGTGCCGGCTGTCTGAACCGCATGCTGCGCGTGCTCTTCGTACCGCTCGACGATGGCGTGCTCACCCGCGCGGCGTGGGACTGGCTCGAGCGTCAGGCGGACATGGCCGTCGTGCGCGCCCCGGCCGATGAGGTGCCACGCCTGCTGCGCCTCGTCCGGCCGGACGTGCTGTGGATCGATGCGGCGACGCCACCCGACGCGTCACCGGGCGCGTGGGCAGAGTCCAGCGGGAACGGCTCGGCGACGGCAGCACCCGGCCTGCTGCTCACCCGCGGCGCAGCCGCGCTCCCCGCACAGCTCGGCCTCGAGCCGGAGCTGCAGACGGACTTCGTTGATCGGCCGTGGCGAGACACCGAGGACGAACTCTTCTTCTTCGACGATTTCAGCGAGTCGCCACGCCTGCGCGGCCACGCCGCGTTCCGTCGGCACCGCTTGTTCAGCGGACTGGGCAGCGGGGCGTACACGTGGCGCCCGACCGACGGCGAGCGCGACTGCCGGACGACCCCGGTCCAGCCGGCGTGGCCGGTGCGTGGCCGCGTGATCGCGGTGGAACGCGCCTTCATCCACATCAACCCTGCCCGGGCCACGATCTGGGAGTACGACGCACCACGTCGGGCGCTGTGCATCGGTGCGTACCTGCCGTACGAGTCGAGCGACACCATGCTGCGTGCTGTGCTCGATCGCCTGACACGCAACGCGCTGCTGCGCGCGGCCGGCCGGCTGCCGGCGCACCGGAACGGCCCGGATCTCTGCTGGCCCGCGCCGGACGGGCGGCTGCTGCACGATCCTTCGCTCGACGCCGCCCCTGCACCGGTCCAGAGCGACACCGGAGATGCGCGCCTGCCGCTCGACATCTCGCCGCTGCGTTACCCGGTCGAACGCACGGCGGACAGCCCGTTCACGCTGGCAGGCCGGCGGGCCTTCGTAGCCGGCTACGAACACACGGGGCCGGTCGAGTTGTGGGTTCATCCGCTGCGTGCCCTGCGCATCGAGCAGGGCGTGGGCCCGACCGCCGGTCCTGTCGAAATCTCGCCGCTCGGCCTGACCCGCCACGCATACACCGATGCCGATGCGGCCAGCCTCGGTCGTGCCTCCGTCGTGGAGCGGACCGCCGTGCTGCACGAGCTGCCGGCCGCCGTCCTCGAGTGGGAGTGTGCCGCCTCACCGCACCCGCCGGCGCACATCCGGCTGACTTTCGTGGTCGATCTCCGGCTGATGTGGCCGTATCCCGCAGGTGTGCTCGGGCCGCTCCGCTGGAACTCGTCGGCGACGGCGCTGCGCGTACGGTCCGCTGTGAGCGAGGAGGAGGTCCTGCTGGTCACCTCCACCCTCGTGAGCTGGACGATCGAAGACGCCTCCGAGGGGACGGTTCCGCGACTGCGCTGCAGTCTGGACGCGACGGTGCAGCCGGGGACGGCGCTCCGCCTGACCGCCCTGGCACGCGTCGATTGCGACGGGCCGACGGATACACGAATCGAATCCGCCATGGCCGCGGCCGGCCGCGTGCGCACGGCCGCGGCCGCGCTCGCCCGCCGGACCGCGCACGAACTGCGTGTCGACGCGCCCGACACCGACGTGCGCACCGCGATCGCCTGCGCCCTGGCCCGCCTGGACGCGTGCCGTGTCGAGACGCCCGGCGTCGGCCGCTCGCTGATCGCGGGCTACTGGATGTCACAACCGGGATGGAACGAAGGTCGGCCGGGCTACGCGTGGTACTTCGGCCGCGATGCGGTGTGGAGCGCGCTCGCGTTCCTGGGCGCCGCCGACCCCGCGCCCGTGCGCGAGGTCATCGCCTTCCTCGCGGCGCACCAGGACGTCTCCGGGAAGATCCTGCACGAGTGCACGACCAGCGGCAGCGTCCACTACGATGCAGCCGACGCGACTCCCCTGTGGCTCCTGCTCGTCGCGCGCCACCACGCGTGGACCGGCGATGCCGCCTTCGTGCGCGCGCACTGGTCACACGTGCTGCGCGCGATACGCTTCTGTCTGTCCACCGACACGGACGCCGATGGCCTGATCGAGAACACCGGTGTCGGACACGGCTGGATCGAGTTCGGCCGGCTGGGCGGCGGTACGGTCACGTACTACAACGCCGGGATCTGGACGGCCGCATTGCGCGAACTGGCCGTCGTCGCCAGGGACATCGGCGAGACGGCCACCGCCGCCGAGCTGGACGAGCGCGCCCGCACCGCACGGGTCCAGCTCGAGCGCCTGTTCTGGGACGCCGACGCGCGCGGCTACGCGCTCAAGGCGGACGCGCGCGATGGCGAATGGGTGCGCGACACGACCCGGACGGCGACCCACGCCGTGCCGCTGCTGCTCGGCGTCGCGGACCCGGCACGCGCCGGCCGCTGGCTCGAGGCCGTGCGCACGCCCGACTTCACCGCGGAATGGGGCGTGCGCATGATCGCACGGACGGAGCCCGGCTTCGATCCGGGCAGCTATCACGGCGGCGCCGTCTGGCCGCTCTACACCGGCTGGGTCGCCTGGGCCGAGTACGCGGCAGGTCGCAGCGAGGCTGCCTTCCGCCACTGGCGCATGAACGTCGCCCTCGCGTTCGAAGGCGCGAAAGGCGCCTGGCACGAAGTGCTGCACGGGACGGAGCGGCGTGGCATCGGCGTTTGCCCCGACCAGGCGTGGTCCACGGCGATGGTCCTCGCGCCGTTCGTGCACGGCCTGCTCGGCGCCGAGGCGGACGCCACGCGCGGCCGCCTCCAGCTCCGGCCGCAGATCCCGCTCGCCTGGGACCGGCTCGATGTGAACGGCCTGCGCATCGGCGACGCGATCGTGTCGCTGCGCTACCGCAGAGGCGGCCGGATCCACGCCTTCACGATCGAGCAGGTCGAGGGCGCCGTGCCCCTCCGACTCGTGTTCGAGCCCGCGATCCCGGCCGTCGAGATCGGCGCCGTGCGCATCGACGGCATCACTGCGACGCTCCACCCGCGGCCGCACGGCGAGCGCATGCTCGTCCCCGTCCAGCTCGCGCTGGACCACGCCCGCACCATCGAGATCGAGGTGCCATGAGACGCGCATGGCGACCGTAACGCTGGAGCGGATTTCCAAGCGCTTCGCCGGTGACATCATCGCCGTCCGTGACCTCGACCTCGCCGTGCGGGACGGCGAGTTCCTCGTGCTCGTCGGGCCATCCGGCTCCGGCAAGTCGACGGCCTTGCGCATCATCGCCGGGCTGGAGGCACCGACCGCCGGGAGCGTTCGCATCGGCGACCGCGACGTGACCGACGTCGCCCCCGCCGATCGGGACATCGCCATGGTCTTCCAGAACTACGCGCTCTACCCGCACATGACCGTGCGCGAGAACCTGTCGTTCGGGCTGCGCGTCCGGAAGACACCGCGCGCCGAGATCGCGCGCCGCGTCGCCGCTGTCGCCACCTCGCTCGGCCTCGAGGCAGTCCTCGAGCGCAAACCCGCCGCCCTGTCCGGTGGCCAGCGCCAGCGTGTGGCTCTCGGTCGCGCCATCGTCCGGGAGCCCAGTGTGTTTCTCTTCGACGAACCCCTTTCCAACCTCGACGCGCGCCTGCGCGTCGAGACGCGCGCCGAACTCGTGCGCCTGCACCGGACGCTCGGCACGACCATGATCTACGTGACGCACGACCAGGTCGAGGCCATGACCATGGGTCAGCGCATCGCCGTCATGGATGGCGGTGTGCTGCAGCAGCTCGCGCCGCCGCTCGAGCTGTACGATCGGCCGGCCAACCTCTTCGTCGCCACGTTTGTCGGGTCCCCCGCCATGAACCTCTTCCGTGGCACGCTCGAGCTGTCCGCGGACGGACCTCTCTTCCGGAGCGGGTCGATCACGATCGCCCCTGCACCGGCTACGCCTGATTGCCCGGTCGTGCTCGGGATCCGGCCCGAACACTTCCGTCCGGTGGACACGACGCAGCGAGCCGACCTGACCGTGCGTGTCGACGTCGTCGAACCGCTCGGCGCCGAAACGCTGGTCTACGGCGTGACCCGAGACGGGCAGCGCGTCGCGTTCCGCGCCGCCGAAACGCCGGCGATCGGCATCGGAGATCCCCTGCCGCTCCGTGCCGAACGACACCGTCTGCACTGGTTCGATGCGACCTCCGGCCGGGCCCTCGGCTGACGAGCGCCCGTTGCCTTCGGACACGACCTGCTCCACCTTGCGGAGGGACCGCCGTCCGCCCGGACGCGCATCGAACGTTCTTCGGGTGCCGGCGACTCCGCAGCGCAGGATTGAGGCATGACGACGACGCGAACGCACCGCAAACGGACGGAACGGATGGCCAGGCCCCGGCGACGGACCGGCTGGACGGCCGCGCTGTTCCTGGTGCTCACGGCCGCCACGGCTCAGGCCCAGGTCAGCACGATCCCGTCCGGCGCGCGCGCCAGGCTGCTCGAGAGCGCGGCGCGCTTCCCCAGCGTCGGCACGATCTCGGGTATGGCCCGCGACACCCTCTTCTTCAACCCGGAATCCAACCCCAACCGCCGGATCGCCTACGCCCTCGCCAACATCAACCGGCTCGAGCTGAGCCAGGGTCGCAAGACCGCGCTCCTGCCAGGGATGGTCGCCGGTCTCGTCACCTTCGGCCTGGGCGCTCTGATCTATAACCGGATCGAAAGCTTCTCCTGCGAGACGACGGCCTCCCACTGCGACACCGGCCTGTCCCCCGCACCCCTCGCCGTCATCGGCGGCGGCATCGGCGGCCTGATCGGCAGCTTCTTCACGATCGAACGGTGGCAGCGCGTGACCCTGCCCCAGAACCGGACGGTCCCCAGATGAAGAAATCCGCCCCGGAAGGCGGATTTCTCTTTTTCCAACGACCGGAATCCCGGCTCAGCGGGCGTTCAACCTGCCATCATCGGTGAGCAGCTCGCGCAGGTGCGCGGGCCGCTTCGGAACCGCCGTCTTGATGATTGAACGCGCGTAAGTGATTCTCTCTTCGTCGGATAGCTTGTCCACAACCGCGATGGGAGCGCCGTAGCGGAGCATCAGCCGCTTGGCGTCCCTCGCCACTGTGTCGTCCATTCGCCCTCCTGAATGCAGGGGAACTGCGAGGCCACAATCTACACGAAATCGGGGTCCCTTTCAATCCTGCCGGGCGGCCGTGAGCGGTGTCCTTGGGGCGTCCGTCGAGCGGCCGCAAACCGGCGCCGGACCGTGGTTCCGGCCGGTCCGCTGGTCGTCCTGCTGTGGGCCGGCTGCGCCGGTCCGCCGGCCGACTGCGTGCGCGTCGTATCGTGGGCGGACTACCGTGAGATCGCGCTCGAGGAGGAGATCGCGGACTCGTTCGCCGTGCGGCATCCGGAGATCCCGGTCTGTTTCGAATCGCTGTCAGGCGCGGGCATCTACCGGGAGAAGGTCCTCACGTCGATCGCGGCGGGCACGCCGCCGGGCGTGTTTCTTCTCGATGGCATCGACATCCCCGCGTTTGCCAACCGCGGCGTGCTGCTCGATCTGGCGCCGTTCGCCACGCGCGCCGGGGTCGACACGGCGGCGTTCCATCCCCGGTTGCGCGAGTTGTTCCGCCGCGACGGCCGGTGGATCGCGTTTCCCAAGGGCTTTACGCCGATGGTCCTGTACTACAACCGCAACGTGTTCGATGCGGCGGACCGCGCGCACCCGCCGGCCGCGTGGTCCTGGACCGAGTTCCTCGAGACGGCACGCGCGCTCACGGCGGACACGGACGGCGACGGCGTCGAAGATCGCTGGGGTTTTGGCTGGGCGCGCGAGTTCTTCTACCTGCAGTCGTGGCTCTGGGCCGGCGGCGGGGACCTGCTCACCGGCGATGGCCTCCGCGCGACCGGCGCACTCGACGCGCCGGAAACGATCCGTGCGCTCGATTTCTACCTCGACCTGGCTCGCCACGAGCGCGTCGTCCCGCGCATCGAGATGTTCCGGCGCGAATCGAGCGTCCCGATCCTGCGACTGTTCTCCTCGAACCGTCTGGGCATGTTCGTGTCGGGACACTGGTCGGCGCAGCAGCTGGACGCGCACGAGCGCGCAGGTCGGATCCGCTACGGCGTCACGTCGATCCCGACGCAGGACGGATCGCCGGCCCGTCCGGTCCTGTACGCCTCGGGCTGGGCCGTGCCGCGCAACGCGCCGCACCGGCGCTGGTCGGTGCAGGTGGCCGCGTTCCTGTCGGGCGAAACCGCGCAGCGCATCCGCGCACGGGCGGGCCTCGAGATCGCGGGCCTGCCGGCCGTGGCGGAAGCCATCGCCGCGGCCGATACGACGGGGCGCGAATACGCGTTTCTCGAGAACGCCGAGCGCGGCCGGCACACCTGGGGTGCCCGCGTCGAGAAATGGCGCGAGGTCGAGGACGTGCTCCTCGATCTGCTCGATCGGCCCCTCGTGCGCGGCGAAGACACGGGTGCGGTCGCGCACGAACTGGCGCTGCGCATCGACGCGCTGCTCAGGCCTCCGCGATGAACAGGACATCGCATCGGATCGCGATCGGCTTCGTGCTCGCGCCGCTCGCGCTGGCCCTGGCGGTGCCCGTGCACCGCATCGGTGCGGGCGCCCGCCAGGAGACCACCTCGGCACTCGCCGCACATGCGGAGGCGGCGGCCGGTGCCGTGCGTGCGGCCCTCGCCGGCGGCGGCGCACCCGGCCTGGCTGCGGCCACGCGCGCCGTGCTCGACGCCCTGCCTGACACGCTGGCCGCAGCGTTCTACGATGCGGACGGCGGCGCCGTCGTGACCGGCGCGGCACTGCCCGCGACGCTGGACGAGGTTGTGGTCGAACGGCTGCGCACAATGGACCGGACGATCACCACGCGCCTCGGTGCACGGACTGCGGCCGTCGCGCCGGTCCAGGACGCGGACGGGTGGGACATCATCGGCGTCGCTGTGCTCGTGCGCACGGCTGCCGATCCTGCGCGCCTGCCCGCCGGCCCGCTCGCGCACGCGCTCGCCGCCTGGCTGCTGGCAGGCGCAGCGCTGCTCGCCTGGTTGCGGTGGCGCCGGAAGGTCGCGCTCGCCGGCGTCGCGATCGTCGCGGGCGCCGGCTTCTTCCTGCTGGGCCGCTGGCCGGCGGCGGGCGGCCACGGCCTCGCGGCCGTGCTGGCGTTCTCCGGCTGGGCGGTCGTCGCGGCCATCGGCCTGAGCCTCGCGGCGCTGCGCCGGCCGCTCGCACTGCGCGAGGCGAAGCGGGCATGGGCGTTCCTGGCGCCATCACTCGCGCACCTGCTCGTGTTCTCGGTGGGCCCGATCGTGTTCTCCTTGTGGCTGTCCTTCCACGAGTGGGACCTGCTGGCACCGGCCCGGCCGTTCGTCGGCCTCGACAACTATCAGGAGCTGGCGCGCGATGGCGACTTCCTGCGCGCGCTGCGCAACACCGCCGTCTACGTGCTGTTCGTGCCCGTCGGCATGGTCCTCGCCCTCGGGCTGGCCCTTTTCGTCGACCGCCGCATGCCCGGCGTGAATCTGCTGCGCACCGTCTTCTTCCTGCCGTACATCACCAGCTTCGTCGCGATCAGCCTGGTCTGGCGCTGGATGTTCCAGCCCGACGTGGGCCTGCTCAACCCCCTGCTCACCCGCGTCGGGATCCCCGCGCAGCCGTGGCTGTCTTCCCCCGCGACTGCGCTGCCATCCCTCATGCTGATGAGCGTGTGGATGTACGCGGGCTACATGATGGTCCTGTTCCTCGCCGGACTGCAGAGCATCCCTGCGTCGCTGTACGAGAGCGCGCGCATCGACGGCGCCGGCGCATGGCAGCGGTTCCGGCACATCACGCTGCCGCTGCTCCGGCCGACGGCGCTGTTCGTCCTGGTCACCATGGTCATCTTCATGTTCCAGGTCTTCACGGCAGTCTACGTGATGACTGAGGGCGGACCGCTGCATGCGACCGATGTCATCGTCTATCACATCTACCGGAACGCATGGGAGTATTTGCGCATGGGCTACGCCTCGGCGATGGCGTGGGTGCTCTTCGCCATCGTCTTCCTGGTCACGCTCGTGCAGTTCCGCTGGCTGGGCAGGACCTCGCCATGACACGCCGCCGCCTGTTCGGCCTGATGGGATGGGTGCTGGCCCTGGGTCTGGCCCTGACCATGCTCGTGCCCTTCCTGTACATGGTCAGCACCGCACTCATGGACGAGCTCGAGGTGTTCGCTTATCCGCCACCCATCCTGCCGGCCTCGCCGCGCTGGGCCAATTTCCCCGAGGCGCTGACCGCACTGCCGTTCGACCGGTTCTTCGTGGTGTCGGTCATTTCGTCCGCGGCCGTCGTGCTGGCCACGCTGCTCACCTCGGCGACCGCGGCCTACGCGTTCGCCCGACTCGAGTTCCCGGGTCGCGACCGCGTGTTCCTGCTTTACCTCGCCACACTCATGGTGCCGGCGATCGTGCTGCTGATCCCGCGCTTCCTGCTGGTCAACGCGTTCGGCTGGATCGACACGTTCCGCGGCCTCATCGTAACGGAAGCCGTGCAGGTCTGGGGCATCTTCCTGCTGCGCCAGTACATGCTGTCTGTACCGCGCGAACTCGAGGACGCAGCTCGCATCGACGGCGCGGGCGAATGGACCGTGTTCACGCGCATCGCGCTGCCGCTGGCCAGTCCCGCGCTCGCCACCGTCGCACTCTTCGTCTTCGTCGACCAGTGGAAGAGCTTCCTGTGGCCGCTCATCGTCACACGCTCCATGGACATGCGACCGATCGAGGTCGGCATCAGCCGCTTCGCCGGGCTGTACACGAGCAACTGGCCATTCCAGATGGCTGCGGCCGTCGTGGCGATCCTGCCCATCCTCATCCTCTTCCTCTTTGCACAGCGGTACTTCATCAGGGGGATTCAGTTGACCGGAATCAAACAATGAAAGGGAGAGGGAGAGGGAGAGTACTGGGGGGAAGGGTTGAGGTGGGAGGGCGAGGGACCCTGTTGCACGGCTTCCATGCCATGCGCATCCTGTGGCTGCCGCCCGGACGCCGTGCGTGTGCGGGGTCGCCGGGTCTGCGTGCGGACATGATGGCCAGGCGGGTGTTATGAACGTTCAACCTGGACTTCCCGGGGTGCTGTGAGTCTGACTGGACGGATCCGCAACTACCGGGCGCGGCGGCGCTACATGCGCGAGCCGCGCACGATCGGGCGGCGTACGGCGGTGTGGGTCGGCGGATTCGTGCTCATCGCTGCGGCCGTCGGGACGCTCGTTCTGGAGCGGCGCGGCGCGGAACGCGAGCGGCGCGTCGTCGCGTGGGTCGAAGCGCAGGCAGGCGATCCGGTCGCGACGGCGGTCAACGCGGCGCGCGGACGGCGCCTCGTACTGCTCGGCGATGTCATGGGCGCACCGGCACCGAAACGATTCGCGGCCGCACTCATCGATTCGCTGGCACGCACCGGGGGTCTGGACATGGTCGCGCTGGAAGTGCCGGCGGACCAGCAGACGTGGATCGACCTCTACCTGGAGACGGACCCGGAAGACGCGACCGTCCTGCTCACGCACCCGGCCACGCTGCGCGAAGGCGAGGGTGCGGATCGGGCCCTGCTCGACGTGTACCGTGCGGTCTGGCGTCTGAACCGCGAGTTCGGCGCGGATCGCCGTATCCGAGTCGTCGCGCTGGACACGCCGGACTGGCCGCCCGCGCCGGGGACTTCGCCGGCGCGTGCGCTCGCGGCTTTCGCGCAGCGTGATTCCATCATGATCGAGGCGCTGACCCGTCGTGTCCTGGAACGCAGCCCTACGGCGCGTGTCCTGGTCTTCGTCGACGGGGTGCACGTGCTGCGCAACGGCGCACGCCTCACGACCGGCGGGACATCGCCCCTTCTGGTGCAGTGGCTGGGTGAACGTCTGCGCGGCTTCGAATCACGCGGGCAGATCTCGATCCTGGTCGACGCGCGCCCTGGCCCGGGCGCCACGCGACCGGTCGCCGGGCACCAGCCCGGCTGGCTGCATGACGTGATCCGCGCGCGGACGAGCGTGCCGCGCGCCGGCATCGGACTGCGCGTGCCTGCCGATCTGGATCTGGACGGGACGGTGCTGGGCGATCCGGGAGGGCCGGGGATCCGCGTGGAGGCCGTGCCCGCGGGCGTCCCGCTGGCCGGCCTCATCGACGTCTACGTGCTGCTGCCCTTCTGAACTGCCGGCGCGGGCGCTGGCGGGACGGGCTGGATGGGGGACCCGGAGGCCACGCCGCTCGGCCGCATCAGCAGACCCAGACACGACATCACGACGCCGAAACCCGCGACCACTCCCTGTCGTTCGACCGGTGCGAACCACAGGCCCAGACCCGCGAGCAGCAGGCCGAACGCCAGCAGCGCGGGGCTGACCAGTTCGCGCAGGTTCCGGTCCGCCTCGCGGACCTCCGCCGTGAGCGGAATCAGGATCACGACCGCCGTGAAAACCACGAACGCACCCATGCCTGAAACGTAACCGCCGCACGGGCGCCCGACCAGCCGGCCCAGCCCGATCGGACGCGCGCCGGGGTCCGTCCGTTAAGTCACCTAACGAAAACGGGTTGCGCACTGTCAAGTCGTCAGGACCGCCCACGCTGGGGGTCCGGCTCTGACCAGGGGTGGGAGGAAATCATGCATGCCATGCGTGGACTGGCGGTCGCGGCCGCCTTGATGCTTGCGACGGGTTCCATCGTTTCTGCACAGACGGCGGACGCCCGGTCGCGCGCCGAAGTGCGGGATCGACTCGAAGACGTGCGCGACCGACGCGAAGACCGGCGCGATCGAATCGAAGACCGGCGCGACCGACGCGAGGACCGGCGTGATCGGCGCGAAGACATCCGCGATCGACGCGAGGATCGGCGTGACGCCCTGCACCACGGCGGCCGACGCGATCGTCTCGAAGACCGCCTCGATCGCCGCGAAGACCGTCGTGACCGGCGCGAGGATGTGCGCGACCGCCGCGAGGACCGGCGCGATCGGCGCGAAGACATCCGCGATCGACGCGAGGACCGGCGCGATCGGCGACCGATCGGCTGACCCGGGGAACCGGGCCGGGCCGTCCGCGCCTGCCGGCTCACGAGCGCAGGGGTGGGGTGGAGGTGTCGAGGGTCAGCGTGCGCCGGCGGTGCAAGTCCGGCGGCCGGCGCACGCTGCACGCGCGGTGACCGTCGCGACGGCTTGTTCGCGGCTGCACCCCGACCGACATTCGACCGTCATGCGGACCCGCCTCCAGATCGCCATCGCCGCGCTCCTCTGCGCAGCCGGGTGCGCGCCTGCGCCGGCGCGACCGCCGCAGCCCCTGAACGTCGTGACGTACAACATCCGCCACGGACGCGGCATGGATGACCGCGTGGACGTCGCCCGCATCGCTGCCGTGCTGCGGGCACTCGACGCGGATGTCGTCGGATTGCAGGAAGTCGACGTTGGTGTCGAGCGGAGCGGCCGCATCGATGAGGCGGCGGAGCTGGGCCAGCGCCTCGGCATGCAGCACGCCTTCGGCAGCTTCTTCGATTACCAGGGCGGGCGCTACGGGCTGGCCATCCTGTCCCGCTACCCCGTCCGCAGGACACACGTCGTCCGGCTGCCCGACGGGAACGAGCCGCGCGTCGCGCTGGCGGTCGAGATCCAGCCGCCCGGGATCCCCGTGCTGCTCGTCGTGGATGTGCACTTCGACTGGGTGGCCGACGACGCGTTCCGCTTCGCGCAGGCCGCGGCGCTGACGGCATTCCTCGACACGCTGTCCGTGCCCTGGATCCTGCTGGGCGATTTCAACGACGTTCCGGACTCCCGCACGCTGGCTCTTTTCTTCCAGCGCGCCGGCCACGCGGCCAAGCCCGCGTCCGACCCGTGGACGTTTTCCTCGACCGATCCGCGCCGGGAGATCGACTACATCTTCGTCGCCCCGCCTGAGGACTGGCGCATCGAGGCGGTGCGCGTGATCGATGAGCCGCTCGCGTCCGATCACCGGCCAGTGAGAGCCGTTCTGCGTTACCGATCCCGCACGTCCGACCCCTGACCGAACCCGAACGCGGGACTTCGCCTCAACGCTGCAGGAAAACGTGCGTCCAGTACTCGCCGGACCGGCCCAGGCCGTGATGCGTGAACGAGCAGTCCAGCATGTTCCGGCGATGGCCCTCGCTGGTGAGCCACCGGTTGTGCGTGTAACGCGCGCCCACGGATTTCGCGATGTTCTCCGCTGCGCTGCGGAATGCCATACCGGCGGCGCGCAGCCGATCGAACGGGCTGGCGCCCTCCGGGTTCGTGTGGCTGAAGTACGCGCGCCGCGCCATATCTGCACTGTGCGCCGTGGCGACGGTCGCCGCCTGCGCATCCCACAGCAGGGGCGCGCAACCTGCCTCGCCGCGCGCTGCGGCATAGATCTGCAGGAACTCGGCGATCTCCGGATCGTCGTGCTGCTCCATGACGCCTGGCGCGGGCGTGGAGGGCTTGGCGTCCGGCTCCGCGCGCTGGCCTGCACACGCCGCGAGCACGACAGCAGCACTCACCCACGCCAGGGCGTAGCGCACAGCCCGAACGGAGAGGCGATGCCTCACCTGTTCGCACCCTCGAGTCGGTTCACGAGCGCCTGGACGACGGCGTCCGCTGCCAGCCGGCCCTGATCGCCGCCGACGTTGGTCACGGCGAGCAGCGCGACGTCACGGGCGGGCGCGACCGCCATGATCGCGTACCAGAGCGTATTGCTGCCCGCGTGCATGAGTGCGTCCCCGCGGGCCCAGCCCCTGTCCGCCACACCCCAGCCCATGGCAGAGGCTGTGCCCGCAGCCGGCGTGTGCAGTCGGTCGAAACTCGCGATGGAAACGATGCCGCCGGTCCGCTGCGCACCGGCGAGGTGCGCGGCGAGATAACGCGCGAAGTCCTCGAAGCTGGTGTGGACCGTGCCTGCGGGTCCGAGCGCCAGCGGGTTGTCGGCGTCCGGTCCGGGCGCGATCGCGCGCCACGACCCGCTCTGCCGCGCGTGGCCCCACGGCTGGTTCCGGCTCGTCGCTTCGCCCGGGGCGCCGAACCCGGTCGCCCGCATGCCCAGCGGTGTCAGAATCTCGGCGCGCATCAGGTCTTCCCATGAATCGCCCGTCAACTCTTCGAGCATGGCACCGGCAACGATGTAGCCGGCGTTCGAGTAGAGGAATGATCCGCGCGCGGCCTCGGGCGCGATGGCCAGCAGCTCCGCGGCAAATCGCCTGCGCGCTTCCATGATCGGGGCCGGATCCGCGCGCAGCGAGGACCAGGACGGCGCGCGCGTCACGTCGACCGGCATGCCGGCGGTATGCGTGAGCAGCTGCGCGAGCGTTGCAGGAGCGTACTGTGCCTGCATGGACCCGACGAGATCCGGAAAGACCTCACCCACGGTCGTGCTCCACGAGATGAGGCCGCGCTCGACGAGTCTGGCGGCGAGCGTGCTGGTCATCGACTTGGTGAGCGAACCGATGTGCCACTGATCGTGAACGGTGACGCGTTCGGGGAATCCTTCCGCGCGCCGGCCGGCGGCGCCCGTCTCGAGGACGGCGCCGGCCGCGACGAGAAGCGCGCCAACCGCGGGAACGCCGCTCGCCGAGCGGATCGACTCCAGCACGGCGTCGAGCCTCCCGTCCCCGGCACGGCCCGTGTCGTCCGGGACGAGCGGGTCTCCAGGATGGCCAGCGCATCCCGCCAGCAGCAACAGCAACGCTCCAGTGATGGGCTTTCTCATGCCGGCCCGGCCTGCGGCGGGATCGCCGTGAGCTTGTCCGGGTTGAGCACGACGTGGATCCCGTGGATGCGGCCATCACGCACATCGAACGTCATGGTGAAGCGAGGCCGCCCTTCCACGTACCCCACGAAGCCGGTCCTGCCGTTGACCTCGTGCATCTCGTACGTCTGACCGTCAGGCTGCATGTCGCGAACGCCGACGAGGAAGCGCGCGACGTTGCGAGCGCCTGCGATCGGATTGCGGGCCGCCAGCACGCGTCCGCCGCCGTCGGACCAGAGCGTCGCGTCCTCGGCCAGCAGCTCCAGCAGTGGATCGACTTCACCTGTGGCGGAGGCTGCGATGAAGCGCTCGAGCAGTTGCTCGTGCTCTTTCCGATCCGGCTGGAAGCGCGGCCGATCGCGGGCCAGCTGCTGGCGGGCCCGCCGCACGAGCTGACGACACGACGCTTCCTTCCGGTCCAGAATCGCGGCGATCTCCTGGTACGTGTAGCTGAATGCCTCGTGCAGTACGAACGCCGCCCGCTCCGCCGGTGAGAGCTGCTCGAGCAGACGGAGCAGCGCGATGGAAAGAGCGTCCGTGAGCTCCATGGCATCGAATGGCGAAGCACCGGCTTCGGTGAGGACCGGCTCGGGCAGCCACGGCCCGATGTACGTCTCACGCCGCTTCCTCGCGGACTTCTGCACGTCCATCGAGAGCCGGGCTACGACGGTCGTGAGCCACGCCGCGGGCGCGCGGATCGCCGTTCGGTCGGCATGCTCCCAGCGGAGCCACGCGTCCTGCACGATGTCCTCCGCCTCCGCCACGGAACCGGTCATCTGGTACGCCAGGCACAGCAGCCGGGACCTGTTCGCTTCGAACTCCGTACCGGACCCGCCGATGGTCATGGCAGCACCTCCGCCGGGACATCCACGAGCGTGCACGCTTCGCCGCCGCCCATCGCGCGGCGCAGCGTCGTGAAGACACGGCCGACGCTGATGCCCAGCGCCAGTTCGGCGCGTGCTCTTGCGCCCAGCCGAGCCGCGAGCCCCTCGCCCAACGCAGCTGCCGTGGGCTCCCGCGCGAGCACCGCACGCGTCCACTCGGCCACCGCCGCGAGGTCGTCGGGCAGCGCGTCCGTATCACCGGCCAGTGCGGCCCGGATGATGCCGGGGTGCGCACCGTCCCTGACGGCCAGGTTGACCGCGATCTGACGGCACGCACCGCAGTCTTCGAGCGTGTCTGCCGTGATGCGGGCGACGGCATACGCGTCGGGCGATGCGGCCCGCCGGTACCACGACAGCGGGCGGATCAGGGACAACCGCAGCAGGACGCGCACCGACGCGTCGGCCAGCGCGCGCATGGCATCGAGGTCAACGCCGACGCGCCGCTCTTCCTTCGCGAGGACGCGGGAGATAGGCCAGGTCTGGCTGGGCTTCATGGATCGGATCTCCTCTCGGGATGGCACACCGTGCGCCTTCCTGTGAGGTTGACGAGACAGACCCGTGTGGCGTGACAGCGTGGGCGTACGGGCGCGGGCATCCGACCCGGGGCGCGTGTGCCGCCCGGGACCCGACCACTCAGAACGGCGGGTGCAGTTCCGTGCGAGGCGAAGCGGAGCGGGTGCGCTCACGGCCGGGCACCAGCGGCGAGCCTGCGTCGGACCCCGACCGGCCCGGCGTGTCTGCCGGGGTGCGCGCGGCCAGCGCGTCCAGGAAGGACCGATCGCGCGGCCGCAGCGCGTCGATGCCGTACGTGTCGACGCGCTCCAGCAGCCGCTCGACCTCGCCGCGGTTGATCTCGTGCAGCCGGTCCAGGGGGATCGCAGCCCAGCGCAGCCGGGTGTCCCGGTCCCGGACCAGCTTCGATGTGTAGGCCGAGTTGGGCAGTTCGACGACACGCTGGGGCTTCTGCCGCTCGGCCCGGCCGCGGGCCGCGCGGACGGCCGGCACGGCAATGCCGGCCAGGGTCCCGATCGCGATGAGCAGCAGCGTCGTCATGGGTCGTCAAGCCTGAGTCGCATTCCGGGCGGCGGCGCCCCGGGCGCCGGCGCCTCCCTCACTCTATAGACGGTGTCCGGCCCCGAGAAGTTGCACGGGACGGTCGGCGCGGGGGCCGGGACGGGCGCCGGGCCGGACGCCACGAGGGGGTCGGCGGGCCGGAGGGCCGGCTGCAAGGCCCTGCGGCGAAGGGACTTCAGGAGATCGCGACCATCATCGCCGTGATCGTCTGCTCGACGGCCTTCGAGAACGGCTCATCCGCCCGCAGCGCCTTGATGCGCTCCTTCCGTCGCTTCAGCTCCTTCCGGTCGAAATTCGCGCGCAGCAGGCCCGTCGCGTCGGCGATGCCAACGAGGACGCGCGAGCGGGGCTCGATCTCGTCGACCGGGTCGTCATTGAAAATCAGGCGATGCAGCTCGGCCAGGAGTTCCTGTTCCGGACGCGGGTCCACCGTCGGGAAGACGGTCCGCTCGAAAACGATCAGGAAGCGGGCCCGCTCGTGTCGCAGGATCCCGCGGTGCACGAGCGTCTCGGCGATGCGCGGAACCAGCTTGCGCGTCCCCGAGATGCGGGACACCCAGGTGGACAGGCCGGCGCGCCGTTTCGCGCCGGCGATCCGCGCCAGCGATTCATCGAGCAGGCGCTCGCCCACGGGCTTCGCGTCCGCGAGCGTGACGAGCACGTTGCGTTTGGGCTTGTCGAGTGTGATGCGCCGCGCGAACCACAGCTCGGCGAGCAGCACGCCGCCGGCCGCGAACTGCGCCCAGGAGCCCGAACCGACCTTGCCCGTGTCGTCGCGCAGGGCCAGAAGCACGACCTGCTCGTGCAGGTGCAGCTTGTGCCGGATCGCCATCCTTCCTCCGCCCGTCGTCGCCTGCGTCAGTGCCTTCGTTCAGGTTCCGGCATCCTGCCGCGGCGTTGCCTGCAACAGCGCGCTGAGCCGATCGAGGAACACGGCCTGCGCCGGGTTCATGCGCCGCTTCGCCTCATCGAGGTCGAACCACTCGAGACGATCGACCTCCGGAAACTCGATGATCCCTCCGGACCCGCGTGGCCATTCCATGCGCACCGTGCTCCGGCCGCGCGTTACGGCCGACGTGGCGCGGCCGGCCACGTCCTCGCAGGCCCACGCCTCGACCCGTTTGCCGGCCTTCTGCCGGACCGACCCCAGCGCGTGCAGCGGACCGGTGAGATGGATGCCCGTCTCTTCCTGGAATTCCCGCAGTGCGGCCGCCCGCGCGTCCTCTCCCTCCTCGAGCTCACCCTTCGGGATGGTCCAGGACCCTTCGTCACGCCGCGCCCAGAACGGACCGCCCGGATGCGCGAGCCAGACGCGCAGCGCGCCGGCATCGCGGCGGTACAGCAGGATGCCGGCGCTGCGTGGCGCCGGCATCAAACCGGGCCGGGTCGCCAGGCCAGCACGTCGAGCCGGGCGGCATAGTGCAGCAACGGCGGCGTGTCCGGCAATTGCACCCCCAGCGGCACGGTCATCGTGTTGGTGCGGAACGCCGCCTCGGCCGGCTGCAGCGGCCAGGGCACATGGTGCACGTCGGCCGCGTGCAGCCGACCGGCGCGCAGTGCGTAAAGACAGTAGCGCTCCGTCAGGAAGTGCTCCAGCGTGCCCGCATGGGATCGGTACGTCGGACCTGCGGGGCCGTACGTCACGTCCAGTTCAGCCTGACCGCGAGGACTGCCGGCGCGCGCGCTCGTGTAGCGGATGTGCTCGCGCCCGGCCAGCACCGGCTCGGCTCTCATGCGGGCGCGGTGGTAGGGCAGCCCGTACCAGGCGCGCGCCACCCGCACGACGAGGTTGCTGGCCGCATCCAGGCTGAAGAACCAGACGCCGGGCCGGTGCTCGCCGGCGGCGCTGCCCGCGCCCGGCACGACGTACGTCCGTACGTTCAGCTCGGGAAAGCGGACCGTCCCCGGCACCGGCGGCCAGCGTCGCAACCGTACACCGGCCATGCGGAACGGCACAATGCCGATCCACGCGTCGCCGTCGAACGTTTCGATGTCCAGACTTTCGGGAACGAGCGGCCGCAGGGCAGCCGCCGGAACGGGCCAGTGCGCGAACAGCAGGTCGTGCCACTGCATGCAGACGGACCAGCGGGCATCGTTCACGGCCGCGCTCGTTCGGGGGACGGTGTGCACCGCAGCGGTGACACCCTTCACCTACGAACGTCTCAGGCGTCTGGTTGCACGACGGCGCTGCGCGGGCGCAGCGAGAACAGCCACACGCCCCAGACGATGTCGGCGGCGAAGCAGGCGATCAGGTAGTCGGCAGGCAGGCGAACAGGCAGCCCGCCGACGTAGTGGAACGCGTCCCACGCGGCGTGCGCGAACCACAGCAGGGCGAGCACGCCCGGCCGGTCCATGCTGAACGCCGCCGCCAGGACGAACCCCGCCAGCGCGGCCAGCCCCGTCGTCGCCAGCACGCCCGCGGCCAGATCCGCGCCCGTGTAGATGCCGGCCGCGACGCCGAGCAGGATGGCGAAGAAGTGCGGCTGTCTTTCGCGCGGCAGGACGGAGGCCGCGCCGATCAGGAAGACCGCGCCTGCGACACCCGCGAGGGCCCCGATCACGGATGCCCTGCCTGTGGCGCGGGCCGGACGTGCTCGGCGGCGGCGCGGTGCGTGCCGAACCAGACGCCCGGCTTCGCGCGGATGTAGTCGATCAGCTGCTCCAGCACGATGATCCGTGAACGATGGCCGATGACGTGCGGGTGCAGTGTCAGGAGGAACATGCCGCGTTCCTCGTAGGCCCGGTCGAATTCGTCCTTCCAGATCTGCAGCAGCTCGCGCGGCGTCGCGAAGCTGTTGCCACGCGGGTTGAGCAGAGGCGCGTCGTCCAGGATCCATTCGACCGGCAGCTCCACGATGCCCGTCGGCTGGCCATCGGCCATGATCTCGTACGGCGCGTCATCCGCCATGAGTGAGCTGTCGTACAGGAACCCGAGCTCGCGCACGATGGCGAGCGTGTTGGGGCTGAAGTTCCAGGACGGCGCCCGATAGCCGACCGGCCGGTAACCGGTCATTTCCTCGAGTTCGCGCATGGCGCGCATCACCATCTCGCGCTCGATCTCCGCAGGCATCTCCGTGTTCATCTCGTGGATCCAGCCGTGTACCGCGAACTCGTGATGACCGGCCGCGCGGATGACATCGGCCATGCCGGGATTGAGACGCAGGCTGACGGCCGGGATGAAGAACGTCGCCGGGATGGCGTGCCGGTCGAGGGCCGCGACGACGCGGCCGAGCGCGGCCCGACCGCCGTACTGGCCCTGGGACAGCTCACCCACCGTCGGCTGCCCGAAGCGCAGCGAAACCGTCTCGTTGTCCACGTCGAAGGAGAACAGCACGGCGACGCGGCCGCCGTCCGGCCAGCTGGTTGGCGCCAGGCTGCGGCCCGCCCGCACGGCGTTCACCGTCTGCAGCACGCGATCCATCGACCATTGCCAGCCCGGCTCGACGACCGGTGTCCGGGTGGACGCCGGCGCCGTGTCCGCGGCGGGCGCCGGCGCCTGGCAGGCAGCGACAGCCACGACGACGCCCAGCCACGTACGCGCAGGACCCCGCCAAGCAGGCTTCATGCGATTTCCTCGGCGGTGTACCCCTCGTCCATCACGGCCATTGCGAGCGCGCCGGGCGAGGCGAGGTTCGCGTCGTAATCGACGACGGCGCGACCCGCCTGCAGATCGACCTTCGCGCGTTCCACACCGTTCTGGCGCTCGAGCGCGTCCTGCACCGCGCGGACGCAGTGCTGGCACGTCATGCCTTCGACTTTCAATGTCACGCTTGCCATGGTCTCCTTCCTTCCGACTCCCAAAAATGTGGACGCGTTGCGTCGCCGCAAGGCCGCCCGGCCGTGCACGGCTCAGGCCGTCCGGGCCAGCCTGCGCAGACGCAGTGAGTTGGTCACGACCGTGACCGAGCTGGCCGCCATGGCCGCGCTCGCGAACACGGGTGAAAGCAGGATCCCCCACCACGGATAGAGCACGCCGGCCGCGATCGGGATGCCCAGCACGTTGTAGAAGAAGGCCCAGAACAGGTTCTGCCGGATCACACGCATCGTGCGACGTGACAGCCGGACCGCGGTGACGACGCCGCGCAGATCGCCGCCCGTCAGGGTGACGTCGGAGGCCTCGACGGCCACGTCGGTGCCCGTACCGATCGCGATGCCGACATCGGCCCGGGCCAGCGCGGGCGCGTCGTTCACGCCATCGCCGACCATCGCCACCCGCGCCCCGCGCTCGCGCTGCAGTCCGGCGACCACGTCGGCCTTGTCGCGCGGCAGGACCTGCGCGAATACGCGTTCGATGCCCACGTCGTTCGCGACGGCGCGCGCCGTGCGCTCCGCATCGCCGGTGAGCATGAGGACGTCGAGGCCCAGGTCGCGCAGCCCGGCGATCGCCTCACGGCTGGACGGCTTCACGGGATCCGCGATCGCGATCAGCCCCGCGACCTCACCGTCCACGGCGACGAACACGGCCGTCCGGCCCTGCTCCTCCTCGACGGTCGCGCGGTCAGCCAGGGCGCCGGCATCGATGCCACGCTTTTCCAGCAGCCCGGCGTTACCCACGAGCACCTGCCGCCCATCGATGACGGCTTCGACACCACGACCACCGAACGAGTCGAACGCCTCCGGCTGAGCGGGCGCGAGACCGCGCGCCCGTGCGGCCTCCACGATCGCCGCGCCCAGCGGGTGCTCGGACGCGGCCTCGACCGAGGCCGCCAGGCGCAGCAGCTGGTCCACGTCCGGCACCGCGTCGTCCGGTGCATCCGTGGCGACCCGCGCGCCGGCCGCGCCGGCCTTCGCCCGCTGCGCGACCACGACGTCGACGACGGCCGGGCGGCCCTGCGTGATC
The DNA here is from genome assembly GCA_041568755.1 of Longimicrobiales bacterium. Classification (GTDB taxonomy): domain Bacteria; phylum Gemmatimonadota; class Gemmatimonadetes; order Longimicrobiales; family RSA9; genus JBFFZF01. Next base: position 6,667 of record JBFFZF010000034.1, on the reverse strand, counting down.
GTGCCGGTCTTGTCGAGCACGATCACATCGACCCCGCCCATCAGTTCGAGACTCGCGCCGCCGCGGAACAGCACGCCGCGCTCGGCACCCGCGCCGGTCCCCACCATCACGGCCGTCGGTGTCGCCAGGCCCAGCGCACACGGACAGGCGATGATCAGCACCGTCACGAACGCGCTGAGCGCGAACAGCAGCGCCGGACTGGGCCCCAGCAGCAGCCAGACGATCAGCGCGACGAGCGCGATGCCGACGACGATGGGGACGAACACGCCGGCAATGCGGTCCGCCAGCCGCTGGATCGGCGCTTTCGTGGCCTGCGCGTCCTCGACCATGCGCACGATCTGCGCGAGGACCGTGTCCCGACCTACGCGCTCGGCGCGGAAACGGAACGAGCCGCTGGCGTTGATCGTGCCCGCCACCACCTCGTCACCCGGACCCTTCTCGATCGGGATCGGTTCACCGGTCAGCAGCGACTCGTCGACGGCGCTGCGGCCATCGATCACCCGGCCGTCGACCGGGATCCGCTCGCCCGGGCGCACGCGCACGGTCGCGCCCGCAACGATGGCTTCGATCGCGACGTCGATCTCCACGCCGTCCTGCACCACGCGAGCCGTCTTCGGCACCAGCCCCGCCAGCGCGCGGATCGCCGATGAGGTCCGCGACTTCGCCCTGGCCTCCAGCATCTTGCCCAGCAGAATCAGCGCGATGATGACCGGCACCGCTTCGAAGTACACGTCAGCCGGAAGGCCGGCGCGGGTGAAGAATTCCGGCACGACCGTCACCACCGCACTGTACGCCCAGGCAGATCCCGTGCCCAGCGCGATGAGCGTGTTCATGTCCGCCGTGCCGTGCAGCAGACCGCTGTACGCCCCGCGGAAGAACATGCGCCCCGACCAGAACAGCACGGGCGTCGTCAGCACGAGCAGCGTCCAGCGGAGCGTGTCGTGGGACAGCGAAGCCAGTCCGGGCAGCGCCGCGTTCAACGCGTGCGCCAGCGGTATCATCACCCGCCCGAACAGATCGACCGGGCCGTGCATCGCGGTCATCAGCGGCATCGACAGGATCATGGCGATGACACCGATCACCGCCGCGAACACGAACCGGCCGCGCAGCTCGCGCACTTCCCGCTCGCGCGCCGTGCGCTCGCGTTCGACCGGGTCCGTCGTCGCGACAGGGCCCGCGAGTCGATAGCCGGCGCGCCGGACCGCTTCCGCCAGCGCCTCCGCGGTCGCCTCCGGCAGGACCTCGACACGCACCTCGCCCGTCGCGATGTTCGCGCGCGCCGCGATCACCCCGGGCGCGGCCAGCACCTCGCGTTCCAGCGGCTCCACCGTGGCCGCCCACTCCAGCCCCGCGACCGGCAGAATGATGCGCTCCGTACGCGCCTCGTAACCCGCAGCCCGCACCATGCCCACCAGTGCCGCCGCATCCGCCACCGCCGGATCGTAAGACACCGTGGCACGCTCGGTCCCGTAATTCACGACCGCGTCCTCCACACCCTCACCCCGCTCCAGCTTCCGCTGGATGCGAACCGCGCACGCCGCGCATGTCATCCCGGCGACCGGGATCGTGAGCTTCGCGGGCAATTCCGGCCTCCTTGAACTGAAAGGGAGAGGGAGAGGGAGAGTTGAAGGGGAGGGGTGAAGGGAGGAGGGAGGGGGAAGGGGGAGGGAGTCCCCCTGTCCCTTCACCTTCTCCCTTCCCCTTCAACTCTCCCTCTCCCTCTCCCTCATGCGCGCGTCAGCGCGCATGCGTATACATGAGTTCCAGAACTTCCTGGTACGCGCGCTCGGCGTCCAGCCGGTCGCCCGAGCGGAGCGCGTCCGTAACGCAGTGCTCGAGATGGTTGCGCATGAGCAGTTTGCCCACGGCGCGCAGAGCCTCCTGGACGGACGAGATCTGCGTCAGGATGTCGGCGCAGTAACGACCCTCCTCGACCATGCGCTGCAGCCCCCGCACCTGCCCCTCGATGCGGCGCAGCCGCGTGAGGGCCCTGGCCTGCAGCGCCGGTTCGACGCCGTGCGCGCTGCGCGGCGGTTCGCGGCCGCCCGCTTCCGCGGTGCCCGGGGCGGCGCTCTTCCGGCGCGTGCTCCGTCGGCTGCCGGCTCGTGCTGGGCTCATCGTGAACGCCTCCCGTTTCGTTCGGCTCATGCGCCGGCAATTCGGTCGCCGGGCGTGTGCGCGTGTTGTCAGGGCCTGACTTCCCGTCAGGCGCGCGCTGTGTGCCGGGCGCTGAAGGGATACCCCCCTTGGGTATATCATGGCGCGCGCGCCGCCCCTTGTCAAGCGGGTCGACCCGCCCGTCACGGCCCCGCGATCGCCGGGGCTGGCCCGGGGCCTTGCCATCGGGGCGGCATCCGGTGTATACGCCGGGCATGAAACGCATGGACGTGCGGGCGGGCCTGTTCCTGGCGGGGGCGGCCCTCGGGGTACCGGCCGTGGCGGCCGCGCAGGAGGCCGGCCTTTCGCAGGCCAGGCCGCGGCTGGCCGTGGTCGTGGTCGTGGACCAGCTGGCCACGCATCTGCTGGATCGCTACGCGGACGTGTTCACGGGCGGATTCCGCAGACTGCTGGACGAGGGTTACCGGTTCCCGAACGCGGTCCACGAGCATGCGCTGACGGAGACGGCGGCGGGGCATGCGACGCTGGGGACCGGCGTATTCCCGTCGCGTCACGGCGTGGTCGCGAACGACTGGTTCGAGCCGGTGGGCGGGAGCTGGCGCGCGGTCTATTCCGTATCGGATTCGACGTCGCCGATCGTGGGTATCCCGCTGATCGGGGGCCGGTCGCCGGCGAATCTGCGGCGCGACGGTTTCGCGGACTGGCTGGCGGCGGCGGACCCGGATGCGCGGATCCTGTCGGTCTCGCGCAAGGATCGGTCGGCAATCCCGCTGGCCGGGCGGACGCGCAGCCACGTCTACTGGATGGAGCCGGTGCTGGGCCGGTTCGTGACGTCGACGTACTACCGCGCGGAGGTGCCGGACTGGGTCACGGCGTTCAATGCGACCATGCCGTGGGCGCTGGGAGATACGCTTTGGGAGAGCACGGTTCCGGCGGGTGTGGTCGAGCGGGCGCGTCCGGATTCTGCGGTCTACGAAGCGGACGGCGTGCATGTGATGTTTCCGCACACGTGGGCGGAGGCGGCGGACACGACGCAGATTGCACGCAACATCTGGTATTCGGAGGTTCCCTTCCCGGACGCGGCGACGCTGGCGTTCGCGATGGCGGGCGCGGAGGCGCTCGACCTGGGCCGGGACGACCGCACGGACTATCTGGCGATCTCGTTCTCGCAGGTCGATGCGGTCGGGCACGAATACGGGCCGACGAGCCTCGAGCAGCTGGACAATCTGCTGCGGCTGGACCGGCTGCTGGGCCGGCTGGTGGAGTTCCTGGACGCGCGCGCTGGCGAGGGCCGGTGGGTGCTCGCGCTCTCGGCGGATCACGGCATCATGGTGGAGCCGGAGTTGCTGGCCGAGTGGGGCCAGCCGGCGCGTCGGCTGAGCTTCGGTGCGTTGCGCGCGATGGTCCAGGCTGCGAACGAGGGTGCCGGCACCGGTGATCTGGAGGAGGTCCGTGCCCGTGCCGCCCGGCTGCTCGAGGCGAACGACATCGTGGCGGCCGTGATGACCGAGGATCTGCTTGCGTCCACGGCGCCGGCGGACAGTTTCGTGGTGTTGTACCGGAACTCGTATTATCCGGGCCGGATGACCGGTGCGCTGGGCCGGTCCGGGCTGTGGATCCGCTTTGCCGAGGGCACATTGCTGAGCGTGCCGCGCGGCAGCTCGCATGGCACGCCCTATCTGTACGACCGCGGTGTCCCGCTCATCTTTCTGGGCGCCGGCGTCGAGCCCGGGGCGTCGGACGCCATGGCGAGGACGGTGGATCTGGCGCCCACACTCGCGGCGCGACTCGGCCTGCCGGTGCCGGACGGACTGGACGGCCGCGTCCTCGCCGTGCCGGGCTGGCCGGCCGCGGCCGGCCGGCACTGATCGTACCACGCACACACCCGTGCGACGGCGGGGCTCACCGGAGTCGGCCGTCGCGACACCGCAGCCGGAGACCCGCCCATGGTACGTCCGTCGGTCCGGTCCGCCAGCGCGCGCGCCGTGCCGCGCCGCACGACGCCCCGTTCGTTGTTCACGCCCGCACTCCTCCTGATTCTCCTGCCTGCCTGTGCGGGTCCCGGGGCGGAGCCCGGCGCAGTGGCAAGCACGCGTTATGAAGACCTGGTCGCGCTGTTCGAGGAGTGGCGCGTATTCCAGCGGCCGCCCGTGCCGGACGGCGTGCCGGACTACTCGGCGGCCGCGATGGCGGTGCAGCGGTCGGCGCTGCCTGCTCTGCAGGCCAGGCTGATGGCGATCGATTTTTCCGGCTGGCCGATCGCGCAGCAGATCGACCACCACCTGGTGCGCGCCGAGATGAACGGGCTCGACTTCGATCTTCGGGTGTTGCGGCCGTGGGAGCGCGACCCGGCGTTCTATCTGACGGTGTTCCCCTCGCAGAGCGACGTGCCGGCGCGCGAAGGGCCGGTGGCCTGGGGTGCGCTCGAGCTGTGGAGCTACGACTGGCCGCTGGATGATGCCGGCGCCGAAAGCGTCGCGGAAGGCCTGCGCCGGATCGCACCGCTGCTCGCGCAGGCGCGCACGAATCTGACGGGCAATGCGCGGGACCTCTGGGTGGCCGGCATCCGTGCGACGCGCACGCAGCGCGCCGATCTGATCGCGTTGGCCGGGCGGATCGCGGGCACGCGGCCCGCCCTCGAGGCCGAGGTTCGCGATGCGCTGGCGGCGACAGAGTCGTTCCTGGAGTGGCTCGAGGCGGAGTCAGCCGGGCGAACGGGTCCTTCTGGCGTGGGCGAAGAGAATTACGACTGGTACCTGCGCAACGTGCATCTGGTCCCGTTCACGTGGCGCGAGCTGGCCGCGATGATGGGCCGTGAGCTGGCGCGCGCGCACGCAGCACTGCGTCTGGAAGAGCATCGCAACCGCGGGCGGGCGCCGCTCACGCCGATCGCGAGTGCCGCCGAGTACGATCGGCTGCTCAACCAGGCTGTGACGGAGTACATGTCGTTCCTCGAAGAGGCCGATGTCGTGAGCGTACGCGACTACATGGATGGCGCGCTGCGCGAGCGCATCGGCAGGTTCTCGGCGGCCGACGGGCCGCGCGAGTTCTTCAGCGAGGTGAACTACCGCGATGGGCTGGTCATGCGCACGCACGGTTACCACTGGTTCGATCTGGCGCGCATGGCCCGGGAGCCGCATACCAGTCCGATCCGGCGCGTGCCGCTCCTCTACAACATCTTCGACGGCCGGGCCGAGGGCATGGCCACGGGCATGGAAGAGATGATGATGCATGCCGGGCTGTTCGACAGCCGGCCGCGTGCCCGGGAACTGATCTGGATCCTGCTGGCGCAGCGCGCCGCGCGCGCGCTCGGCGACCTGATGATGCACGGCAATGTGTCGACGCTCGAAGATGCCGCCGCCTTCACGGTGGAGTGGACGCCGCGCGGCTGGCTGCGGATGGACGGGAACACGGTCTGGGGCGAGCAGCACCTGTATCTCCAGCAGCCCGGCTACGGCACGAGCTATCTGGTCGGCAAGATCCAGATCGAGCAGCTGTTCGGCGAGTGGGCGCTGCAGCAGGGCTCGTCGTTCTCGCTGCGCGCCTTCATGGACGCCTTCAACGCGTCCGGCGTCATCCCCGTCTCGCTGATCCGCTGGGAGATGACGGGACGAGGCGAGGAAGTCGCGTTCCTGGCGGGCGGGTGACGGCCCCGTCATGAACGCAATCGCCTGCTACCGCGAGCGCGCGCTCTGAGCCACGGCGCCGGAGGTCCTCTGGCCGACACGCACCCGCGCGGCATCACGCGCCGCGACTTCGTGAATGGCATCGCGATCGGCGTCGGTGGCGCCCTGCTGACGCGCGTCGCGCCCGGCTGTGCCACGCCGGCCGCGGACGTGCCCGCGCTCGGCGACGAATGGTACGGGTACGGCGGCGTGGGCGACTACCGCCTGTCACACGGCAACACGCCCGACGTCGTGAGCACCGCACACCGCATCCGGGATGGCGAGTTCGACGTGCTGCCCGCGCGTTTTGCCTCGGCCGAGGATTACGATCTCGTGATCGTCGGCGCGGGCATGGCGGGACTGGGCGCGGCCGTCGAGTTTGCGAGGCGACGGCAGCCGGGCCAGACCTGTCTGGTGCTGGACAACCATCCCGTGTTCGGCGGCGAAGCCAAGGAGAACGCCTTCGACGTGGGCGGCACGCACCTGATCGCACCGCAGGGCGCCAACGGGTTCTTCATCCCGCCGGAGGTCACGGATCCGGACACCGCGCGCGGCGATCCCTGGTGGTACGGCGAGCTGGGCATCCCTCGATCGTTCACCTACGCGGAGTGGCCGGACACCCGCCGGTCGCTCGGCTTCTGCAACGACAATTACGGCTATCTGGTGCGCGGCCTGCAGGAGAACACGAGTGTCGGTCATTTCTTCGCCGGGGCCGACAGCGGCAGTGACCGCTGGGTGGTCGACATGGTCCGGCGCGACCTGGCGGACGCACCGATCAGCGCAGCGAGCCGCAGCGCCGTGCTGGCGTGGTACCGAAGCGGTGCCCTGCGCCGCTTCGCGAACGATGACGAAGCGCGACGCTGGCTCGACACGATGTCGTACCG
>JBFFZF010000033.1:0-30275 GCA_041568755.1 Longimicrobiales bacterium | reverse complement strand
CCCCCACCCCCGCCGCGACCAGCGCCACGAGAATAACCAGCCCTCTCCAACCCATCAGCACCCCCAGGTGAACGCCCTTCCCCCTTTCCCCTTCCCCTCCGCCCTCAACCCTTCCCGTAAAACTCTCCCTCTCCCTAGAACCTCACCACCCAGATGCCCGAATAATGATCCGCAAAGAAAACGTGGCCCTTGTGCGGCTGCGCGCCCCAGACCATGGCCGCGTTGGCGACGAAGCCGTTCGGGTCGAATGACTTGAACACGGCGATCTCGCGGTCCTGATCGGCCAGGTTGCCGAGCAGTTCGCCGGACACGTCGACCATGCGCACGCCGCCCTCGTAGTACGCGGCGAACAGGATGTCGTCCTCGATCCACAGGTTGTGCGTGCCGAACTCGGGGACCTCGTAGCGCGCCACGTCGCGCGGGTTCAGCGGGTCGGTCGCATCGATGACGTGGTAGTAGCCGGAGGTGACCTCGGGCGTCCCGCCGCGCTGGCCCGCGTCCGGCATGCCCTGCCACGCGGCGCCCTCACCGCGCCCGATGATCTCGTCGCCCAGGAACAGGTAAGTCCGGCCCGTGCTCGCCTGGTGGTACGGGAACGCGGCGTGCGTCCGGCCGACCGGGTACGGGATGCTGGTCACGAACTTCGGGTTCTCGATCGTGCCGCCGTACCGCCCGTTGCCGACGTCGACGATGACGACGCCCGTGCCCCACTCGCTGGAGTACGCGATGCCGTCGTGGACCCAGACATCGTGGACGCGCGAGTCGGGGTGGTTGTACTCGCTCACGTATTTCGGATTCGCCAGATCGCGGACATCCAGGATCACGTACTTGTCGCCGGCGGACAGTGCGAACAGGTAGTCGCGCGTCGCGAACATGTTGTGGACGCCACCGGTCAGGCCTTCGTCGTAGACCGAGGCGATCTTCGGGTGCGCCGGATCGGCCAGGTCGAGGATGACGACGCCGTTGCGGCGGTTGGAGGCGCCTTCCCGGGACAGCGCCGCGTAGCGTCCGTCGGGCGAGACCTTGACGTCGTTGACGGTGCGCGCGTCGACGCGGATCGAGTCCGTTTTCACCAGGTTCGACGGATCGGTCACGTCCCAGAAATACGCCCAGCCGTCCGCGCCCCACGTGCCGGTCACGGCGTAGTCGCGGCCGTCACGGCCTGCCCAGACCCACAGGTCCGACGTGTGCACGTGCGTGACCGGGCCGTGTCCGACGGGCCGGATCGGCCGGATCGCGCGCCGCGGGCGCGCGTCCAGCACGGCGCGGGTCGTGAGCGGCCCGGCGTGCGCCAGCAGCGTGTACCGGCCGGGCACCTCGGCGACGAACCGGTCGCGGTCGATCAGGCCGGGTGCGCCGGGCGCACGGATCGAGTCGTCGGGCGTGAACGTGTAGGTCCACGCCACCGGCACGTCGGGCACCACGCGCCCGTCCGCGCCCGTCACATGCGCCGTGAGCGGCACGACATCGCCCACGCGCACGCGTTCGGCGGGCAGTTCGATGCGCGCGTGCTGTCCGGTGAACTGCGCCACCGCGTGGTTCACGGTGGCCGACCGGCCCTCGATGCGGGCCGTGATCGTGACATTGCCCGCGCGCTCAGCGCTCACGTAGCCGTGGCGATCGACCGCCGCGACACTGGCGTCCGAGCTGCTCCACTCGACGGCCGGCTCGGGCCGCTCCGAGCCGTCCGCGTGGAAGGCGCGGGCGCGGTGACGCAACATCGTGCCCGTGTACAGCCGGCCCGGGCTGGTCGAGACTTCGACGCGCGCGATGCCGGGCCACGACACGACGACCGGCACGCGCAGCGTAAGCGGCGGCGTGGCCGCGTCGGGCGGCAGCACGACGGTCGCGACGATCTCGTTCACGCCCGCGCTGATGCCGGTCACGCCGTCCGGCCCGACGCGCACCGCGCCATCGCCGGTGCGGCGGGCCGTCACGCGCAGCGGGGCGTCGGCGACGACCTGGCCGGCCGCGTCGAGCGCGACCACGCGGAAGGGGAGCGTCTGACCGGCGATGAGCCGGACTTCAGCGGGTTCGGCACGCAGCGCGCGCACGCGCAGGCCCGCCTCGAGCGCCGCTTCCTGCGCACGCGCCGAGGCCGGCCCGGCCAGCGCCGCCAGGGTGGCGAGCAGACAGGTCAGGTTGCGCATCGGGTTTCCTCGTTTCCCGCGGGTGTCAGCTGACCACCCGCTGGCGCGGCTGCAGCTTCACGGCCCACAACCCGCTGTTGAAGTCCGAGAAGAAGACGTGGCCTTTCCAGGGCTGCGCGCCCCAGGTCATCGGCGCGTTGGGTGCGTAGCCCTTCGGGTCGAACGCCTTGAACACGGCGATCTCGCGGCCCTGCGTGGCCAGGTTGCCCATCAGCTCGCCGGAGACGTCGACCACGCGCAGCCCGCCCTCGTAGTAGGCCGAATAGAGGATGTCGTTCTCGACCCAGAGGTTGTGCGTGCCGAACTCCTTCGCCTCGTAGCGCGCGACGTCCTTCGGGTTGAACGGGTCGGTCGCGTCGATGATGTGGTAGTAGCCGCGCGTCACGCTGGGCGTGCCACCCTGCTGCGGGATGCGCTGCAGGCCGGCGCCGCTCCAGGCCGCGCCGTCGCGGGACATGATCTCATCGCCGAGGAAGAGGTACAGCTTGCCGGTGCTCTGCTGCCGGTACGGGAAGGCGGCGTGCGTGGCGCCGACCGGGTACGGGATGTTGGTGACGAACTTCGGGTTCTCGATCGAGCCGCCGTAGCGACCGTTGCCGACATCGACGATGACGACGCCGTTGCCCCATTCACTCGAGTACGCGAACCCGTCCTCGACCCAGACGTCGTGGATGCGCGAGTCGGGATGGTTGTACTCGCTCACGTACTTCGGATTCGCCAGATCGCGCACATCCAGGATCACGTACTTGTCACCCGCGGACAGCGCGAACAGGTAGTCCTCGGTGGCGAACATGTTGTGCACGCCGCCGGTCAGGCCGTCGTCGTAGGTCGACGCGATACGCGGGCGACGCGGATCGGCCAGGTCGATGATCACGACGCCGTTGCGGCGGTTGGACGCTCCCTCGCGGGACAGCGCCGCGTAGCGGCCGGACGGCGAGACCTTGACGTCGTTGACGGTGCGCGCGTCGACGCGGATCGAATCGATCTTCGCGAGATTCGACGGATCGGTCACGTCCCAGAAGTAAGCGTATCCGTCCGCGCCCCACGTCCCGGTCACGGCGTAGTCCCGGCCGTCCAGGCCTTCGTAGATCCACAGATCGGATGTGTGCACGTTGCTGACCTGGCCCTGGCCCATGATCTGCACATTCTGCACGACATTGCGCGGCCGTACATCGATGACTTTGCGGGCGGCGATCGGGCCGGACGTCGCAACGATCGTGTACAGGCCCGCAACCTCGCCGACGAACTTGCCGTCGCGCACGATGCCGGCGGCGCCCGGCGCGCGGATCGAGTCGTCCGGCTCGAAGAGGTAGCTCCAGGTGACGGGCACATCGGCGACGGCGCGGCCGCCCGCGTCCGTGGCCGCGGCCTCGAGGTCGATGACATCGCCGGTCCGGGCGACGTCGGCGCTCGTACGGATCTCGAGGCGGGTGGCCGGGAAGGCGCGGCTCGTGTGGCGGACCGTCGCCGTCGCGCCATCGATGCGCACGCTGATCGTGACGTTGCCGGGCCGGTGTGCGGTCACGTTGCCGAACCGGTCGACCGTCGCGACGCCGTCATCGGAGCTGGACCAGGCCGGCTCCGCGCCTGGCCGCTCGCTGCCGTCGGCGTGGAAGGCGCGCACGGTGTGCGTCAGCGTCGAGCCTGCGTATAGCGCTCCGTCCGCCCGCTGGATTTCGAGCCGGGCGACGGCTGGCCATGTGACCGTGACCGGGATCTCGAGCGTTGCAGGCTCGCGTGTCGCGTCGGGCGGCAGGATCACGGACGCCGTGATGCGGTAGGAACCGGCCGTGATGCCCGTGACGCCGCCTTCGGTGTAACGCACCGTATTGCGCGGTGCGCCGACGCGGATCGCGGCGTCCTCGACGGGGTTGCCGGCTTCATCGAGAGCCGTCACCTTGAGAGGCACCGTCTGACCGGCTTCGACGGTCAGCTGGGCCGGCTCGGCGGTGAGCCGGACCACGCGCAGACCCGCATCGAGGTTGCCCTGCTGGGCGGCAGCGGGAGCGGCGAGCGCCGCGACAGCGACGATGAAAGCGACGAGGTTCACGCGCTGCATGGTGGACATGGGCAGGCACTCCGTGTCACGGGATCGTACGGTTCGGCAAGCGCAGAAGCGGTTCACAGGACAACGAAGCGGCCCGGCCCCGCGGCCCGACCGCATACTCGGCAAGCCCTCCTCCGACAGGTGGTCCAAGATGTCTTCCAGCGCAGTTCGCCGCAAGCCGATGCGGCCCCGTTCCCGGCCCTGCACGGGCCTCCTGCTGGCCGTGTTCCTCGCGTCGGCCGCCGCCTCGCCGCTGGCGGCGCAGGGCATGGCACCGGCAAAGCCGGACGCGAACTACTGGGTGTACGTGCTGGCCGAATCTGCGGACCTCATGCACCGCGTGCGCTTCGGGCCGGACGGCATCACGGTCGAGAAGACGATCCCGGTAGGGCTGTACGCCACCGAGACGGAAGGACCGCATGGCGTGGCCATCTCGCGGGACGGCCGGTGGCTGCACATGACGACCGGCCACGGGATGCCCGATGGCGCGTACTGGAAGTACGAGATCGGACCCGACACGGTGGTCGGCCCGCCCGTCCCGCTGGGCATGTTCCCGGCCACGCTCGACGTGACGCCGGACGGGCTGTACGCCTTCGTCGTGAACTTCAATCTGCACGGCGACATGGTCCCGTCCTCGGTATCCGTCGTGTACACGCCGGACAACGTCGAGGTCGCGCGCACCGAGACGTGTGTCATGCCGCACGGCAGCCGCATGGGCGCGGGCGGCATCTTCCAGTACTCGGCGTGCATGATGGACGACCAGCTGGTCGAGCTGGACACGCGCACGTTCGAGGTCTCGCGCCGCTTCAGCGTCGCGAAAGGCTCGGAGCGCGCGCTCGATGCGCACGCCGCGTTGGACCACGGCGCCCACGCGGGCGGGGCCATGACGCACAGCCCCACGTGCTCGCCCACGTGGGCGCAGCCGGGCCCGGACGGCAAGCGCATCTACGTCGCGTGCAACCGCAGTGACGAGATCCTGGAGATCGATCTCGCGACGTGGACGCTGCTGCGCAGATTCGCGACGGGCCGGGCACCCTACAACCTGGCCGTCACGCCCGACGGCACGACGCTGGTGGCCACGCTGAAGGCGGCGCAGAGCGTCGAGTTCTTCGATCTGGCCAGTGGCACGAGCCGCGGCCGCACGGAGACGTCGACGACCGTGGTGCACGGCGTCGTCCTGTCGCCCGATTCGAAGTACGCGTTCGTCAGTGTCGAGGGCGTGGGCGCGGAGCCCGGCAAGGTCGACGTCTTCGAGATCGCCTCGATGCGGCGCGTCGCCTCCGCCGAGCTCGGCCAGCAGGCCGGGGGCATCGCCTTCTGGAAGATGGAGCCGGCGCGGTAGAGGGGAGCGCCCGTGGCTCGCGACCCGGCAGGGCCCGCGGGCCGTCCGGCGGCAGGGCGCCAACCCTGCGTGGCTGCGGGCGTATCCAACCGTGCGCGAATCTCCGGTCCGGCGCGTGCCGTACGGACGAGCAGCGCCCGCTTCCCCACGACAGGAGCCCGATGATGCACGTTTCGCTTGCCCTTGCCGCCCTGCTCGCCGCCGCGCCGGTCCCGGCGCAGTCGCCCGACTGCGAACACGAAGCCGAGCGCGCCGCCACGCTGGCCGCTTCGCCTGGAGACCGCGTGGTTGTCGTGGCACGGGCCGGCGCCCTGCGCATCGAGGGACGACCCGGCCTGCGCGAGGTGCGGGTGCGTGCGCGCGCCTGTGCATCGAGCGCGCAACTCCTCGAGCGCCTGACGCTCGAGACGGGCCGGTCCGGGTCCGAGATCCGGGTCGAGGCCGCGCGCGTCGAGAGCGCCGGGTTCCGTTTCCCGGGCCGCTGGTACGCTTCGCTCGACATGGTCATCGAAGTGCCCCAGGGCGTGGAGATGGACGTCGAGGACGGCAGCGGCGAAGCCGAGATCTCGGGCACGGGCGCACTGCGCCTGCGCGACGGTTCGGGCGAGGTGGTCCTGCGTGACATCCGCGGCTCGATCGAGGTCCGTGACGGGTCCGGCGAGGTCACGATCGAGGGTGTGGACGGCGATGTCACGGTCGTGGATGGTTCCGGCGAACTGACCATCCGGCGCGTGACCGGTTCCGTCACGGTGCGCGACGGATCCGGCGATATCCGCGTGGTCGATGTCGGCGGCGACCTGACCGTCAGCGCGGACGGATCCGGCAGCCTCGAACACCGTGACGTGCGCGGCCGCATCAGCGTGCCGTCCAAAGAGCGCAAGCGCGGCCGCGGCTGACAGCCCCGTGCGCGGTCAGCGAGATCGGTGATGCCCGACAGATCGCGCGCTGACGCGCTCGCCGAGTACCGCCGCAAACGCGATTTCGCAAAGACGCCCGAGCCGAGCGGAGCACCGCTCGACGCGGGGCCGGCGGGCGCGCTGCAGTTCGTGATCCAGAAGCACGATGCCACCGCACTGCACTACGATCTCCGCCTCGAGGTCCATGGCGTCATGAAGTCGTGGGCCGTACCGCGCGGGCTGTCCGTCGATCCCGCGGACAAACGGCTGGCCATGGAGGTCGAGGACCACCCGATGGAGTACAACTCGTTCGAGGGCACGATTCCGGAAGGCGAGTACGGCGGCGGCACGGTCCTGCTGTGGGACCGCGGCACGTACTGGCCGGACGAGGCCCGTGCGAATGAGGACCACGAGAGCGCCATGACGGAGGGTCACGCCGCCGGCAAGATCAGCTTCTTCCTGGAAGGCGAGCGGTTGCGCGGGTCGTGGGCCCTGGTGCGGACCGATGGTGGCGCGAAACCCAAGTGGCTGGTCATCAAGCACCGCGACCGCTACGCCAAGCCCGGCTTCGACATCACGGAGGCGTACATCACGTCCGTCGAGACGGGTCGGACGCTGGAGGAGATCGCGACCGACGCGGGCAGCGACACGTGGTCGTCCGACGCGATCGCGCCGATGCGTGCAACCCCCGGCGACGCGCTTCCGCGCGGGCGGGCGTGGATCTACGAGCCCGCCCTGTCGGGCACCCGGCTGCACGCGTACGTGACGGCCGATTCGATCCGCCTGCTCGCGCTGGGCCGCGACGTGACGCGCCGGCACCCCGCGCTGGTCGAACGGCTGGCCGTGCTCGCTGCGACGCACCCCGGCCTGGTCCTCGACGGCGTCGTCACCGGTGCGGACGGCGGGTTCCACGCCATGGACCTGCTGTTCGAGGGCGGCGATGTGCTGCTCGGCGAACCATGGGACGTGCGGCGGGCGCGACTCGAAGCGATCGCCGCCGATGCGGGCGATGGCGTGACGCTCACCGAGGTCGTGCGCGATGCGCGCACGGCGAAGGCGAGGCTGCAGTCGGGCGCGTGGGGCGGCGTGATCGCGAAGCGGACCGATGCGCCGTATCAGCCCGGCGATCCGTCCGGCGACTGGCTCGAGGTGCGCTGAGAGGAAGGGTCCCCGCCGCTTACGCTGCGCGCCCGGACCTCCTCGGACGTGAGGCCGTAGAGCGGTGGCGTCGACACACCCAGCTGGTTGAGCATGAGGTAGATCTGCCCGCGGTGGTGGACCTCGTGCTCGACCATCGCGCGCAGCCACTTCCACGTGGTCAGCTCGCCGCCCGGCGTCGTACACGGACGCGCCAGCTCCCCGGGCCCGAGCGCACCGAAGATCTCCATTGCCTCCGCGTGCATGCGCTCCATGTACGCCAGCACGGCGGGCATGCCCTCGGCCAGCTCCGGGCCGTGGCCGGGGTAGCGGCTGGGCCGGCCTGCGACGTTCTCCGCGAACATCCAGCGCTCGGCCGCCGCGAGGTGGCGGATCAGGTCACCGAACGAGAAAGCTCCGTCCTTCGGCCGCCATTCGAGGCGCTCGGCCGGGACACACGCGATCACGCGCATCGTGCGCCCGCGGATGTTCGAGAAGTAGCGCAGGAACGTGTCCAGCCGGCCGATCTCCATCAGCGTTCACCCCCGGCCCCGCCCGGACGGGGCAGGAACTCCGCGGGAATCGGATTGTCCGCATCCTCGCCCACCCACATCGCGGATGCGATCCACCAGCGCGTGCCGTCGTTGAACAGCTCGATGCTGTTGATGCCGCGCCCGCCTGTCGGCCCGTCGGCCGCGGTGCGCCAGGCGTACGTGCTGAAGACGTGGACCATGGGCCCGAACGTGCGTGTCACGCGATGGATCTCTTCTTCGAAGAAGCCGTTCTCGAGGCCGGCCGACTGTACCGCGTACGTGTGGTGGTCGACGATGCGCGCGCGCCACGTGCCGTCCGCGGACCGACCACCGATGATGAAGCGCACGCCGGGCAGGTAGAGCGTGCTGTCGCGCGCCCAGTCGCGCGGCTGGCCGCGCGGACCGGAGATGACGTCGTAGAAGGCGTGCAGGATGCCGTCCAGCGTTGCGACATCGCGCTCGAGCGGCGTGCGGCTCGGCGGGCGTTGCTCCTGAGCCAGCGCCGGGGCGGCCAGGAAGATCAGCAGCAGAACGCCGCCGGCCCGACAGGAGCGTGACGGTGTGTGACGGTCTCCGCGCATGTTTCCTCCTCCTCCGTAGCCGGTTGTCCGGGCTGCGCGGTTCAGCGGGCTGCGTCCGTGGCCTGCGCCGGCTCGGCGATCAGGGTGCCGCACTGCTTGCAGAAGCGCGCGTCATCATCGTGGTCCGCGCGTCCACACAGCACGCACTGGCGCGGCCCGGTGATGCGGCCCACGCGACCCAGCTCGACGGTCACGATGCCGGTCGGCACCGCGATGATGCCGAAGCCCAGGATCATGACGAGCGAGGCGAGCGCCTGGCCGACCGGCGTCTGCGGCGCGACATCTCCATAGCCGACCGTGGTCAGCGTCACGATGGCCCAGTACACGCCGCGCGGGATGCTGGTGAATCCGTTCTCGGGCCCCTCGATCAGATACATGATCGAGCCGACCGCGACGACGATCACGAGCACCGAGAACAGGAATACCATGATCTTGTAGCGGCTCGCCCTGATCGCCCGCAGCAGAACCTGTTCGGAGCCCAGGAACCCGGCCAGTTTGAGCACGCGGAACACGCGCAGCACGCGGAAGATGCGGACGGCGATGAGAAAGCGACCCTGCGGCAGCAGCGCACTGACCCACGTCGGCAGGATCGCGATGAGATCGATGATGCCGAAGAAGCTGCGCGCGTAGCCGGCCCGGTCCCGCGCACTGTACAGGCGCAGCGCGTACTCGATCGAGAAGAGGATCGTGAATCCCCACTCGGCGGCCCACAGCATGACGCCCCAGCGGAGTCGTGCGGCCTCCACGCTGTCGGCCATGACCACGGCGACGCTGAGCAGGATCGTCACGATGAGCGCGACGTCGAACGCCTTCCCGGCCCGCGTGTGGTGCTCGAAGATGACGGCGTAAAGACGCTCGCGGAGGCTGTCCGCGGCGTCCTTCCCGCCCGCCTGTACCGGCTCCTTCATGGGGCCACGGTAGGCGCTGCGGGACGACCCTGCAACGGCCGCCGGGGGGTTGCGGAAACGCGAGCCGGCGGGAAAGAATGGCGGGTCGGCCGGGCGCACACCCGGCCGCGCCCGCACCGCTCCATCGCTGAAGGGGGGTCCATGCCGGGTCCGCGCATCCCGGTGCTGCTCGTCCTGCTCGGGGTCGGGCTGGCGCCGCTGGCCGCATCGGCCCAGTTGCCGCTCACCAAACGGTACGATTCCGGACAGACCGTCACACCCGCGTTCGAGGGGTGGTACCGCAACGCGGACGGCACCTACAGCCTGTCGTTCGGCTACCTCAACCGGAACTTCGAGGAGACGGTCGAGGTCCCGATCGGGCCGGACAACTTCGTGTCGCCGGGTCCGCCCGATCAGGGTCAGCCATCGCACTTCGCGCCCAGGAGGCACTGGGGCGTGTTCGCCGTCCGCGTGCCCGCCGATTTCGGCGATGGCAAGGTCGTGTGGACGCTCTCGTTCCGGGGCGAGACCTTCGCGATTCCCGGCAGCCTGCACCCGAACTGGCAGATCGATGCGCTGGAGGGCGAGGCCGGTTCCGGGAACACGCCGCCGCGGCTGCGGTTCGCGGCCGATGGCACGGAGGGCGCCGGCCCGGGCGGCATCATGGGCGGGCCGCTGCGCGCGACCGTCGGCCAGCCGCTCACGATCGATGTCTGGGCGACGGACGACGGCAAGTCGTCCGGCAGCGTCGCGTCCGCCGGCCGCGCCAACGTGCCGGTCACGCTCACGTGGTTCAAACACCAGGGGCCCGGCGCCGTGACGTTCGCCCAGGCCTCGCCACCTGTCGGGCCCGATGGCCGGGCGTCGACGACCGCGACATTCGCCGCGCCCGGCGAGTACGTGCTGCGTGTGCGCGCCAACGACGCGTCCGGCGTCACCGGCGCGGGCCACGCGCAATGCTGCTGGTCGAACGGATTCGTCCGCGTCTCCGTCACCCGCTGAGTCAGGAGAGCAACCGATGACACGTGCCATGCTGCATCTCCGCGTCTGGGGCGGCGTCGGCGTCGCCGTGCTCGCGCTGGCCACGCTGCCGGCGTTCCAGAGCCCGACAGTCCAGGGCCCGCGCGCCGCGGACGACGTGACCTGGGCGGAACACGTCGCGCCGATCATCCAGGAGAAATGCCAGGTCTGTCACCGGCCCGGCTCGATCGCGCCGATGTCGCTGCTCTCCTACGACGACGTGAAGGCCTTCGCGCCGCTCATCCGTGAGCGTGTCGCGCAGCGCATCATGCCGCCGTGGCACATCGACAGGACGGCCGGCATCCAGGAATTCCAGAACGATCGCAGCCTGACGGATGATCAGATCCGCACGATCGTGTCGTGGATCGACGCGGGCATGCCCTTCGGCGACCGGGCCAAGCTGCCCCCGCCGGCGGAATTCCCGGACCTCGACAACTGGCAGCTCGCCGAGCGGTTCGGCGCACCCGACCTCATCCTGCGTTCGGAGCCGTACACGCTGGCCGCGCGCACGCAGGACAAATGGTTCCGGCCCGTCACCGAGACCGGATTGACCGAGCCGCGCTGGGTGCGCGCCATCGAGATCAAGCCGGTCGGTCCGGACGGCCGCCGCACGGTCCACCACGTGCTGGCCGTCCTCGAACAGCGCGAGGCCGAGGGCATCACCGGCCTGGCCAGCACCGCACACGACGTGCAGCGCAGCGCGGGTCTGTTCATGGAATGGGCCGTCGGCAAGACCGGCGAAATCTTCCAGGACGATGCGGGCAAACTGATGCTGCCCGGCTCCCGCATCCGCTGGGAGGTCCACATGTTCGCCGTCGGCGAAGAGATCAAGGACAACCAGGTCGAGATGGGGATCTACTTCTACCCGAAGGATTACGTCCCGAAGAACCGGACCGTCCTGCGCATGTTCGACATGCGCGGCGAGGGCGACCTGGACATCCCGCCGGGCCGGATCACCGTGACGCAGGACCACCACGTCCTGCATGCGCCGGCACGGCTGGAGAACTTCCAGCCGCACATGCACATGCGCGGCAAGGCGATGTCGATGGAGGCGATCTATCCCGACGGCCGGAAGGAAGTGCTGAGCCGTGTCAGCAACTACCAGTGGCGCTGGCACACGAATTACGTGTACGCGCCCGACGCCGCACCGCTGCTGCCCAAAGGCACCGTGCTGGTCTTCACCGCCTGGCACGACAACACGGCGGACAACCCCAACAACCCGGACCCCGCGCAGTGGGTCGGCTGGGGCGACCGGACCGTGGACGAGATGGCGCACGCCTGGGTCGACGTGACGTACCTCGAACAGGCGGACTTCGACCGGCTCGTCGCCGAGCGCAAGGCGAAGGAGAGTGGGCGGTAGGGCGGGAGACGAACGGCGGGAGACTTACGGCGGGAGACTTACGGCGGGAACGGCGGGAGACGAGAGGCGGGCGGGCGGTGCGGAGTGGCGCGGCACGTCAGGGCCGATCCACCCCGCCGGTCGTCTCGCGCCGTTCTGCTGATCCCTGCGCCTCCCGAATCGCAACGCCCGTCACCATGTCCCCGAAAAGACGCGTCGCGTGTCGGTGCCCGACGTGGAGGCCGTGACGTGCCAGTTCCGCGATCAGCTCTTCGGCGCTGAAGCGATCCTCCGCGGGGTGATCCAGGAACGTCCGGATGACCCACCGGTCGAGGCACTGCCGCGTGATCTCGAGGAAGTACAGCCGGCCACCGGGCCGGAGGACGCGTCGGATCTCGGCCAGTGCAGCGCGCCAGTCAGGCATGTGGTGCAGCACGCCGAAGTCGAGGACGGCATCCACGCTCGCGTCACGCAGGGGCAGGGCCGACGCGTCGGCGGCACCCAGCCCGTGCCGGCCCGGTCCGGTCCGGGTGGCCAGGCGACCGCGCGCACGGCGGACCATGCGGGGGTCGAGATCGAACGCCCAGACGCGGGCCGCGCCCAGACGCCCGAGCACGGCCTCGACGCCGACGCCCCGGCCGCACCCGATCTCGGCCGCGACCAGGCCGTCCAGCCGACCGCCCAGACGTGCGAAGTACTTCACATCCACATGGTGCTGCACAGCCGCACGGACCGGGTTGTTCATCAACCACCACTCGACACGGTTCAGCTTCATCGGAGAACCGGCCGGCTCAGCGGGTCTGCAACGTGGACGTGTGGCCGCTCACGAAACGCCAGCCGGCCGGCGTGTGCTGCACGACCGCGCTGATCGCGCCGCTGAACGTGAAGCGCGCGTCCCCGGGGCCGGCCAGCGTCTGATCGAACCGCGCCGCGATCAGGCCCAGGCCAGGCGCCAGCGCCTGCACGCGCGGCTCGCGGAAGTCGAGTCGCGCATTCGTGAACATGCCTCCCAGTGAGCGCAGCGCCTCAGCGATCGAATCGGCGGACTCGTAGGCGATCCGCCCGTCCTCGATCCACGCGAAGCCCGGCTCCGTCGAATACAGCGCCGTGACTTCGTCCCACGCCATGCGCTCGACCCCGTCACGGTACGTCTCCAGGAACACACGCAAGCTGTCCTCGAGCGCACCACGGTGCGCTTCACGGAACTCCGGAACCGGCGCCGCGCAGCCCAAGAACAGCGCGAAGCCCGTAAGTGCGGCACGCAGTTTCACGCACGACTCCTTTCCGTATCAGTGTTCCCGCCGTTCGTCCCCCGCCGTTCGTCCCCCGCCGTTCGTCCCCCGCCGTTCGTCTCCCGCCGTTCCCGCCGTTCGTCTCCCGCCCCATGTCTCCCGCCCCTCGTCTCCCGCCGTCCCGCCCTCATTTCCCCCGATACACCCCCTCGTACATATTCACCGCCTCCTCGTGCACGCGCTGTTTCGCCCGCCGGACGCGTGCGCGGACCCGGGGGAACGCGTTCGCCTCGATCCAGTCGGCCAGCGGATCGATGATCCAGTCGAGCAGCGTTGCGCGCGCGAGCAGCTCCAGCCGAGCGTGTGCAGCGGTGCCGCCCGGCAGCCGGGGCAGCCCGCGCCTCGCCGTGGCCGGCCGCAGGTCGCGCGCGTGCGGTCCGCACAGCACGGCCCAGTCGATGACCGGGTCGCCCCGGCCCAGCTGGTCCCAGTCGAGCACGAACAGCGTTCCATCCTGCCCGATGCGCAGGTTGTCGATCCACAGATCGCCGTGGGTGGCCCGGTCGGCCGGCTCCGCGAACGCCGGATCGGCGGCGATGCGCCGGGCGATGCCGCTGCTCTCGTCGCGCATCCAGCGCAGACGGTCGGCGGGCACGAACGGCGGCGGAGTCGCCTCAACCGAATCGAGATCTTCACGGTAGCGGCGCGCGTACGTCCGCTCAAACACGTCGGCACAGGTGGCGGGCACGGCTCCTCCGTCGAGTGCCGCCGCCAGCTCCGCGTCCTCGTGCAGCGCACGTACGAGCGGCTCCACCGTTCGGCGCACGGATCCGGCGATGCGACGCGGCACGTTGCCGTCGATCCAGTCGAAGACCGGTCCGGCCAGTGCGGTCCCCGGAACGTCGAGCCATCCGAGCATGGCGGGCGCACGGTAGCGCGCCGTCAGCCGGGCCGCGTGCCGGCGCCACACCTCGAGGCCCGCGCGGTTCTCGGCTTCGTCCGCCAGCTTCACGAAGAGCGTGCGCCGGCCGTCCGACACGCGGAACGAACGGTTCACGAAGCCGCCCATGTTGAGCACGGGCCGCACGTCGAGCGTGGCCGCATCCAGCCCCAGCGCTGCGCTGCGTGCGGCGATTGCGGCCCGGATGCGGTCGTGGGGCCCGGCAGACAGCACGCCCGAGCCGCTCACGCGTACTTCATCGCCGCGTGCCCGACGAACTTGCGGAGCAGCGCCATCTGGCCGATGTGATACGACTCGTGCTGCACGAGGAAGGCGATCATGCCCAGCATCGTCGGCTGATCGATCGGAAAACGCTGGGGTGACGGGGCGTTCAGGTCCTCGGCGCGCAGGTCAGCGACGCAGGCCTCCAGCGTGGGCGCGAGCCGGGTCCACTCGCGACGGATCTCGCGCAGCGGTGGTAACGAAGCCAGCTCATCGATGCTGCGCACGCCGCCCAGCAGCTCGGCGAACGGGTTCGTCTCGGTCAGGCCGATCGACGCCGCCAGGAAATGGCGCGCGTCGAGGACATGACACGCGATGAACCCCAGGCTGTTCGTGTTTGCGTCCGGGCGCTGTGCGGCTTCTTCGTCCGTGACGCCGTCCAGGCAGTTCAGGAACAGCCGGCTGTTGAGGCGCAGCAGTGCAACGATCGGGTCGGCGCCCGTCATGGGTGCGGCCGCATGGTGACCTCCCGGAAAGGGCCGGTGCCATGATGCCACGACCGGCCCGGGTACACCAGCGTCCCGCGGCTGCCGCCGGCGCCTTTCCACGGCATGGTCACGGCGCTTACGTTGGCAGGGACCTGCGGGGCCATTCCCGGGACTTGAGAGGATCAGATGGCGAGCACGGAACAGGACGCACGTAAGACTGAGGCGAAGCTCAAAGCCCGGCCGCTCATGGCCGGCCTCACGGTGGGTGACCTCAAGCGCAGTCTCCATTTCTACACCGAAGGCATCGGCTTCGGCATCGACGAGGCCCATGAGCGGGACGGCGTGGTGCGCTTCTACGCGCTGAACGCCGGCGACTGCATGCTGGGCATCGGACAGGACGACTGGGCCAAGGGCCGGGACCGGAAGAAGGGCGTGGGCATGCGCCTCTACATCACGACCGACCAGGACGTGCACGAGGTGGCGAAGCGCGTCGAGGGCGCGGGCTACAAGCTGGACGGCGGGCCGGAGCCCATGCCGTGGGGCCCCATGGCTTTCCACGTGACGGATCCGGACGGCTTCGCGCTGACCATAGGCAACTGACCAGACGGCCCGGCGCGCCCGCGTCCCACGGCGCGGGCCGCCGCCGCGGCCGACGCCGCTGCCGGGCCGGCGCCCGGTGGAAGCGGGGAGTGCATCATGTCGATCAGACCCGTCAAGCGGATCATCCAGTCCCGGCCCACGGTCGAAGGCGCGGGAGTGCGCCTGCGGCGCGCGTTCGGCTTCGGCGACACCAGCGAGTACGATCCGTTCCTGCTCTTCGATGATTTCCGCAACGAGAACCCGGATGACTACCTGGCCGGGTTCCCCTGGCATCCGCACCGCGGCATCGAGACGATCACGTACGTCCTGACCGGCACGGTCGAACACGGCGACAGCCTGGGCAACCGAGGCAGCCTCCAGGCGGGTGACGTCCAGTGGATGACGGCCGGCAGCGGGATCCTGCACCAGGAGATGCCGCAGGGCGATCCGCGCGGCCGCATGCACGGCTTTCAGCTGTGGGCCAATCTGCCGGCTTCCCTGAAGATGAGCCGGCCGCGCTACCAGGATGTCTCGGCCGTCGACATCCCCGAGATCACGGATGACGACGGCACGCGTGTGCGCGTCGTTTGCGGCTCGTTCTGGGGTGCGACCGGGCCTGTCGATGGGATTGCCGCGGATCCGCGCTACCTCGACGTGTTCGTCCCGCCCGGCCGACGCAAGGTCCTGCCGGTCGAGACCACGCGCCACGCGTTCGCGTACGTGTTCGAAGGCAGCGGCACGTTCCGCGACGCGTCACAGCCGCGCGCCGTGAAGACGGAGAGCGTCGGCGACATCGAAGTCTCGGACGATGCGCCCGCGACGGTGCCCGAAGACGCCGCCGACCGCTCGCTCGTGCTGTTCGACCGCGGCGATGAGGTCGTCGTCCAGGCCGGCGAACACGGCATCCGGTTCCTGCTGGTCTCCGGAAAACCGATCGAGGAGCCGGTCGCATGGTACGGCCCGATCGTCATGAACACCGAGTCCGAGTTGCGCCGCGCCTGGGCAGAACTGCGCGACGGCACGTTCATCAAACACACCTGACTGGCGCCGCGCACGGCGGCACTTCAGGTCGACGGCGCGCTCCCGTTCAACGGGGCCGCCACGCGCACGCCTCGTCGCGCGCGGGATCGTCCGTGAGCTGCGCTTCCTCGCCCGTCTGCAGATCGACGACCGCGAGCTGCCACTGATCGCCGACGCGTGCCGTGTAGCACAGGCGTCCGCCGTCAGGCGACCACGCCGCGTAGTAGTTCTCCGGCCAGCGCTGCGTCACGACGCGTTCCGTCGAGCCGTCCAGCGCCATCACGATCAGGTGTGCGGTGCCCCCCGCCGCGGCGTAGAACGCCAGCCGGGAGCCGTCCGGTGACACGGCGGGCCCGGCATCGTAAGTCTCACTCGTACGCAGGCGCCGCACGTCGCTGCCGTCCGGGGCCATGCGGAACAGCTGGCCGCGGCCGTCGACCTCCCGGCTGAACACGATGGCGCTGCCATCTGCGAGCCAGACGGGCGTCTGGTCGTGCGCCTGCCCGTCGGTCAGCCGTGTCAACCCACCGCCGTCCGCATCGACGACGTAGATCGACGCGATGAACGGCGCGGCGGCGGGCTGGTTGGCGTCCCAGTCGCTGTCACGCAGCGACATGAACGCGATGCGCCGGCCGTCCGGCGACCAGCCGGGCAGCAGATCGTACGCGGGATGCTCGACGATCGGGTGCGCGTTGCCGCCGTCCGCGTCCATGATCCAGATGTCGCGGTTGCGCGGCGCGCTGCGATCCGTGTCGAACGCGATGCGCGAGCCGTCCGGTGACCAGGCCGGGAACCCGTCGAACGATTCCGTCGTGGTCAGGCGCACCGGCGCCGCCGTATCGCCCGGTGTGACAACCCAGATGTCGCCGTTGCCGGAGCGGTACGAAAGGAAGGCGATCGCGTCCTGTTCACGCGATGCAGGCGAGTCCGCGCCCGCGCCGCAGGCCAGACACAGGGTCAGAGTGGCGATCAGACCACGCTGCGTTTTCGCAGTTGTGTTCACCATGGCCACCATCCCGGAACGCGCCGCGCGTCGTAGCCGACGATGCGACCGGCCACGGTGTCGATCGTGACACGGACCCACCCGATGTCAGGCGATCCGTACGTCTCCAGCCTCGTGAAACGGTCCAGCAGCTCGCCCGTCGTGTGATCCACGAGCGGCTGGTCGATGCGCAGCGTATGCGTGTCGCCGTGGATGAGCAGGACCGGTCCGTCGAAGTCGCGCACGTGGTGCTCGAGTGCAGCGACGAACGCTTCGTAGCCGCGCCAAGCCGCGGGCTCCCGCTCCAGGCCGGGGTTGCCGTGCATGGCCAGCACGACGCCGGTCAGGCCGTCGTCGACCGTCGTCGCGAAAGCGGCCTCCATCCACGCGAGCGCGGCGGCCGTGCGCCGCTCGACCTCGGCGTCATCGGCGGCGGTCCGGCCCTCGAACGCGCCCAGCGCGTTCCCGCTGCCGGTCATGTGCAGGGTGACGAACAGGAACCCGCCGCGCCGCCAGCGCGTGTTCTCGACGAACTCGGCGAAACGCGGATCGGCGGCCTGCGTCTCGAGCGGCATGGGCCGCCCGCCGATCGATCGGCCGGGGACGTCGAAGAAAACCGCGCGCAACCGGGCCAGCCGTTCGAGCGGAACGAACTCGCCGGTGATCGGCTCGTGGCAGTCGACCCACTCGTTGTCGCCGGGTGTGTAGACCACGGGCAGCGGCAGCGAATTCAACCGCCGCAGCCGGTCGGCGTAGGCCGGGTCCGAACACGGATACCAGAGGATGTCGCCGACGTGCAGCAGCCACTCGACATCGGACGCCGCGACATCGCGCAGCAGTCGGTCGAAGCGTCGGGTCTCCAACCGGCCGTACGGGCCATCGCCGAATACCGCGAACGCAAAGCTGTCCGGCGGCAGTGGCGCCGGCTCGGGCATCCGGCATCCCGTCAGGACGAGCGCGGCGAGCAGTCCCGTCCGGATCGCGGCGGCTCCGCCCCGCTTACGGGCCCGGATCGGCGGCCGAATGACAGCCATCAGCCACCGTTTCGCGCAATGCATGGCAGGGCGCGGCCCGGCCGCGAGGGACGAATCGAACGAGGTGGAGCACATGCGTTCACGGAAAGGCATTCTCGGCCTGTTGCTGATCGCTGCGGCCGCCTGCGCCGGTGGCGATGATGGCGGGATGGGCCCGGGGACCAATCTGCCGCAGGGTTCGCTGAGCGCAAGAATCGATGGCACGAACTGGGCCGCGTCCACCGCGCTCATCGCCGCATGGAACGGCAACATCATCACGATCTCCGGCACGGATGGCGCCACGCAGACGCTCGGGTTCGCCACGGTGGCCACCGGGCCCGGCACGTTCGCCATCGGCGGACCCGCCGGTGCGAACGCGCTGCTCGCCATCGGGTCGACGGGCGCGAGCTGGAACGCGGCCGTGTCGCGCGGCAGCGGCTCCATCACGATCAGCACGCTCTCCGCCACCGGCGCGACGGGCACCTTCTCGTTCGTGCTGGCCCCGAACACCGGCTCGACCACCAGCAAGACGGTGACGGAGGGCCGCTTCGACGTGAAGTTCCGGTGATCGCCTAGAACAACGCGGACAGCCGGACGCCCGGGACCCACAGGCGCGCAGCGACGGTCGCGCCGGAGCCGTCGAACCGGCTGTTGTGGATGCGCTGGATCGAGCCGGTCACGAAGACCTCACCGAACAGACGGCGGCGGACGAACGCTTCGGCATGCATCACGGCCTCGGCATCTTCAGCGTCCGGCGACGGGAACGACCGGCCGATCGCCAGCCCGAGCGCGTCCGGCCGGCGCATCCACAGCCACGTCAGCCCGAGGAAAGCGTGCGCCGTCGAGACCGAAGGCCTGGCCAGGCCGGCGCGCGCGCTCAGCGAGTGTTCGCCACGGAACCATCCGGCGACGCTGAACACGCCGGCACTGGCCCCGCCGCTGCCCGTGCCGTCCAGTCGTTCGTGGTCCGCGCTGTTGATCCAGCCGCCCAGCGAGACACGCCGGTCCGCGCCCACCCAGCGCAGTGTCATGCCGCCGAACACGCCCTTGCCGGTCTCGCCGACGTCGAGCAGCTGTGTGTAGGAGACGTTGGGGTTGTCGGCGATGCCGTGCGAGGACGAGAGCGTCGCAGCGAAACGCACCGTCTCCGAGCCGGGCACGTTTCCCGCCAGCGCCACGCCCAGCGCGTAGTCGGGAAACTCGATCGTCGGGTTGTTCACGAACGGCACGCCCAGGAAGAACAGGTTCTCGTCGTTCGCGATACGGCTGACGTCGAGGAACCCGGTCGCGTCGAGCAGGCCGCCGTGCGCCTCCACGCCTTCGCCGACCGGCCAGATGAGGCGGATCTCGGAAATCTGCACACGGCCACGCCTGCGCTGGTCGATCGCCGTGCCCGCGTCCGTGTTCGCCTCACCGATCAGCCGGGACACGCCGTCACGGAACGGCGTCGTGTTCGCTTCCGTGTAGACGTGGATCATGCCACGGCCGACAGGAACATCGAGGAACAGGTCGAACGAGGCCACGATCTCCGCGCGCACGCGCGCGTCGCTCGCCCGCTGCGCGACTGTCGTCACACCGCCTGACACGACCTGGCCCTGCGCCGGCCAGCCGCCCAGCAGGCAGGCGAGCAGACCGGCCGCCGCGGCCGCCCGCGCCCCCGTGTGCCTCAGGCGGGCTTCTCCGCGGTCAGCATGACCGCCTTCACGCCGTACTCCTCGGCCGCATCCTGCGTGGATGCCTTGCGAAAGCGGAAGCCCGGCACGACGGCGGACCGGATGCGCGTGAAGCCGGCGTCGGCCAGCAGCTGCATCATCTCTCCCTCCGGGAGAGCCCCGCCGATTCAGCTGGCCCAGAGTTTGGGGTCGTTGACGATGGACTGCTTGAGCTGCTTCGCGCTGACGATGTCGGTGATCGAGATGCGGCCGCCGGGCACGAGCACGCGGAACATTTCACGCGTCACACGCCGCTTGCGGAACGACAGGTTGATCACGCCGTTGGAGAGGATGACGTCGACGCTGTCGTCCGGCAGCGGGATCTCCTCCATGCGGCCTTCGTTGCAGTCGATTTTCGTGCCTGACGCGGAGGCGTGCGCCCGAGCGTGCTCGCACATGGCGGGGTTCAGGTCCACGCCGATCACGCGGCCGGCCGGACCGACCTGCCAGCTGGCGATGATGCTGTCCAGCCCGGCCCCGCTGCCCAGATCCAGCACGGTCTCGCCGGGCTGGAGCCGGCTGCGCGCGTGCGGGTTGCCGACGCCCGCAAACGACGAAACGGCGCCGGCCGGAGCGCGGTCCAGCCAGTCGGCCGCGTACCCGAACATCTCGGCGGCCTCACGGCCGTGGAAGAAATGGAATTCCGCGTCCGGGTTCTCCGCGACCTCCTGGTACATGCGCAGGACTTCGCCCTTGATCACGGCCTCCAGCGATTCCTGCGTGTCCGCTACGCCCGGCACCGGCTCCGTCACTGTGCTCTCCTCCGCTCGAGGAACGTCGTGCGCGTCCCGCGCGCCTCAGGTCCGCCTCGCGCCCGGCCCCGCCAGTCCGGCCGGGCGCCGGCCCAGCTGAGCGTGGAAGCGCGTCGTCTCGTCGATGCGCAGCATCTGCGTCTGCAGATCCGCCAGCTGGTCCTCCAGCCCGCGCACCCGGGCCTGCAGCGCGGCCACATCGCGCGGTTCGGCCCGGCCGTCGAACGACTCGCGCAGGCGCAGCACGGCCTCGACAATCGGCTTGAGCGCGAATCGCGCCGTGAATCCCATGACCGGCACGCCCAGCAGCACCATTACCGCCACGAAGCTCATCATGTCGCCGCTCACCGGCACCTCCCTGCAGAATTCATGGTAACCGGTGATCCTTACGCTCGTCGGGGCGCGGGCGTTTCGCCCGCGCGCCCGCACCCGCACCGGCCGGCCCGGCAGCGGCGACGGGACCAGCATAGCACGGGACGCCTGCGCGCGCAGCACGAGCGGGGTTCGATCCTGCTACGCGTGGCGCTCCCTGCGCACCGCGTACTCGAGCGAGACGATGCCGGACGCGTACACGCGGTGGCCCGTCAGCTCGAGCCGCTGCCGCACTGCGGGCGAGGGCAACAGGGGGATCCCCGCGCCCAGCAGCACCGGTATCAGCGCCACCTCCACCGTATCGACCTGCCCGATGTCGAGCAGGCTGGCGAAGAGGCTGCCTCCGCCGAACAGCCAGATGTCCTTGCCCGGCTGCGCGCGCAGCGCTTCCAGGACTTCCCGCGCGTTGTCCGCCACGACGGTCACATCCGGGTGGTCCTCCTGCCGCAACGTGCGCGAGAACACGAACGTCCGCACGTTCGCGTCGCCGCCCCCGTTCTTCGGCATCTTCTCGTACGTGAGCCGGCCCAGCAGAAACGTGTCGAACTGGCGGAAGATCGCGCCGAAGTCGATCTCGGGATCCATGATGATCCAGTCGGCGCCTCCGTCCAGCGACGCGATGTAGCCGTCCAGGCTGGCCGCAACGCAATAGCGGATCCTCCTCATGCTTCCCCCTGTTCCACGTCGCCGCAAAGGACAGCCTTCTTCACGCCTCCGGACGATCGACCGCAGGTTGCGCGCGCGGCGCCGGCGCGGCCTCCGTCGAGAACAGACGCAGCAGATCCCCGTCAGTCGTCAGCTGCACGGTGCCGTGCGGGTGCAGCCCGATCCGCGCCAGCACGCGCATCGAGTCGTGGTTGTCCATCGACGCGACGGCCAGGATGCGCTCCAGGGCCAGTTTCTCGCGCGCGTGCCGGAGCACGGCTCGCGCCGACTCCGTCGCGAACCCCCTGGACCAGTAGTCGGGCAGGAAGGCGAAGCCGATATCGGGGTCGGGCAGCGCTTCCCGCTTGAGCAGCCCGCACATGCCGATCGGCACATCCCGCTCGCGGAGGCGGACCAGGTAGAGACCGTAGCCGTGTTGCGCGTAGCTGTGCAGCGGACCGGCGCGCAGGTAGGCGATTGCGTCGTCGAGCGTGCGCACCCCCTTGTCCCCGATGTTGCGCAGGAACGACGGCTGGTTCAGCAGATCCACGATGAACGGCGCATCATCGGGCTCGAAGGCGCGCAGGATCAGGCGCTGCGTTTCGAGGATCATGACGGCGCCCCGAGCTTCGCGACCAGCCGCTGGACCGTGTTGACGTTGCGCACGGTGACCGGCCCCGCCACAGCCTTCTCGATGCGCGCGCCGGACACGGCCGAGTCGCGCATCGAACCGTGACAGAGCCACCACAGCTCGCGGCCGGCCAGGTGGAGCTCATCGGCTTCGCTGCCGAGCGCGAGCACACGTTTCGCCGCCGCCGCGGTCGGGCCGCGGCGCAGAAAGATGACGTAGCACGAGGATCCCCCGCGTCCGGCACCCCGGCCCGCGAACGGGTTCGCTGCCGCCACCGTAGCGAGCGCGTGTGCGGAGCGGACGAAGACAGCAGTCGCAAAGCCGAGTGCATCGGCGAGGTACCGTTCGATGCGGTCCTCGAGACCACGCTCGGCTCCGTCGGTCTCGAACACGACGTTGCCGCTCGCGATGAACGTCCAGACATCGCGAAACCCGAGCGCCTCGAAGTGCGCCCGCAGCTCGGCCATGCGTACCGTCCGGCCGCCGACGTTGACCGCGCGGAGGAACGCCAGGTAACGCGCCATACGGTACGGTGCGCGGCGCGCACCGGCGGGTCAAGCGGACATCAGAAGTGGAGCAGACGCCATCCGACGGTGAACCGGAGATCGTGCTGCGCACCGCGGCCGGGCGCAGGCTGCGCCGGTACGCCGAGCCCGGGACCGATGTCACCGCCCGAGCCGGACCACAGATCGCCCAGCTCCAGCCAGAACGCCGTGCGGCCCAGGTCGATCGTCACGCCGGCCCCGACATGCACCGTGGGCGACGTCTCGGTGTGAGATCCCGCATCGACCAGGGCCACCGCGTCCGGCCAGGTGTACGCGTACCGCTTCACGCCTGCCCCGATCAGGCCGTACGGCCGCACCTGCCCGGTCCGCCGGAGGCGCCACACGGCGTCTGCCACGACGGCGAGGATCCCGACATCGGGCTCGGCCGGGAGAAGGATGGACGGGCACGCCAGCCCGGGATAGCAGTGGAAGAAGCCGCGCGCGCTCGCGCCCGCGGTGTGCAGCGCGGTGGCCCGCACGGCCACGGGCGAGGCTGGCCACTCGAGTTCGACGGCCAATCCCAGGGATGGCGCGGATTCGACGCGGCCCAGCTGCAGGAACCACGCGCCTTCCGCCGGCGCCGCGCCGCCGATGTCGCGCTGCGGCGCGACGACGCCGACATGTGGAGACACCGTCACCCGCACACCCTCCTGAGCCGCCGTGCGGCCCGGGCCCGCGAGCCCGCCCGCGCACAGCGCCAGCCACCCGGCCAGAACCTTCCTGATCATGATCTCCTCGACGGCCGCGTTCTTCCTCTCCCCACCCTAGCGACGCCCGGCCCGGTCGTTCCATAACAGACCGGGCACTGGACGGAGCGTGGCACTGGCTGGAAGTTGAGGCGTGGATCTTCCCATGGCAGCACCGGGGACGGGCGGCGGCGGCCCAGGGGCGTCGCGAGCGGAAGCGGCGCCGCGATGGGCGTGGACCCGCCGCACGGCCATTGCCGCGCTGGCCGGCACGATGGCGCTCGGTTTCGTGCTCACGGTCAGCGCCAGCCGGCGGATGTCCACGACGTTCGACGAGATCGTGATGATCGCGGGCGGCGCGCGCGGCTTCGAAACCGGCCGGTTCGACCTGGCCCTCGAGCACCCGCCGCTCACGCAGTACCTCTACGGCTCGCTCCCCTACCTGTCCGGTCTGACCTACCCGGAGGAACCGGACGTGCCGATGGATGTCGGCTACCGGTACCGCTACGCACGCGCGCTCCTCATTGCGCCCGGCAACGACGTAGAACGGATCGCGTGGCTCGGGCGCCTGCCGGCCGCGCTCTGCGGCGCTCTGCTCGTGTTGCTGGTCTACCTCTTCGCGGCAGGACCGCTCGGTCGCGGCGCTGCCGTGCTCGCCGCAGTGCTCGTCGCGTTCCTGCCCGACGTGCTGGCCCACGGCGGTGTGGCCTACAACGATCTGCCCCTGGCGGCCGCCTTCCTCGGCGCGCTGTGGGCCATCGACCACGCGGCGAGGCGCCCGTCCGCTCCGGCCGGCGCCGTGGCCGGGGCCGCCGTCGCGCTCGCACTCGCCATCAAGTTCAGTGCGATCGCGCTGCTGCCCATCGCGGGTGCGATCGTGCTCGCGGAGGGCGCAGCGCATACCGGTCTCCGCACAGCGTGGCTGCGCGATCTCGGGCTGGCCACGCTGACCGGCGCCTGCGCGCTCTGGGCCGTGCTCGTCCTGGCCTACGGCGGCGACCCCGGACTGACCTGGTTCCGGTTCGGGCTCGACTTCACGTTCCGGCACGTGGGCGGGGGGCATTCGGCAGCGGCGTACCTGCTGGGCGCGCGCAGCCCGGAGGGCTGGTGGTACTTCTTCCCGGTCGCGTTCCTGTTCAAAACGCCCGCCGCGCTGCACCTGCTCGCCCTGCTCGCCGCGCTCGTGGTGGTGTCGAAGCGCACCCGCGTCGCCGCGGGGCCGGCGCCGCGCCCCTGGCGCGCGCGGCTGGCGTCGCCGTTGCGCGCGTGCGTCATCGCGATCCTCGTGTTCGGCGGCGCGCTGCTGACCTCCAGCCTGAACATCGGGTTCCGTTACGCACTGCCCCTGCTGCCGCTCATCTGCGTCCTCATCGCGGCCATGGTCGCGGCCGCATGGCGCTCCGCCGGCGGCGCGCTGCGCCTGGCGCTGGCCGTGCTCGTCGTCGCATCCACGGCGAGCGTGGCGGCTCGCTACCCGAACTACCTGGCCTACATCAGCGAGTACGGGCCGGGCGGCGGGCGAGGCGATCGTGTGCTTCTCGACTCGAACCTGGACTGGGGCCAGGGGCTGCTGGAACTCCGGCGGTTCATGCGTGAGCGCGGGATCGCACGCGTCTATCTCAGCTACTTCGGTTCCGCGGAACCCGCCGTGTACGGCATCGAGTACGTCGCGCTGCCCAGCTTCTTTCCGCTGCAGGGTGGCACGCCCGACACGACGCCGCGGCCGCGCTGGATGGCCGTGTCTGCGACCAACCTGCACGGCATCTACCTGCTGACTGACCCGTTCGCCTCGCTGCGCGCGGTCGAGCCGGACGCGATCCTGGCCGGATCGCTCTTCCTGTACGACGTCGGGGACCAGGGCACGGCCGCGGACGGGCCCGGGACACGATGAGGGAGCCGCCTGCATGAGAGAGACTGCACTCGAGTACCTGGCGTGCCCGCACTGTTCGTCCGACCTGCGCCTTCACGTGGATGCCCGGGAGGGCGATCACGTGATGGCAGGAAGTCTTACGTGCAGTGCGGACGGCCACGCGTTCGCGATCCGCGCCGGCGTGCCGCGCTTCGCCACCGCCGTCGACGCTGTCGAGACGCGGACGGCCGCGGCTTTTGGCTGGGAATGGACGCGTTACCGCGAGCTGGCCGAGCGCTACCGCCAGCAGTTTCTCGACTGGCTGCGCCCGGTCGACGCCGACTTCTTTCACGGCAAGGTGGTGCTCGAGGCCGGGTGCGGCAAAGGCCGCCACAGCGCGCTGGCCGCCACGTTCGGCGCGCGCGCCGTCATCGCCATGGATCTGAGTGACGCGGTCGATGCCGCGTTCGCGAACACCCGCGACACGCCTTCGATCCACGTCGTCCAGGCCGATCTGAAGATGCCGCCAACGGGCAGGGCATTCGATTTCGCGTTCAGCATCGGCGTCCTGCACCACCTGCCCGTGCCGGAAGCCGGGTTCCATGCCATGGTGTCACGCCTGCGGCCGGGCGGCCGGATCTCCGTCTGGGTGTACGGCCGCGAGAACAACGGCTGGATCGTGCACGGCATCACGCCGATCCGCGAGCGCATCACCTCGCGCATGCCGTTCCCGCTGCTCAATCTCGTGGCCGGCATGCTGACGGTTCCGCTGTTCCTGATCACACGCGGGCTCTACGGGCCGACGGGCGGCCGCCTGCTCGGGCTCCGCCTGCCCTACGGGCCGTACCTGAGCTACATCGCGCCGTTCCCCTTCCGCGAGCAGCACTCGATCGTGTTCGATCACCTGGTCGCGCCGGTCGCGCACTATCTGCGCCGCGAGGAGGTGTCGGCCTGGTTCGCGGACGCGGGCCTGGCGGACGTACACGTCGAGCACCACAACGCGAACAGCTGGCGCGCATTCGGGCGCGTGCCGGCCGGCTGACGGCCCGCTCCGGCGCGAAAACGCCGCGTTGTTCGACGGCGGAGCGGAGATGACCTTTGCGCGGCCGTCACGTCCTGTCGCGCAGCTCCCGTTCGAGTTCGTCGATGGCTTCCTTCGCCTCCTTGAGACCACACCCCGTCGCGTCCCGGAACCGCTTGATCGCCTCGATCTTGCGGCCCGCCTCGAGTTCCTCGAGCACACCCGGCGGCAGCGCCGGCGCGCTGTCGGCCGACGACAGTCCCAGGTTGCGGAGCAGGTGATCCACGCTGCGCTCGATGCGCGTGAAGGCGTCCGCCGCGCCGGGCGCATCGTCGCGCAACTCGAGGTGCTCCATCAGCAGGGCGATTCTGGCATCGAGACGCTGCAGTCGCAGCGCCGAGGGACCTGTCGGGACGGGTGATCGCCGGCGCAGTGTCGCGCCGATCATGACGCCGAGCACAACGGCGAAGATCCAGCTCATGCCCGCACCTCCTTCGGTTCATGGCATGGCAGCCCGGCGGTAGACCCGCCGGGTCAGGCGCTCGCGCGCGGGATCTGACGGCAGTGGTGGCGCGTGTGCAGCTCCTGGAAGCGTGCGTAGTCCTCGACACTGACTTTGCCGAAGATCGTGCTGTGCACGGGCTGGCCCGCGGCGACGCGCGCTCGGCATGCTTCCTCGAAACGACGCAACGCCGCCTCGAGACGGGGCCGCGCATCGGCGGGTGACTCCGGGCCACGGTCCGGATCGAAAGGCCGGTTCGTCTTCGCCTTCGGGAACCTGCCCGACTTCAGGATCCTGTTGAAGAACAACCCGCGCACGACGGGCCGCAGCAGACCGGGCAGCGTGGGGAACCGTGAGGGTGCGTCCGCCACGACGTTGGCCGACTCGTCGAGCGCGCGCGCGACGTGTTCCACGACCTGACTGGGCGACCATTTGCCCGGCGCGCGCGGCGTCGCCCACGCCCCGCCCGTGGACTCCGCCGCCGCAATGAGTTCGTCGAGCGCGGCACGATTGGCCGCGAGGACTGCGTCGATGCCTGCCATCGGACACCTCCGAGCGAGAGAGAGAACGGACAGCCCACTGTGCCCGGCCGGGTCTACCGGCGGATCAGCTTGAACGCCTGATCCGTGCCCATCCCCAGCGCGTAGGCGAGCTGGACGCACAGCTCGGCAAGAGGCTCGAGGTAACGCGCGTTCCTCAGCGGACCCGCGTCCACGGGCTCGAATCCAAGGTCCCGGATCAGCCCGGCAACGCTCTCCTTCGCCGTGGCGTCATCACCGCAGAACAGGACGCTCGCGTTCTGATCGCCGAACTGAGGACTCGAGTGAACGATCTGCGCGTAGATGTGATTGAACGCCTTGACGACCTTCGCGCCTGGCGCGCGCTTCGCGATTTCCTCGCCCCCGGACGTCGCGTGACCCACGACGAGTTCCATGTAGTCGTCGGTCATCGGATTCGTGCAGTCGATGAGGAGCCGGCCCTGCATCGGGCCCGCCGCCCGCATCACCTCATCGATCGCCCGCCACGGCACCGCCACGAGCACGGCCTCGCCGAATGCGGCGGCGCTCGCGATGTCTCCTCCGCTGGCGCCGTTCCCGACCGATGCGGCGAGCGCCCTGGCCCTGTCCGGCTCGCGCGAGCCGAAATTCACGGTGTGACCGCGGCCCGCCCACGCCTTGCCCAGACCGCTGCCCATGTTGCCCGTCCCGATAACACCGATCTTCACGCTCCATCATCCTTTCTGATGCTCACGACACGCGCCGCCGGTCCTGCGCTCGATGCGGCACAGCCATGGCAGGATGACGTACGGCGTCCCCGACGCCGTCAGGCGTCGCCGCCGCTCTTCGGCCGGGCGGCCTGCTCGTTGCGCAGTGCCACGATGCGCTCGACGAACGTGTCGACGCCGCTGACGGCGCGCACCAGAGCGCTGCGCGACTCCGCTTCCTCCAGCTGAACCGCGAACTCGATCAGGATCTCGCGCACGGCCCCGTGGAGTCGCACGTCCGCCGGCGGGCCGTCGGACGCGCCACGTTTCCGCGTACCGCCATTGGCCGAGCGCGCGGACGCGCCGGTCCGGGCGCCGGACTTCGCCCGCGCTGCACCGCCGGCCCGCTTGCCCTTGGCGCCGTTCGCGTCACGCCGCCGGCTGCCCATCTCGTGGCGCATGATGGGCAGACGGAAGCGGGCGTGGAATTGCCGCAGCGACAGTCCTTCCACGGCCTGGGGCGCGATCTCCTTGGCGCGGGCGAGCAACTCGCGGTTCGTGACATCCGGCTTCGCAATGAGTGAGTGACGGACCATGTTCTTGACACGTTCGACGGAATCCATACTCCAGTCCTGCCGTAGCTTCGAGAAAGGTGATTGTACGTTCAACCTGCGGGAAATGCGGCGATCACGCCAGTGGCCGGGGCGGACGACTTGCGTCAGCAACCGCGCGTCGCGTACCAGACGAGCGGGCCACGAGCCGACGCCCACCAGCGTACCCAGCCCTCCGTCACGACGACATCGAGCGGTTCGCCCGTGCAGTGATCGGCGGGCTGCCGGATGCGCGCGCGCAGCCACTCGCCCTCGAACGCGATCGGCTCGATCGCATGATCTTCTGTGACAAGTCCAATGATCGTGGCAGCAGCCGAGGGTGCGACGTGCACGGACCAGGGTGCGGCGCCCCGCATGTGGAGCGGTCCGATCTCGTCGGACAGAAAGCGCGCAGTCCAGGTCTCGAAGCGCAGCGCGACGGCGCCGAGGTCGAGGTGGTCGGTGTGCACCCAGGCCAGGCCGCCGAGCGGCGCTTCCGGTGCACCGAAGCGGATGCGCAGCCAGCCGTCCACGGTCGTGTCGGTCACAATGAACGACAGGTCTTCGTACTCCGTCTCGACCATGCCGGACAGGTCGAACGGTGACATCAGGCTGCCGACGTGCAGCCAGCCGCGGTGGACCCAGCCGCGCACCTCGCCGGCGGGGCTGTCGAGAAGCGGCAGCGCGATGTCGCGGACCCATCCGGCCGGCATCGCCAGCGGCGGGCGGTCGGCGGGAAACAGCCGTCCGATGCCGAGCGGCGCGTCGTCCCGCGTGGACCACGCGTAGATCCCCTCGAACGGGCCGGTCGGCTCGCGCGGCTCGGGTCCGGCAGGCGGGGTCAGCGGGCGGTCCGGCACGGGCGCTGGTCGCGCGCACGCGATCGTCCAGCCGACCAGCGCGGCCGTCGCCATGCCGCCCGCGCAAGGTCCGCCACGAACATGGGCCTTGCGCCACGGCCCGGCCGGCCGCATCCATGACGGCCGGTTCGCACGCCAACTCGAGCCCCCACCCGTGCCGGACCCCCGCTCCGACGGATCGGAGTTCGCAGTCGTCGTAAGGACGACGCTCGCTCCGAGTCGTCGCCCCCGCGTTCCGCCCTTGATGAGGAGGTCGGTCATGCAGCCAGCCTTTCGTGCACCCCGCGCGCTCGCCCTTTCCGCCCTGCTGTTCGGCGCGGCCTGCGCAGATCCGCTGCCCACCGTCGTAGAACCGGACGCGCCGCAGGCGTTCAACGTGATGGCCCCGTGCATGGGCCCGGTGCCCCGCCTGGATATCCGGCTCGGGTGCGTGACGCTCGACAACGTACGCGTCCACCAGGCCGCGTTCCAGTCGTTCGCGGACGCGAACGGCGGCCT
>JBFFZF010000032.1:0-31065 GCA_041568755.1 Longimicrobiales bacterium | reverse complement strand
GGGATCGCGTCCTTCGTCATGTAGTAGCCCTGGAGCGCGACCAGCCGCCCGAAATCGATGCCGATCCGGGCGCCGTACACGGTTTCGTCTTCCAGTCCAAGGTTGTCGTCCCAGCGCAGCTGGTGCGCGCCGGGCGCAATGAAGTACCGGACCCCCTGGGCCTCTGCCCCGGCCACGGCCGGAACGCTGAGAACGGCCGCGACCAGCAGCGCCCGCCCGATTGTGCCCGCCGACCCCGCGAACGAGGTCGATCCGGATCTGTTCCCGTTCATGTCTCCTCCCTCATCGTACGCGCGGCCACGGGCCGCACACGTTCCCCGGAACGGCCTCGGCCGCCACGGGTGGCCGCCCTTCCCGGGACGGCTCGCCCCTTTGGACGAAGGTACACGCGGGAAAGTCACATCTGAGGACGCCCGGCCGTAAACGCGGTCCCCGGCGCACGTTCTCGCGCACCGGGGACCGGGAACAGCGACCGTAAACGAAACGTGGCTACTGCCGCGCGATCTCGTCGAGGAACACGGAATTCGCGACGATGATCGTCCGGTCGTCGCGGCGCAGGATGGTCTGCGTCGGGTGGATCGCGGTCAGCACGCCCTTCTCGCCACGGACCTCCAGCTCCTGCCCCATGCGCAACGTCTTCCGCGCGTAGAAGCCGGCGATGATGTTGCGCGTCGCTTCGCGGGTCCCCAGGCCGAACGACAGCCCGAAAGCCAGCACGACGCCGGCCAGGATCGCCGTCGAAAAGAGCCGGATCATCTCCGTGTCGACACGCAGCTGACCGAGTGCCATGACGGACAGCACGAACAGCGTGACCCCGCCCACGACGCGGCCGAGCAGACGCGCGGATTCGACGTTCGCGGCCATGGCTGCGTTCGTGACGGCCGTGCCAATGAACTTCGAGGCCGCCGCGCCGAACACCAGGATCAGCAGTGCGGCCACCAGGTTGGGCAGGTATGCCAGCACGGTGCCGATCGCCGCTGAGATGGCCTCGAGACCCATGACATCGGCGGCCGTGCGCACGAACAGGAACAGCAGCAGGAAGTACGCGACACGCGGGATGAACTGGTCGATCGACTGGCGGATGCCCACGCGGTGCAGCCAGTGATCGACGCCTGTGCGGCGGACGAGCGTATCGAAGCGCAACCGCACGAGCAGCGCCCGCAGCACACGTTCGACGACGGCGGCGACAATGAAGGCGAGCAGGATCAGGACGATCGCGGCCAGCAGCTCCGGGATCGCGTCGATCATGGTCGCCGTGAGGTTCGAGAAGATCGTCGAGAGCTGCTCTCTGAGCGACATCTGCATCAGTGCGACCCTCCTTCCGTCTTGTTGGGACCGCCGAACAGCCCGGCGATCATGCCGATGAACTCGACCAGGACGAGCAGAAACCCACCGCTCGACAGGTCCGTGACGTGCGCGGCCGCCTCGCGCCGGTGGATGCGGTTCTGCACCCGCTCGGCGAAATCGGCCGAGGGTTCGTCTTCGAGATCGCGCAGCGGCGCG
Organism: Longimicrobiales bacterium; assembly: GCA_041568755.1. Lineage (GTDB taxonomy): Bacteria > Gemmatimonadota > Gemmatimonadetes > Longimicrobiales > RSA9 > JBFFZF01. The sequence goes on along the minus strand of JBFFZF010000032.1, from coordinate 29,562 downwards.
GCCGGCCCCTCGGGGCCGTCATCCCTCGCGTCCGGCCTGCCCGTGCCTTCCGTCATTCTTCCTCCTGCACCCGGACGCTCCCGCCTGTATCGTACAGGCGGCGGAACGTCTCGCGGCCCCGCTTGATGCGCATCTTCACGGCCGACAGCCCGATCTCCATCCGCTCGGCGATGTCCTGGTACGACATCTCGTCCATGTCCCGCAGAACGAGCGGAATCCGCAACGTCTCCGGAATCGCCGCGAGGACCTGCCGAACGCGGCCCTGCCCGGCCGGCTCCTCGCCCGCGCCGGCCGCGACCGGCTCGACGCGCAGCGCCTCCAGGTGCTGGTGTTCCGGTGCGTCCACGTCGATGAATCGCACCGGGCGCCGGCTGCGCACGTGGTCGATGCAGTGGTTCGCCTTGATCCGGTCGAGCCACGTCCGGAACTTCGCCCGACCCTCGAACGTGCCGAGTGAGAAGTACACTTTCACGAAAACTTCCTGCGCCAGGTCCTCCGCTTCCTCCGCCGATCCCGTCAGGTACCGGCAGTTGGCCAGCACGTGGCCCTTGTGCCGGTGGACCAGAACATCGAAGGCGCGCAGGTCCCCGGGTCCCGAGCCCTGTGCGCGCTCGATCAGCGCGGCGTCATCGAGTGTGTCCAACTCGATCACGAATCCGCGTTCCTTTCTCAGGAGACGACGAAGGGGAGCCGGAAGTCACATGACCCGGCCGGGGCGGCTGGAACGGCAATGTCGATCCGTGCGGTGACCGGCGCCAGTCGTGGCGCATGACCGGCCGGAGGTTGGGCGGACGGGCGACGGGGTGGCGGGCGCGCGTGCCCGACTCAGGACGTGCCCGCCGCGTACCGGGCATGCGGCCTGCCCGCGCGCATGGCCTCCCGCGCGGGCCGAACGTTGAGCCGGTAGCCCCAGGCGATGAGCAGCAATCCGACGAGCTCGGTCACGTAAAGGACCTCGACGTGGCCCATCCGCGTGGCCGTCCCCCCGATGCCGGGCAGGATGGCGCCCAGCGCAATCAGCGCGTTCCCGATGGCACGGTGGCGGGTGGTGAGGTCGCGGCTGAATCGCACCGCGGACCAGGCCGCCGTGCCGATCAGGAATACGGCCGCGTATCCGTTGATGAACGGGCTGAACATGCGGACCTGCTGCCAGCCCAGCACGTGGCCGGAGAGGCGATACGGTTCGGCCAGCGTGGCGTCGACGGGCGACAGCAGGACGAACGATGCGGCGATGGCGGTAACCAGGATGAGGACGGTGGCGGTCGCGTCCGCGAAACGTCGCGGGAAGTGCAGGTAGACGCTGCCCTGCGCGAGCGGCGCGGCGCCCAGCAGCGCGCCGGCGATGTACCAGGCACGGAACAGCCCCTCGTGCCAGCCGAAGATCGTGGTCGCCGCCTCTGTCGCGGTCCCCACGCCGTACAGCAGGATCCCGACGGCCCACCACACCAGGTGCGGCCCCGACCGGCGTTCCCGCCAGCGTCGCAGCAGGGCGACGCCGAACGGGAACGCGATCAGCGTGGTCAGGATGGGCAGGTAATGGACGAACCCGCGCATCGCGCTCGTCAGCCCCTAGAACGACGCTTCCAGCCCGATCGTGAGCCGGCGGCGCGGCTCGGGCCGGAAGAACGACACGTTGGACGCCTCGGCGTACAGCCGGTTCGTCAGATTCTCGATACCGAACGTCACGCGCTGCGTCGTGGCGCCGCGCCGGAAGAGCGTCGCGCCCCCGCGGATCGCGTGCGTCGTGAACGCGGGCAGGACATCCCCCACCGGGTTTTCCGTGAGCGCCACATCGCGACGCTCCCCGTTGTGCCGGACGCCGTACTCCAGCCACCAGGCGCCTGCCGCGTCGTAGCGCGCGTTCGCATGCAGGCGGCTGGAAAACGAGTCGCCGATGGGATTGCTCGGGTCCAGCGCATCCTCCGAAGACAGCCGTGTGTATGCGCCGTCCACGGTCACACCGGGCGCCACATGGATCTCCGTGGCCAGCTCGATGCCGCGGAAGATGAGCGCGTCCACATTCACGTTCTGGTAGGCGGCCAGCCCGCCGATGCGCGTCCCGGTGGGCGAGATGCGGATGCCATCGGTGACACGGTTGCGGAACGCGAACGCCTCGAACGCGATCGTGCCGTCGCGGTAGCGGATCCCGGCGTCCAGGCTGAGGGCCTTCTCCGGGACCAGGTCCGGACTGCGGATCTGATAGCCGTTGCCCTCCGGTGTCGGACCTTCGAAGAACCACTCGATCAGGTTGGGCGCACGGAACGCCCGGCCCACCGAGCCCGTGAGGGTGATGTGGTCGCTGATCCGGTAGAGCGCGTTCACGGCCCCGACCAGCGAGCTGGCCAGCTTGGCTTCGACGTCCATGCCCGAGCCCGGCTCCGCGCTCGCGCGCACCGTCTGCGCCCGTCCACCCGCGACGAGCGTCGCGCGCTCACCCAGCGCCAGTTCGCTCTGCACGAAGACGCCCGCGCTGCGGTACGTCGCGTCCGGCACGAGCGACGTCGTGCTCACCCGACGGGTGGGCGGACCGAAGCCGGTCACGACCGTCAGGCTGGAATCCGTGTTGACCGACCGGTCGCGGAACGCGTCTCCGCCGTACGTCACGACCAGTGATGACCCGACCAGCTTCTTCGCCTCGAGGCGGCCGCCCCAGGTGCGCAGGTCCGTGAAGTTGTGCGTCCCGACCGTCACGCCTGCGCCGGGCGGCGCCTGCGGCCCGAACGACTGGAACAGGTCGAACGTCAGCGACCGCTCGTTGTCCTGCAGCCAGCCGGTCACATCCACCCGGTCGGCCAGCGGCGTGCCGAGCTGCACCGCGGACCAGGCCAGCGTCGTCTTCCAGAAACGCTGCTCCGGGTAACGGATGTCGATGCGGGGCTGCGTCGGCGCGTAGGCGGCGGGATCGACGAAACCGAAGCCCGCGCCATCCGCCTGATAGCGCTCGGCGCGCAGGGACACGGTGTGCCCGTCCGCGATGCTGATCCCGAGCCGCGCGGCCACGGAGCCGTCATCCACGCCCGTGCCCTGTACGAGCGCGTCCTCGCCCAGCTCGATGTCACCGAAGCGGCCGGCCGGAGCGCGATAGTCGCCCGCCTTGCGCAGCGACGCCAGCACATCGAAATCCACCCGCCCGATCCGGCCCAGGACCGAGGCGTTGCCCCTGTGCTGACTTTCCTCCTGGCCGAAGCGGTAGCCGATCAGGCCGTGCACGCCTTCCTGCGCCGGCCGCCGCGTGATGATGTTGATGACGCCGCCGATCGCGTCACTGCCGTACAGCACGGACGCCGGCCCCCGCACCACCTCGATCCGTTCGATCGCCGCGACATCGACCAGCGCGGGGACCTCGCCGAAATCCTGCTGCCGGCGCGCGTTGTTCAGCCGTGTGCCGTCCTGCAGCAGCAGGATGCGCTGGCCGCGCTGACCGCGGATGACCGGCCGCGGCTGCTGCACGCCGACGCCGGTCACGTCCACACCGGGCACGCCGCGCAGCGCTTCCGTGATCGTGTTCGGCTGCGTTCTGCGCATCGATTCCGCGCCGATGACGGCCACGGGTGCCGGCGTCACGAAGACCGGGCGCGGCGTGCGCGTCGCCGTCACGATGATCGCGTCGCTCTCGAATACGGTGTCCCGGGCGGCCGCCGAGCGCGCGCTGTCGGCGCGCTGGGCGGCAGCTGGACCTGCCACCAGCGCGCACAGCGCGAGGGCAGAAATCAGGGCATTTCGCAGGGATACGCGCGGGCGCGCCTCCCCGCCGATCGCCTGGGGGTGCTGTGTTGATCGATCCGGCATGGTGTCCTCCGACACGCAGTCATGGTTCGTTTCGCGCCATCCGCGCGGGTGCGCGTCGCGTCGATCTCCGTTTCACCGGGAACGCGGGCACGCGCACGCGCGAAGACTACGCGCAACGTAGGCATCGGGGGGACAGCCCGGTATTCGGGCGATTGCGCAGGCGGGTATCCGTGAAACTACGGAGTCGGCCCGGGCCCCTCGGGACCATCCGGCAGGAGCCCGCTCTCGAGCGCGAAACGCGTCAGGCCAGCCACCGTGCGGATGCCCAGCTTGCGGGCGAGCTTCTCGCGGTGGGTCTCGACGGTGCGCGGGCTGATGGAAAGCTGATCGCCGATCTCACGGCTGGTCCGGCCGCTGCACACGAGCACGAGCACTTCGCGCTCGCGCGGCGTCAATGCCGCCAGCCGATCGACAACTTCCGTGCGGGCCCGCTCGTCACGCATGCCGGCGCGCAGCAGGCGCCCTATGTCCGGTGCGAAGTACTCGCCACCGGTCGCGATCCGGCGGACGGCGTCCCTCACCTCAGCCGGGTCGGCGCTCTTCAGGAGGTAGCCGTCCGCGCCCGCGCGCACGGCCTCCAGCACGTAGCCCGGATGTTCGTGCATGCTGAGCACGAGCACGCCGACGGGAACGGACCGGTCGCGCAGCCGGCGGATGAGTTCCAGACCCGTCATGCGAGGCATGCTGATGTCGACGACCGCGACGTCCACGGCGTTCGCTTCGAGGAATTCGAGCGCTTCTTTCCCGTCGCCTGCCTCGCCGACCACATCGAAACCATCGTCCTCGAGCACCGTGCGGATGCCTTCGCGGACGACCGCATGGTCATCGGCCACGAGCACACGGATGGACGCGCTCAACCGTTCGACCCCGGCACGTAGACACGCAGCTCGACGCCGCGTCCCGGCGCGCTGTCGATCGACACCGTGCCGCCGATGGGTATCACTCTTTCGCGCATGCCCTCGAGCCCGGCGCCACCGCCTGCAGGGCCGCTCGCCGGCATGCCTCGCCCGTCGTCCCGGACGACCAGACAGACGCCCGCGTCTTCGCTCCTCAGGATGACATCGACCCGGTGCGCTTCGGCGTGCCGGACGACGTTCGACAGCGCCTCCTGCAGACCGCGGTAGAGCGCGACCTCCGCCGTTCCCGAGAGCGCCGGCAGTGCAGCCGGTGCGTCCAGCCGGATCTCGATGGCGTGGTGCTCCGCGAAATCGTCGACCAGCCCGCGCAGGGCGGCCGGCAACCCCAGGTCATCGAGCAGCGGCGGTCGCAGTCGTTCCGTCACGCTGCGGATGCCGCGCATGCCCTGGGCCATGAGCGCCAGCACGCGATCGAGCCGCTCGGCCTCCTTCGCGCCGGCGCGCTCGCGCAGCACCGCCAGCTGCATGTGCACGGCCGCGAAGACCTGCGCCGTCTCGTCGTGCAGCTCGCGGGACAGGCGGCCGCGCTCGTCCTCGTGCTGCCTGGCCATGCGCGACGCCAACCGCTCGAGCTCGCGCGTGCGCGCCGCCAGACGGTCGTGCAGCTCGGTCAGCGCCAGCGCCGCGCCGATCTGGTGGCCCAGGGCCACGAGGTAATTCGTATCCAGCGCCGCGAACGGGTCGCGCGCGTCGCCGGTCACGCACAGGACCTCCCGCACCTCTTCGCCGCGCAGTACGGGCAGCGCGGCCACGTAGCCCTCACCGCTGCCGTCCATCCGGCCGCCGCGCGCGATCGCCGGCTTGCGCTCCCGGACCGCCCGCCCGATCACCTCGTCCGCCGCCGGCTCGGAACGTCCGGCCCACGCCGCGCAGGTCCCGGCCGCGGCCACGAACCTCCCCTCCCGGCCCGCACCGGCGTCCGTCCGTACGGCGCCGTTGCCGACCGCCCGCTCGTCCGGGGCGAGGGCCCAGAGCGCGGCCCCGCGCACCGCGGGCAAGGTCAGCGCTCGCTCCAGCCAGACGGCAGGGAAATCACCGCCCTCGGGTCGCAGCTGCCCGGACAGGACGGAAAGCGTGCGCACCCCGCGATCGAGGTCCTCGCCGACCAGCAGCAGGATGCCCACGCCCATCGCCAGCACGAACAGGATGTCCAGGTAGTAGCCCCAGGGATTCCACACCCCCTGCGCGCGCAGGAACGGGTAGTCCAGATGGTGGATGCCCCACAGCGCGAGCGTCACGCCCAGGAACGCCGCGGCGGTCGAGCCCACCTGCCGGTGGTGCCGGAAGAAGACGCGCGCCGTCCACAGCGTCACGGCGGACAGGAAGATCACGGCCGGCCCGGCCGCGAGCAGGAAATCGTCCAGCCGGTAGATCGCGACGTACGACCACAGCACCGGGAACGCGACAACGACGAGCCACGCGTTCCGCCACCGCCAGCCCCGGGAGAACACGAGCGCCGCCCACAGCAGCGCCAGCCCGGTCCAGCCCGTGATGACCTGGTGCCAGTACAGCCAGCCGAATCGCTCCGTCAGCAGGAAGGCCAGGATCGCGCCCAGGCGCAGCGCGTACAGCAGCCAGGCCACGGCCCAGGCCGCGAAATACGGCTTCCGGTACCGTCCGTACAGGAAGCCGCAGAGCGTGGCGAGGGCGAGCGTGATCGCGGCCTGCAGGAACGCCGCCGCGGGCTCGGACGATGCGACCGCCGGTATCGCCTGGTTCGACATGCCCGGGAAACGAACCTGACCGGCCCCGGCGGGCAACGGGCCGGCCGGAAAAAGACGAAGCGGCCGCAGGAGACCTGCGACCGCTCGCCTGTTCCGTAGCGCTCTCCCCGGAGTTTCCCGCTCGCTACGGAAGCTTCTTTTCCGCTCAAAACGACATGCAGGAATCTTGCCAGTCTTCCGACCTGCGGCGTAACCGATTGTCAGTCAACGACAACGGATCTACTGCCAGGATGGCCTGCCGGAGCGCCCATCGCGCAAAATGTGTTTTCCACCGGCATCTTGCGACGCAAAACGAAAGGGGCGGCCGCCGTTGCCGGCGACCGCCCGTCCCGTTCCGTAGCGCTCTCCCCGTTGTTCCCGCTCGCCACGGATGACCAGGTTGCACCGGTCTCTCGTGCAGGAGTGGGGCCAGCGGACCCGGGATCCGGCCAACTCTTTCAAACACAATCGCTTGACCGGTATCGCGGCTCTCGGAAGGTGCCCGGAAATCGATCCCTTTTTTCCAGACTCGGGATCTTTTTTCCGGTTCGGGCGCCCGCCGAGCCGGTCCCGGCCTAGCGACGCTGGAGCCGGCGCAGGCCCAGCTCGACGAGCCGGCGCAGTTCCTGGATCGGCTCGACGTGGTCGTCGACCTGCAGGCGGAGGACGACGTCGTTGTTGAGCCAGACGCCGCCGTCTTCCTTCACGATCAGCAGGGCGGCGGACTGCATGCCGCGGGTGTCTCCGCCGGCGGCCTGGCCGGCTTCGAGGGCGGCGACCAGACGCACCGCCAGGTGACCTTCCGTACTCTCGTACGCCCGCACCATTTCGGAAACCACGCGGGGGCCCGCCAGGATGTTGCCCTGTGCGGTGCAGTGCGTCCCGGGCCGCGAACACGCCATGTGACCCGCCCATGCCGTCGCGCTGTCCCCGGTGAAGGCGGCGACGTTGCCCTGCATGTCGACGACGGCGAACTGTCGGCCGTACTTGGTCCAGCCCTGGGGCCGGGGATCGGGATCCGCCTCCCAGATGCGGCGGATGATCTCGGCGGGTGCCACGCCCTGCCTGAGCAGCACGATGGCCTGCGGGCCGTAGCTGACATCGACGATCGCCTGGGTCGCGACCGCGCCGACGCCGGCCTCAGCCCAGAGCACGCCGTTGCCCACCGAGAAGACGCGCGACTGCACGGCCCCGCCGACCTCACCCGTGGCCGGGTCGTACGCCAGGATCGAGAACGTTGCCACCGGCGGCCACGGCGCGTCTGTCGGCGTACGAAGCTGCTGGGCGTGCGTGGCGGTGGCGGTGACGAGCAGGAGCAGCAGGGATCGCGTCGTGGCGCTCATGTTTGGTCTCCGGTCATTCGATGATGCGTGCGGTCTCGATCCGGTCCAGCCGCTCGAAGCGCCGGTCGAGGTACGCGTTGCCGCCGGCCAGCATGCAGGCGTAGTCGACGCCGTCCCCGCCCAGGCCGGCCATCTCGCCGTACTCGGCGTAGAGCGCGCTGAGCGCGGCCATGCCTTCCGTGACGCGACCGATGGGTGCAAAGCCCTGCGTATCCAGACCTTCGTTGGTCCGGTAGTTGATGAACAGCTGCGTCGTGCGGGTGTCCGGTCCGGCGGTGGCGAAAGTCAGCGTGCCGCGCTCGTTGCTCGTGGTCACCGGATCGTCGGGGATGGCGTGGCGGTTCCACGCTTCCTGGATGGCGGGCACGCCGTGCACGCCGAACTGCACGATGCCGCCCGGGATCACGCGGAAGAAGCGGTTGCCATCGAAGAAGCCGTTGCGCACCAGGTTGTAGAACCGCTGGGCGCCGAGCGGTGCCCATGCGCGGATCACCTCGACGGTGAATTCACCGGTCGACGCGACGAAGCGCACGCGGAACGTGTCCGGCGGCGTGGCCTGGAAGGCCGCGCTGCCCGGCTCGAGCAGGACGGTCTGCGCTTCGGTCGGCGCGGGCGCGCGCACGGACGGGCACGCGCCCCCATCTCCGCACGCCGCGGGCCCGAGCGGCAGGAGCAGCGGCAGCACGAGCAGCCAGGCGCGGCGCTGGACGGATCTCATCGCACCTCCGGATCGGCTGCGTAGGCGATCGAGACGATGCGCCACCGGCCGTCGTGTTTCATCAGCGTGATCGCGTCGGCGCCCGTCCATTCCCGGATGTCGCCGGGATCTCCGAACCTTGCTGCGTAGCGTGCCCAGACCTGCACGAGTTCGGGACCGCCGAGCACGTGCGCGGAGATCATGCGTTCCTCGAAGATTTCGCGGCTGCCCGGCCCGAGCGGGGCCTGTGCCACGAATTCGGGCACCGTCGTCGCCGTCACGCGCGGCAGCGTGTCACCCGGCGGCTGCCAGACCGTCGTCAGCGTCGCGCCCGGCCAGAAATGATCGGCGAAGCGCTCCCAGTCCCGGCTGCTGAGGTCGGCGTAGTACTGTTCCAGCTCGGCCAGCACCTGATCGCGCACGGTATCCACGGCGATCGGCAATGCGCGCGCGGTGTCCAGCGTGAGCGGATCCGGATCGTTGCCATCGAGCCGATCGCACGCGGGCAGGGCGGCCAGCGCCGCGCCCAGCAGCGCGACCGGCCACGCGCGGATCAGTCTGCGCGGTACACGACTCGCCATACGCGACCGCGTTGATCATCCGTGATGTACAGTGAACCGTGCGGCCCCTGCGCCAGACCCGTGGGACGGTACGTCGCCTCGCCGGGCTGCACGTTCGCGCCCGCGAAGCCGTCGGCGAAGATCTCGTAGCCGGTCAGCGGGGCACCCGCGTTGAAGGGCAGGAAGACCACATTGTAACCCGCCTGCGGCAGCGGCGCCCGGTTCCACGATCCGTGGAATGCGATGAACGCGCCATCGCGATAACGCGCGGGAAACGCATCGCCCGTGTAGAACAGCATCGCGTTGGGTGCCCAGTGCGCCGGGAACGCGTACGCCGGCGGTTTCGTGGCCGCGCAACGGCCCTCCTGCACGCCGTCGCCGCCGTACTCCGGCGCGAGCACGCGCCGGCCCAGGTCGGTCGCGTAATAGCAGTAGGGCCAGCCGAAGTCGTCGCCCTCGTTCACGCGGAACAGTTCCTCCGCCGGGTTCTCGGCGCTCTGCTCATCGGTGAACCCCCAGTTGGCGGCCAGCTGGTCGCGGCCGTGCTGCAGCGCCCACAACGCTCCGTCCGTCGGGTGCAGCGTGTGGCCGACCGCGTTGCGGATGCCGGTCGCGTAGCGCCGGCCGTCGGCCGCGGACTGTCCAACGCGGTTCGCATCGAACAGCCAGATGCCCGCACGCGTGTCGAGTTCCGGACACGGATCCAGCCCGGGCGACTGGTTCTGTCGATCCTGCGCCTGACAGGAGTTCGAGGGAGAGCCGATGTTGACGAACAGGCGCCCGTCGGCGCTCACACTGAGCGACTTGGCGGCGTGGGACCGATCCGCGGGCAGGCCGCGCACGATCGTGTCGGGTCCCGCGCTCGGCGCCAGCGCCCCGGCCGGCAGCGTGAACCGTACGACGGCGTCATCGTAGCCCAGCCACACGTGCTCGCCGGCCACGGCCAGGCCGGTGCCACCGTTCGGTTCGCCGAAGCGCGCCTGCACGTCCATGCGTCCGTCCCCGGTCGTGTCGCGCAGGATGTACAGGCCGCCGACGGCGCCTTCCTGGTTCCGCCGCGTCGCGACGGCGATCAGCAGGTCGCCGTTCTCGCGGACCGCGATGTGTCGGGCGCGCTGACCAAGGTCGGCCACCACGACGGCGCAGAACCCGGTCGGCAGCGTCACGCCGCCGTTGTCCGGATCGCAGACGATGTTCTGGCTCGCCGGCCCGTCGCCACCGCACGCGCCCACAGCCGCCAGCAGCAGGACCGCTCCCACGTCGTACGGGCGCCAGCGCATGGTCACTCCTCGCTTCGGGGGTCGGGCCGCTCGGGGCGGCGCAGGCCGGGCTGCGACCACCGCGGCGCACGCCGGTGCGAGGCCGCGGGGACTGCGAAAGTAGCGAGCGCCGGCCTCGCCCTTCAAGGGCGGGCCCTTCCGCCGCGCACGCGCGCGCCGCAGCTTGCCGGGGGCGGCGCGTCCCCGCACGCGCGCCGCCGTCTTCCCTCGTGCCCGGAGCCATGACGTCGCCACCCGCCTCGCAGCATCCCGCCGCCGACCCGCCCGCGTCCGGGCGTCTCGCCTACAAGTGGAAGGTCCTGATCGCGTCGGTCTTCGGCGTGTTCATGGTCGTGCTGGACACGACCGTCGTGAACGTGGCGTTCCAGACGATCCGCGCCGAGTTCGGCGCTCCGATCGCGGAAGCCCAGTGGATCATCAGTGTTTACGTTCTGGTGCTCGGCATCGCGACGCCGCTGGCCGGGTTCGCGGCGGACCGGTACGGCATCAAGCGCTCCTACATGACCGGGCTGACGCTGTTCGTGGCGGGCTCGCTGCTGTGCGGGCTGGCCTCTTCGCTGCGCATGCTCGTCGCAGCGCGCGCGCTGCAGGGCTTCGGCGGCGGGATCGCGTTGCCGCTGGGCAGCGCGATGCTGCTGCGCACGTTCCCGGCGCACGAGCAGGGCCGCGCACTCGGCCTGTTCGGCATCGTGATCGTTTTCGCGCCGGCCATCGGCCCGGTCCTCGGCGGCGCGCTCGTCGACCTGGGCCTGTGGCGCTGGATCTTCTTCATCAACGTGCCGATCGGCATCATCGGCATCCAGCTGGCCGCGCGCCTGCTGCGCGAACAGCGCAGCCCGCACGACCACGCCATGGACTGGCCCGGCCTGGTCACGGAGATGATCGGCTTCGGTGCCGTACTCTACGCCGCCTCCATCGCCGAGCTGCAGGGCTGGACTTCACCCGACACGCTGCGCTGGCTCGCCCTCGGCGCGGCCGGACTGATCGCTTTCGCGTTCGTGGAGCTGCGCGTCGCGCGCGATCCGCTGCTCGATCTGCGCCTGTTCGGGCGACGCACGTTCCTGGTGTCCTGCCTGGTCGGCTACGTGACGATCATCGCGCTGTTCGGCGCCGAGTTCCTCATGCCGCTGTACCTGCAGATGTTGCGCGGCGTCACCGCCCTCGACGCCGGCCTGATCCTGCTGCCCATGGCCGTGACCGCCGGCATCGCGACGCCGCTGGCCGGCCGCGTCTACGACCGGACCGGCCCGCGTCCGCTGCTCGTGCTGGGCTTCGCGCTGCTCACCTTCAACACGTGGCAGTTCGCCCGGCTCACGGCCGACACGCCGATCCCGTGGATCCTCTTCCTGCTGGCCGTGCGTGGCACTGCGCTCGGGCTGACCGTGCAGACCACGTTCGTGTCCGCCCTTTCCGTCGTCGGCGGCGCGGCGCTGCCGCGCGCGACGTCGCTCGTCAATGCGACACGCAACGTCGTGCAGTCCATCGGCGTCGCGCTGCTTGCCACGGTCCTCGCCAGCACCCTGTCGCCGCAGACGCGGCAGATTCAGGCCGACGTGCAGCACGCGCTGGAGGCGGGCACGCAGGTACCCGGCATCTGCACGCACCCGTCGATCGCGCCGGCCGCGGCCGCGGCGCAGGGGTCACCCGCCGTCGTCCGTCCGCCCGCCCCTGCCATGGAAGCCGCGCTGCGTACGGCCTGCAGCGAAGGCATCGCGGGCTTCGCACGCGCCTACCGCGTGACGCTCTTCGCCTCGATCGTGGCCCTCCTGCTGGGCGCGCTGCTGCCCGGCTGGCCGGGTCCCTGGGGCGGTCGATCGGACCACCAGACACCCTGACCGCGCCGGAGTCGCCGCGATTTGCGACGCGGGCCCGGCTCGCCTAACGTTCGCGGCACCAGCAGGGCGAGCGGCGCGACCGGACGGCCGCCGATCGCAATGCCGTCTCGCGTTTTCACGCCGTCGTTTCCGTCGAGGAGAACCCGCATGCGCCGCTCCGCAGTCATCCTGCTCCTGACCGTGCTGGCCGCACCGGCCACTGCACAGGTGCCTTCGCCGGTCGAGCACTTCGGCTTCGAGCCGGGGACGCACCGCCGGCTCGCCAACTGGACGCAGCTGTCCGCGTTCTACGCCAGGCTCGCGACCACGAGTCCGCGCGTCCGGCTGGACACGCTGGGCCGGGCGGAACGGGGCCAGCCGTTCCTCATGATGACCATCACGAGCGAGCAGAACCACGCCCGGCTGGCCGAGCTGCACGACATCCAGCTGCGCCTGTCGGACCCGCGCCGCGTCGAAGGCGAGGCCGAGCTGCAGCGCCTGCTCGACACGGGGCGCGCCGTCGTGCTCATCACGCACGGCATCCACGCGACCGAGGTGGGAAGCAGCCAGATGGCGGCCAGGCTGGCCCACAAGCTGGCCACGTCGACCGATCCGAAGATCCGCGAGATCCTCGACAACGTGATCCTGCTGCACATCCCGTCGCTCAACCCCGACGGGCTGCAGTGGACCGCCGACTGGTACAACGGCACGGTCGGCACGCCCTTCGAGGGCACGGCCGCGCCCTGGCTGTACCAGTTCTACGTGGGCCACGACAACAACCGCGACTGGTACTCGTTCACGCAGAGCGAGACCCGGCTCACGGTCGAGAAGGCGCACAACGCGTGGCACCCGCACATCGTGCACGACATCCACCAGATGGGCAGTGGCGGCGCGCGCATCTTCTTCCCGCCGTTCATCGATCCGTTCGAACCCAACGTCGATCCGGCCATCATCTCCGGCCTGAACCAGCTGGGCGCGTACATGGCCGCCGAAGTGACCGCGCAGGGCAAGGCGGGCGTCGTCATCAACGCGATCTACGATGGGTTCTCACCGGCCCGCGCCTACATGCACTACCACGGCGGTGTCCGCATCCTGAGTGAGACGGCGTCCGCCCGGCTGGCTACGCCCATCACGCAGTCGCGCGAGAGCCTGCGCGGCGGCCGCGCCTACGAAGCTTCCCAGGCCAGCTGGAACTACCCGAATCCGTGGACCGGCGGCGAGTGGGGATTGCCGCACATCGTCGACTACATGGAAGCGGGCGCCCTCGCCCTGCTCACCAACGCGGCCAAGAACCGCCGCTTCTGGCTCGAGAACTTCTACCACATCAACCGGCGCGCCGTGGACGGCTGGTCCTCGTGGCCGGCCGCGTGGGTCATCCCGGCCGGCCAGCAGAACCAGGCGGGGCTTTCCTACGCACTCAACATCCTGACGACGGGCATGGTCGAGGTGCACCGTGCGACGGCGCCGTTCACACACGAGGGTCGGACCTTCCCGGCCGGCAGCTTCGTCATTCCGATGAAGCAGCCGTACGCGTCGTTCGCGCAGACGCTGCTCGAGGTGCAGCGCTATCCGGACCTGCGCGAGTACCCGGGCGGTCCGCCGCTCCGGCCGTACGACGTGACCGCGCACACGCTGCCGCTGCTCATGGATTTCGAGGCCGTGCCCGTCCCGCGCTGGACCGGTGCCCCGCCTGCACTGTCCGAGGCGATCCCGGTCGAGCCGCGCCGCTTCACGCTGCCGCCGGCCCTCACGGGCAGGAACGCGCCACGCATCGCCTACCACAAGTCGTGGCAGGAAGCGATGGAGGGCGGCTGGACACGCTGGGTCTTCGACCAGCACGGGTTGCGCTACGACACGATCAAGGACGCGCGCATTCGCGCCGGCAACCTGCGCCGCGACTACGACGTGCTGGTCATGCAGGCGCAGAGCGCGGCCTCGATCCGCAACGGCTGGGCGCCGGGCTCGATGCCGGAACAGTACACCGGCGGCATCGGTGACGCCGGCGTGGCGGCGGTGCGCGCGTTCGTCGAGCAGGGCGGCCGGCTCGTCACCATCGAGGGCGCGACGGAGTTCGCCGTCGAGGTCTTCGGCCTGCCCGTGAAGAGCGCCGTCGCCGGACTCCGCCCCCAGGAGTTCTACGTGCCCGGCTCGATCCTGCAGCTGGATGTCGACACCACGCACCCGCTCGCGACCGGCGTGGCCGGCACCACCAGCGCGTGGTACTGGGGCGACAGCCTGGCCTTCGATGTCAGCGATCCGGCGGTGCGTGTCATCGCCCGGTACGGATCGGGGAACCCGCTGCGTTCCGGCTGGATCCTCGGACCGGAACGGCTGGCCGGGAAGCCCGCGCTGCTCGAGGCGAGCGTCGGCCGCGGCTCCGTCGTGCTGTTCGGGTTCCAGCCCAACTACCGCGCGCAGTCCGTCGTGACGTGGCCGCTCCTCTTCAACGCGCTGCGCCGCCCGGCCGCACGATGAAGCGCGGTCGTTCGCGCGGCGCGTGCGCGCTCGCGCTGCTGATCGCCGCATGTGGCGGGCCGGCTGCGACGCCGGATGCCGGCGACCGGGTCGACAGCCCGCTGGACATCCTGCTGCTCCACGGCCGCGTCCTGGACGGCGCCGGCAACCCGTGGGTCCTCCGCGACGTCGGCATCGCGCGCGATCGCATCGCCTTCGTCGGCAACGCCGCGGCGCAGCGCGTCACCGCACGCGACACGGTCGACGTGACCGGACTCCTCGTCACGCCCGGGCTGTGGGACGCGCACAGCCATGCCGAGCTCGAGACGGTCGAGGGGAAGACTGCCGAGCCGTTCCTCTACCAGGGCATCACGACTGTCGTGCTTGGCCTCGATGGCGGCGGCACCAACGCACTCGATTCGCTGTTCAGCCACTACACGCGCGAGGGCATCGGCGTCAACGCGCTGCACTTCGTCGGTCACGGCGAAGCGCGCCGCGCGATCATGGGCATGGCCAACCGCGCGCCCACGCCCGATGAACTGGACGCGATGAAGGCATGGGTCCGGCGCGGCATGGAGGAAGGCGCGTTCGGGCTGTCGACCGGTCTGTTCTACACACCCGGCGCCTACGCGACGACGGAAGAAGTCGTCGAGCTGAACCGCGTCGCCGCCCAGTACGGCGGCATCTACGACACGCACGACCGCGACCTCGGCGCCAGCTACCCCGGCATCGGCTTCCTCGCATCGATGCGTGAGGCGATCGAGATCGGGGAGCGCGCCGGCACACCCGTCATCTTCAGCCACCTCAACATGCAGGGCGCGCACAACTACGGGCGCGCTGGCGAGGCCATCCGGCTGGTCGAGGAGGCGCGCGCACGTGGCGTCAACGTCATGGCCGCGCAGCACCCGTACACCGCGACGCAGAGCAACCTGGCCGCCTATGCGATCCCGCGCTGGGCTTCCGCCGGCGGCGATTCGGCGCTGCGCCGCCGCTTCGCTGACCCCGACACGGCCGCCATCCTCGACGTGCAGACCACCGAGATGCTGACCATCCGCGGCGGCGCGGAGAAGATCCTGATCGTGGATCCGCGCCCGGCACTCAACGGCCGGACACTCGCAGAAGTGGCGGGCGCACGCGGCCAGCCCGTACCCTCGACCGTGCGCGAGATCCTGCGCGAACGCAACGCAGCCGTCATGAACCTCGACCTGTACGACATCGTCAACACCCGCCTGCTCGCACAGCAGGAGTGGATGATGTCCTGCACGGACGGGCGCACGCCGCACCCCGGCCAGGACATCGTCCACCCGCGCGTCTACGGCGCCCTCACGAACAAGCTGCGCCGCTTCGTCCTCGACGAACGGATCATCACCCTGCCCTTCGCGATCCGCGGCATGACCTCCCTCCCCGCCACCTTCTTCGGCGTGCCCGGGCGCGGCCAGATCCGGACCGGCTTCCTCGCCGACATCGCCGTGTTCGACCAGGACCGCATCCGCGACCGGGCCACCTACGAAGATCCGCACCAGCGCTCCGAGGGCACCGTCCACGTGCTGGTCAACGGCCGCTTCGCCCTGCGCGATGGCGAGATCACCGCAACCCTCCCCGGCCGCCCCATCCGCCACTGAGGACCACTCCTCACCCCTCACCCTCCCCCTCAACCCTCAACCTGAAACTCTCCCTCTCCCTCTCCCTTCTTTTCGCCCCACCTCATCCCCGTTTTTGCGTGGACGACCCGCACGTGACGCGTTTATCCTCCGTGCATGCTGACGCACGAGTGGGTGGAGGAGCGCGCCGCGCCGCGCGATCCCGACGTCGACGCGGGGCTGGGCCGTGGCCTGCGCTACGCTCTCGCCGGCCTGCTGGTCAACGCGGTCCTTGTCGTCGTCAAGATCGGGGCGGGACTGCTGGGCGGCTCGCACGCGCTCGTCGCCGACGGTGTCGAATCGGCGACGGACATCTTCGCGTCACTCGTCATCTGGCGCGGACTGCACGTCGCGCGCCGCTCGGCGGACGAGCGGTTCCATTTCGGCTACGGCAAGGCGGAATCGATCGCGGCCGCGGTCGTGTCTCTGATGCTGTTCGTCGCGGCCGGCGGCATCGCGCTGCAGTCCATCCGCGAGATCGGCACGCCGCACACGGTGCCGGCGCCGTTCACGCTGCTCGTCCTGGTCGGCGTGATCATCGTCAAGGAGATCATGTTCCGCATGCTGCACCGGGCCGGGGGCGCGCTGGGCAGCCGTGCCCTGGAAACGGACGCGTGGCATCACCGCGCCGACGCGATCACGTCGGGCGCCGCGTTCGTGGGCATCTCGCTGGCCATTCTGGGCGGACCGGCGTGGGCGCCCGCGGATGACTGGGCCGCGCTGCTGGCCTCGGTGATCATCGCGGCGAACGGCATCCGGCTGCTGCGTCCGGCCCTGATGGATCTGATGGATGGCGCGCCCGGCTCGGAGGTCGTGGATCGCGTGCGCGCCCGGGCGTTCGCGGTGCCGGGCGTCCGCCTGGTCGAGAAGGTTCAGGCCCGGCGCGCCGGCATGGGGTACCTGGTCGCGCTGCACATCCAGGCGGATCCGACGATGACGTTGCGTGCAGCGCACGACCTGGGCGGACGCGTGCGCAGCGTAGTCCGACGCGAGCGCGAGATCCTCGACGCGCTCGTGCACATGGAGCCGTTCGAGCCGGTGTCCGGGCCCGCGAAGAACGGGGCCGGTCCCGGAACGAGGTGAGGCGCGGCTCAGCCCCGTGAAGCCGGCTCCAGCACCTGCTCGCGCTTGGTCTCGATCGCGGCCAGCAGCTTGTCGAACGCCTCCGCGAACTTCCTCACGCCGTCGGCCTGCAGCGTTTCCGTCACCTCATCGATGTCGATCCCCAGACCGCGCAGCGTTTCGAACAGCGGGCCGGCCGCCTCGACGTCCGTGGTGAGCGTGACGCGTGCGCTGCCGTGGTCGAGGAACTTGTGGATCGTGTCCTCGGGCAGCGTGTTGACCGTGTCCGGGCCGATCAACTCATCGACGTACTTGACGTCGGAGTACGCCTTGTCCTTCGTGCCGGTGCTGCCGAAGAGGACGCGCTGCGGCCGGGCGCCCCGCGCACGCAGGTCATCGAAGGCCGGCCCGAAGAGCCGCTGATAGCTGCGATACGCGAGTTTCGCGTTGGCCACGGCAGCGCGGCCGCGCAGTGGTGTCGCTTCCGGCGAGCCCAGCGCGTCGAGCCGTGCATCGATCAGCGTGTCCACGCGGCTCACGAAGACGGAGGCCACGGAAGCGAGCGTGTCCGGACGCGGGCAGCGCGCCACGGCACGGATGTAGGCGTTGGCGATCGCTTCGTAGTGTGCCACCGAGAAGATCAGCGTCGCGTTGATGTTCACGCCTTCGGCGAGCAGCGTCTCGACCGCCGGCACGCCTTCCGGCGTGGCCGGCACCTTGATCATCAGATTGGGTCGGTCGACGGCCGTCCACAGCCGGCGCGCCTCGGCGATGGTCCGCTCCGTTTCGTGGGCGAGGTACGGCGAGACCTCCAGGCTGACGAAGCCGTCCTGACCGCCGCTCGCTTGCCAGACCGGCAGCAGCACGTCGGCCGCTTCCCGGATGTCGGTCACGGCCAGCGTCTCGAACAGGCTCGTGGCGTCGGCCTCCGGATGCTCCCGGATCGCGGCCCGCAGCTCTCCGTCGTAATCATTGCTGCGTGCGATGGCCTGCTCGAAGATCGCGGGGTTGCTGGTGAGGCCCCGCAGTCCCGCATCGACGAGTGACTGCAGCGTCCCGCTCCGGATCAGTGCCTTGCTGATGTTGTCCAGCCAGATCGACTGCCCCAGGGCCAGCAGCTCGTGCATTCCCGCCATCGTCCGCTCCGCGTCGAAGGTTGGCAGGAGAATACTCCGGCCGGACCCCGCCGTGCAATCGCGTGCGCGACCGTGCGCCCGCGCCTGCGCGGAGCCCGGTCCGTCACGGATGGCGATCCCGCCCGGCGGCGCGGAGCGGCCGGACTCAGGCGTTGCGCAGCGCCGGATCGGGCTGAAGTCGAGGCACGGCTGGCGCCGGACGAGCAGGCGAGGCCGACCGGGTGGGCGGCGTCGCTCGCGACTCCGCCGGCACCGTGACGTTCTGCCGGGACGCCTCATGGTCGATGCGCTCGAACAGCGCCGCCTGCAGACCGGAATAGAGTGTATCGGTGAGGCGGTCCGGGACGCCCAACGCACGGACGTACGTGCGCACGACCTCCCCGCGCGCCGTCTCCGTCGCAATGTCGACGAGACTGACGAGGTTCTCGATGTGCAGCCGGAGCAGCGCCATTTCGACGTAGCCCGCATGCATGTCGATCCACTCGCGCAACTCGTGCAGCTTCCGGCCGGTGAGCCGTTTGCGGATGCGCTCGACCAGCGAAGCCGTGACGTCCCACTCCATGCCGCCGTCGATGGCCACGAAGGTGTGGGGCAGCTCCGTCACCTCGACGGCGCTCAGATTGCCCATGTGCACCAGCACGCGGTTGCGGAGCGGCTGGATCTCGGTCTCGGAGAGGCCGTGCATGCGCGCGTAGATCGTCAGCGCGCGCGGCGCCGGGACCTGACCCTGCGTCTTCTGGATCAGTTCCAGGACGTATTCGAAGTGGGCGTCGAGGATCCGTTGCCGGCCGACAGCCATGGCCACGCTGACACTCGTGGTGTCGAGCGCGGCGTCCGGGGACGTCGCGTTCGGTTGCATGATGGGCCTTCCCAGGTACTGCTGTGGCGGAACAACGGGGTGGGCTCGAGTCGGGCAAGGCGTGTGCCGCACCACCGGGCAACCGGCCGGCCCGGCCCGGCCCCCGGGCGGGCAGCCTCACGGATCAGATTGTCGCACAACAGGATGCGCCGCCTCGACGTGGAGCCGCGCCACCCGGTGGCCCCGTCCGCAATCCCATGAGGCCGTGGCGACGGACCGGCGGAAGTGTTGCGTCGACCCATCCCGACCGGCACTTCCTGCGCACCCAGCGGGCTCGCCCGGGGCGGCCCGCGCCGGCCGGGCGGGCGGGTCAGGCGGAGGCGGAGGGCTGCCCGACCTCTACCGGCACGCCGGCCAGTTCGATCTCGCTCATCGGCTGCCAGATCTGGAACAGCGGGAAGCGCGTGGCGAACCAGCCCAGGCTGCCCAGCAGCAGTCCGAAGAACAGCAGCGCGACGCCGAACTCCTGCCAGCCGAGCGGGAGGGTCGCAGCGCCCAGGTTGTGCGACGGGTAGACCAGCAGCCACCGCTCCAGCCAGAGACCTGTCAGGATGACGCCGGCGAACACCGTGAGGGTGCGCGGGTTCCGCTTGGTCGCCACACCCAGCATGCCGAAGAACGGGATCACGAACAGGCAGGCGAAGACGATCTTGGCGATCGTGCTGAACGGCGCCGTGAAGCGGTGGATCACGAAGCTCTGCTCGAGCGGCAGCATGCCGTACCAGATCACGATGAACTGCGAGAAGAACAGGTACGCCCAGAAGATGCAGAACCCGAAGATCAACTTGCCCAGATCGTGATACTGGGAGGGCGCGACGATGCCCGGCATGCCCAGCTTGCGCGTCAGCCACAGCGTCAGGATCGCCGTCGCGGCCATCCCGCCCAGGATCGCCGGCATGAAGAAGTACGGCCCGATCAGCGTGCTGAACCAGTGCGGCTCGAGTGACATGACGAAGTCCCACGCGATCAGGCTGAACCCGACCGCGTACACCAGGGCCAGGGCCGGCGCCAGCCGCGTCGTCCTGCGGAACGCGCGCGACTCCTCGGCCTCCTGACCCTGCCAGCCATCCGCCATCCGCTCGTAGAGGGCGGCGATCGCGCCACTCATCTTCGAGCGCACCATGCCGACATCCGGTCGCAGCGACGCACGTGCGAAGACCGTCGACATCCAGAAGAGCACGCCCAGCGCGACCACCTGACGGATGATCAGGAACGGCCGGTTCAGGTACGCTTCCTTGCCGGCGACCGGCTCGTGCAGCCACGGGAAGATGTGATCGGCCGCGAACAGCATGGGCAGCAGCAGCACGTACGCGACGGGCAGGAACGCGACGAACGCGAGCGCGATGCGTCGGATCGGCCGTGACCACATGCCGCGCGTGATGGTCACGAGCACGGCGAACATGACCGCGCCCTGTGCGATGCTCGTCACGAACAGCCAGTTGAACAGGTACGCGTGCCAGGCCCGGTCCGCGTCGACGACCAGCGCGAGCGCGAAGAAGATCGCGCCCAGCACGGTCAGCCCGATCGCCGAGTTGCGCAGGCCGGCCGGCCAGTGCTCGAGCCGGGCGTAGGGCAGTTCGTTCGTCGTTGCGTCGTGCGCCATGGCTCAGTTTCCGCCGGGTTGCGCCCCGGCAGCAGCCTGCAGCTGCCGGACGTAAGTGACGATCGCCCACCGCTCGCGGTGCGTCGTGCGCGCGCCGTACCCCGGCATGAGGCCGCGACCCACCCGGACGAGCCCGTACAGGTAGCCGTCCGCCCGCGCGACCGTGGCAGGCAGCGTCAGATCCGGCGCGAGCGGCGGGTACTTCTGCTGCGCGGGATCCGTCTGCACGATCGGGCCATCGCCACGGCCCTGCGTGCCGTGACAGACCATGCAGTGCCGATCGTACATCTGCTGGCCCAGCGCCGAGAGGTCTTCGCCGGCGAACGGGTTCTGGCCGAACGGTCCGGCCGCGAACCCGACGAGCGCCGTCTCCGAGGCCTCCAGCGGCGGCAGCACCTCACCGGCCGGCGACTCGAACGGGACCGTGTTGGGCGGCGCCGGACGCGGCGCCTCGTACGGATCGAAGAACGGCGCCTCGCGCATGAACGCGAAGAACGGAACCTTGGCGACCTGATCCTCGATGCGCGTGCATCCCGCGCCGATCACCAGCGCGCCGAGCAGGACGGCCCACACCCCGGACATCCTCGGCTCAGACCGCACCGGCCGTCTCCTTGTTGTCCTCGCGTACGGCGATCGCGCCGGCGTCGCGCAGGATCTGCCGGAACTCCGCCTCCCGGCCCGCCGGCGGCACCACATGCACGCCGTACTGGTCGGAACTGAAGGAGGGATCGTAGACGACGAGCGGCTTGCGATTGGGCAGCCGCGCGACGATGAACAGACCCAGCACGGTCGACAGCGCGCCGAACAGGATGGTCAGCTCGAACGCGATGATGACCCACGCGGGCAGTGAGATGATCGGCTTGCCGCCCGTCACGAGCGGCCAGTCCAGCGAGGTCCACGTCGGCAGCGCGAACCCCGTCGCCGCCCCGGTCAGCCCGCCGACCAGCGTGAAGATGCGGACCGGACTCTGCGGCTCGTGCAGCGCGTGCTCGATCTCGTGATCCGGCGCCGGCGAGAACACGGTCGGCTTCTTGTAGCCGGCCGCACGCAGCTTGCCGATCGCCTCGATCGTCGAATCGACGGCGTCGAAGACGCCCAGAAGACCCGGTCCGGCGTTCATGGCAGCTCAACCTCTCGGGTCACGGACACGCCGGCCACCCGCCGTCCCCCATCCTCCATCCCCAACCCCGATCCCCATTCCCGTTCGTTTCCCATGACTCCCCTCATGCCTCCGCGCTGACCCGGCGCTTCCGCCGCGGCGCCGGCAACACTTCCTTCAGCTCCGCCACCGAGACGGCGGGCAGGATTCGCAGGAACAGCAGGAACCACATGAAGAACCAGGCGAAGGCGCCTGCCGTGATCCCCATCTCGACCCACGTCGGCCGGTACGTGCGCCACTGCCACGGCTCGTACTCGCGGGCCAGGCTCGTCACGATGATCACGAAGCGCTCGAACCACATCCCGATGTTGATGAAGATCGTGATCACGAAGATCGCGGGGATGCTCGTGCGCACGCTCTTCCACCAGAACAGCATCGGGATGATGCCGTTGCACGACAGCATGATCCACGTGGCCCACCAGTACTGCCCGAACGCGCGGTTCCAGAACGCGGCCCGCTCCGGCACCTCGACGCTGTACCAGGCCATGAAATACTCGGTCAGGTAGGCGTAGAAGACGATCATGCCCGTGAGCAGGACCATCTTGCACATCGCGTCGAAGTGCTTCGGCGTGAAGTACGCCTCCAGCCCGAAGATCTTGCGGATCGGGATCACGATGGTCATGACCATCGCCAGCCCGGAGAAGATGGCGCCGGCCACGAAGTAGGGCGCGAAGATCGTCGTGTGCCAGCCCGGCACGATGGAGACCGCGAAGTCCCACGACACGACCGAGTGCACGGACAGGACCAGCGGCGTCGCGAACGCGGCCAGGTACAGGTACGCGCGGGAGAAATGGCGCCACTCGTTGTGCGTGCCGCGCCAGCCGAACGACAGGATCGTGTACAGCTTCTTCCGCCACGGCACCGTCGTGGCGTCACGTGCCGCCGCGATGTCCGGGATCATGCCCACGAAGAAGAACGTGGCGCTGACCGTGAAGTAGGTGCCGACCGCGAACACGTCCCACAGCAGCGGGCCGCGGAAGTTCGGCCACAGCATGCGCTGGTTCGGGTACGGGATCAGGTAGTAGAAGATCCAGGGCCGGCCGATGTGGATGATCGGGAACAGACCCGCCGTCATGACCGCGAATACGGTCATGGCCTCGGCGGCCCGGTAGATCGACTGGCGCCAGCGCGCGCGGAACAGGTACAGGATCGCCGAGATCAGCGTGCCCGAGTGCGCGATGCCGACCCAGAACACGAAGTTCGTGATGAACACGCCCCAGCCGACGGGGTTGTTCAGCCCGGCCATGCCCATCCCGAAGTAGACCAGCGCGCCGAACGAGAACATCCCCGCGGCCAGCACGGCCAGCACCAGCGCGAACACCGTCTTGTAGGCGCGGCCCGGCTTGCTGAGCAGCTTCAGGACGTCCCGGTTGACGTTCCCGTAGGACTCGACGGACGGGTGGGTCTCCGAGCGGATGACCGTGCTCATGCGTCAGCCCTCCGCCACCGAGGTCACGACCTTGCGCAGGTAGACCACGGCCGATTGCGTGTTCAGGTGCTCCAGCACGCGGTAGCCCCTCCCTGAGGACGCCAGGCGCGCGACCCGTGAGTTCGGGTCCTTGATGTTGCCGAACACGATCGCCTCGCCGGGACACGTCTGCGCGCAGGCCGGCACGATCTCGCCGTCCGTCACGCCCCGGTCCTCGAGCCGCGCGTGGTTCTCAGCCTCGCGGATGCGCTGCACGCAGAACGTGCACTTCTCCATCACGCCCTTCTCGCGGACCGTCACATCCGGGTTCAGCTGCCAGTTGAGCGGCTCGGGCCACTCCCAGCTGAACCAGTTGTAGACGCGCACCTTGTACGGGCAGTTGTTCGCGCAGTAGCGCGTGCCCACGCAGCGGTTGTAGACCTGCGCGTTCAGGCCGTCCGGCGTGTGGTACGAGGCGTACACGGGGCAGACCGGCTCACACGGCGCGTTGCCGCACTGCTGACAGACCATCGGCAGGAACATCGTGTGCAGATCCTCGCCCTCGCCCTCGAAGTACCGCTCGATGCGGATCCAGTGCAGGATCCGCCCGTTGCTGACCAGCTCGGGCCCGACGATCCCGATGTTGTTCTCCGCGTAACAGGCGGTGATGCAGGCCGAGCAGCCGATGCACTTCTCCAGGTCGATGGCCATGCCCCAGCGGGGCTGCAGCTCGGAGTACTCGCCGTAGTGCGTGTCCGGCGGCGGGAACGCGCCCGGTGACGCGTCGATCTCCATGGGCCGGAACCCGCCCGCCCCGTGCAGCTGCGTCACGCGCGCGTCGTTCGGATGGACCTCGGCGTGGTGCCCGCCCGCGGCGGCGCCCTCCTCCGCGTGCTCCTCCTCCTGGCCGACCACGGCCGTCGCGCCGCCCAGCATGGCGACGTGCCGCGTGGCCTCGGCCTCGCGCGCTTCCTCGAGTTCGAGGTACTGCGCGATGTGCCGGTCGTGCTGGCTGGTCTCGAGGCCCGCCTGCGCCGGACGACGCCATGCCCCGGTCGGCCGGATCCGGGCCCGCACCTGCTGGTAGACGAGTCCGCCGGACGCCGCTTCAGCCACACCGCCGATCAGCTTCACGCCGTTCACGCCGCGGTTCTCCGCGTACACGCCGAACGCCGTATGACCCTGGCCGAGCTGGATCGCGATCACATCGCTGCGCATGCCGGGGTGCGCCCACACGGGCAGCTCGACGGTACCGGCCGGCGTCGTGACCTCGAGGATGTGACCGGTGTCGAGGCCCAGCTCGTGCGCGACCTCGGGTCCGACTTCCACCCAGGACGACCACGTGAACTTGCTGATCGGGTCGGGCAGCTCCTGCAGCCACGGCCGGTTGGCGAGCCGGCCATCATAGAAGCGGTATGACGGGTAGAGCACGAGCACGCGTTCGGCCGGATCGCCTTCGAAAGCCGGCTCCGCGAAGGACAGCCCGGCCAGGCCGGCCGCATTGATCCCCGGTGCGGTACCCGCAGCAGCAGCGGCGCCGCCGGTCAGCGCGAAGCCGGTCTTCAGCGCCTCCCGCCACCACAGGTCGAATGGTTCGGTCGCTCCGGTCACGGGGTGAATGTCCCGCGCCCAGCGCTCGCGCACGTAATCGTAGAACGTCGTCACCTGCGTCGGCAGCGTCGCGCCCGCGCGCCTCGCCGCGGACAGCAGGACATCGCCCGTCTGCTTGGTCGAGTAGACCGGCATCATGACGGGCTGCACCAGCGCGTGCAGCCCGGTGCGCGGCTCGGCGTCGCCCCACGCCTCGAGGAAGTGATGGTCGGGCAGCAGCACGTGGGCCAGCGACGCCGTCTCGTCCAGGTACGGCGAGAAGGAGGCGACGAAGCCCACGTTGCCGATCGCCTGCGCGACGGCATCGGCGTCCGGCAGCGCATACACGGGGTTCGGGCCGTACACCAGCAGCGCGCCGACTTCTCCGGCCTGCATGCGCGCGGCCAGGGCCTTCATCGTGGCATAGGAGCCCGCCGTCGCGCCGGCGCGCTCGTGTCGATCGAAGCGCACCGTCGTGCCGATGTTGCCGGCCACGTGGTTGAGGACGGCGACCGCTGCGGCCACGGCCGTGGCCGCGCCGTGCATCGACGAGATGCCGGGGCCGGCGGCCAGCGAATGGCCGCCGTTGGCGAACGCTGTCGCGATCTGGCGCAGCCGCTCCGTCGAGACGCCGGCCGCCTGCGCGTTCTGTGCGACGTCGACGCCGCCCAGCAGTGCCGCCGCCCCGCCCGCGTCGCCGCCGTTGTCGACGATGATGCGGGCCAGCGCCAGCGCGACCAGGTGCTCGGTGCCCGGCCGGATCGGTACCCAGTCGTCGGCGTTCATGTCCGTGAGCGACTGGTGCGGCGACACGCACACCAGCCGGCCCCGTCGCTCGCCGGACAGCGCATGGGACTGGACGAACCCGTGCGCGTAGTCGATGGGCGAGAGCCACGTCTCCAGGAAGTCCGCGCCGAACGACAGGATCACTTCGGCGTTCGCGAAGTCGTGGACCGGGAGCGCGTCGATGCCGAAGAGCAGCCGGTTGGCCGCGCGCAGCGGCTCCATGGCGAACGGCTCGTAGCGGACGCGCTCGATGTTCAGGGCCGCACAGAACTCGTCGATCAGGCGGTCCATCGAGCCGTTGAGCGACTCGGTCAGGAAGACGGTGCGACCTCCGTTCGCGCGCAGCGCGTCGGCGAGCCGCTGCTCGGCGTCATCCCACGTCAGGCGCGTCCACGGATCCCCGCCGTCCGTCGCACGCAGCAGCGCCTGCGGCACGCGATCCGGGTTGTACAGCCCGTGCAGCGAGGCCTGGCCGCGCGCGCACAGGCGGCCGTGGCCGATGGGCGAGAGCGGGTTGCCCTCCGCCTTGACGGCCCGCCCCTCGCGCGTGCGGATGTTCATGCCGCAGCCGGCCGGACACTCCTGACACGTCGTGCGGTACCACGTCGACAGGCCGGGTACGATTTCCTCGTGCGGGACGACGTAGGGGATCAGCTTTTCGGCCGTGCCCGTGCCGCCGCACGCCGTCGCCGCAGCGCCGGCGCCCGTCACGCCCAGGACCTTGAGGAACGCGCGCCGCTCGAGACCGTTGCCCATCAATATCTCCGCAACCTCAGTAGTGGCAGACGGCGCAGTCGGTCCTGACCTGGCGCTCGCGGTGGCACTCGATGCACCAGCCCATCCACAGCGGCTGGTTCAGTTCGACTTCGCGCATGGTCTCGACCGGGCCGTGACACTGCTGGCACTCGAGACCCGCCTTGACGTGACGCATGTGCGGGAAGTGCGCGTGGTCCGGCAGATCGTAGATGCGGACCCACGGGATGGGCCGGCCCTCGCTCCAGTACCGGGCGAGCAGCTGGATCCCGACGCTGTCGCGGCGGAACAGCGGCTGGCCGGCGACGATATGACACCCTGCGCATACCTGCACGGCGGGGATGCCGGCGTCCGGCGAACGATCGGCGGACGTGTGGCAGTACTGGCACGGGATCTGGTTCGTGCCGGCGTGCAGATCGTGCGGGAAGGCGATCGGCTGGATGGATTCCGGGCCGGCGGACGATGACTGGGTCGCTGCGATGATCGCGGCGCCGGCCAGCACGGTGGTGGTGACCAGCCCGATCGCGGCCCAACGGTGTCTCATCGTCCCGAACCCGCTCCAGTATGCGTTTCGTCTGTGTGACGTGGTGCGGCCGTCGGCTGCGCCGCAACGAAGTCCGGCCTCGCGGGCGGCCAGCTTAGAAGCCGGCCGGGTTCCGCGCAAGACGCCGGGGCGCACACGCGGCGGCAATGTGGCCGGTCGGCCGGCGGACACGCAACCCTCGGCCGGGACCCGGCCGGCAACGATGACGGGCGCGTGTTGTGGGAAGGCCGCGCACGTGCCAGGTTAGGGCAGCCGGCACGCTCCACGCGCCCGCGCTCCCCACCGCGCGCGTCGTCGCCGGCTTCGCCGTGGCCCGCACGGGTTCGCCGATCCGACCTCGAGAGGTGTCCAATGAGAACGATCCTCCTCCCGATGCTGATCGCAGCCGCAGCCTGCGCCACCTTCGGTTCCGGGCCCGACATCAAGGGCCGATACGAACAGGGGCTGGACGCGTTCACGGCTGCGGATTACGGCACGGCCATCAGCCATCTCGACTGGGTCGGCCGCCTGCGTGCGGACGAATCGATCGGACAGCGGGCGTCACTGCTCGGCGTGGGCGCTGCGCTCGACCCGCGCAATCCGCGGCGCGATTTCGGTGCGGCGACGGCGTTCGCGATCCGGTTGCGGGACAGTGGCGACGGCTGGACGGTCCCGCTGGGCGAAGCGTTGCGGCTGCTGGTGACGGAGGTCGCGTCCGCGCAGGCCAGGATCACGGATGCCGAATCGGCAAGGGACCAGGCGTTCTCGATCGCGAGCGAACAGCGGTCGCTGCTGGAGAAACAGCTGCGTGCGGTCGCGGCCGAGCGCGATGCGCTCGCGCGCCGGGCCGCGACGCTGGAGCAGACGCTCGCCGAACGGGAAAAGCAACTCAAGGACAAGGACCAGGAGCTCGAGCGGATCCGGAAGATCGTCCGCGGCTGAGCCGGACCCTGTCACCATGACGCTGCGCACGCGGCTGAGTCTGACCATCGCCGGGATCGGCGTGATCCTGGTGCTGCCCGCCGCGTACGGCCTCACCCAGCTCGCGCAGCTGCGCGACATCGCCTCGACCCAGCGCTCCAGGCACGGGGAAGCGCTCATCGCGCTCGGCGACCTGCAGACCGGTCTCGCCGAGCTGGACCGGCTGCAGCGCAGCTACATCGTCGACGCCGATACCGGCGTCCACCGGTCCATGCTCGAGACGCTGCAGAACACGCGGGCGTACGTCGGTCGGCTGCACGATGCCGGGTATCCGGTGCTCGCGCAGTTCGCCGGCGAGCACGTCGACCGGCTCGCCGTCGCGACCCGGCGGCTGGAGCTGCTCATGCAGACCGACCGCCGCGAGGAGACCGTCGGCCTCTTCGATGAAGTCCGCGCCATGCACGCCGACGCGCATGCGCTCGTCTCGAACATCGGCAGCGAGATCGACACGCGCAGCGCGCGCGACATCCAGGACGCCGGCCGCATCAGCCGCGCCGCGACGACGACGGCGCTCGCGGCACTGGTCTTCTCCGTGGCGATCGCTCTGCTGCTCGGGATCTGGACCACACACGCGTTGTCGCGACCCATCGTCCGGCTGCGCAACGCCATGGCCGTCGTGGCGGACGGCCGGTTCACCGTGCCGCCGGACCTGGCCTACGGTCGCCGCGACGAGATCGGCTCGACGGCCCGCTCGTTCCGCGCGATGACGCACCGGCTCGCCGAGCTCGACCGCATGAAGGCCGAGTTCGTCAGCATCGCCACGCACGAGCTGCGCACACCGCTCAACGTGATCAGCGGATACGCCGAGCTGCTCGGCGACGGCATCTACGGCGATCTCTCGCCCTCCCAGCGCGAGGCCCTCGAAGCGATCCGTGACCAGGCACGCGTGCTCGCGCACCTGGTGAGTCAGCTCCTCGACGTTTCACGGTTCGAAGCCGGCGGGCTTTCCCTGGAGATCCGACCGGAACCCACGGCAGATCTGTTCACGCGCGTGGAACGCGCGTTCGCCGCACTCGCGCGCCGCAAACACATTGCACTCACGGTCACCGTCGACCCGTCCGTGCCTGAACGGGTGCCCATGGACCTGGATCGCATGAGCGATCAGGTGCTGGGCAACCTGCTGTCCAACGCCGTCAAGTTCACCCCCGAGAACGGCCGGATCACGGTGCACGCATGGGCGAGCGGGGGCGTGCTCGGCATCGAGGTCGCCGACACCGGCCCCGGGATCCCGTCGGCCCAGCTGCCGCACGTGTTCGACAAGTTCTTCCAGGTCGGCGAAGAGGCCCGCGCCCAGGGCGCCGGCCTGGGCCTGGCCATCGCCCACGACGTCGTGAAGGCTCACGGCGGCACGATCGTGGCCGAGAGCGAGCTGGGTCGCGGTTCGACGTTCACCGTGTCGATCCCCACCGCCGGCGCCCTCACCCGCGACGGCGAAGGCGTCCGCATCCGCCGCGCCGTCTGACCCCACCCGTCCCCGCCCCTCGTCTCCCGCCGTCCCGCCCCTC
>JBFFZF010000031.1:0-31627 GCA_041568755.1 Longimicrobiales bacterium | reverse complement strand
GCTGTCGTACCTGCCCCAGAACAACCGCGAGGACCCGCCCCGGCGTGAAACGACGGACCCGGCGGACCGGGCCGACGAAGCGCTGCTGTCCGTCGTGCCTGATGAACCGACGCGGCCGTACGACATGCACGAGGTCATCGCCCGCGTGGCGGACGACGGGCAGTTCTGCGAGACCCACAGGGACTTCGCCGGCAACATCATCACGGGATTCGCCCACATGGGCGGCCACGCCGTCGGCATCGTGGCCAACCAGCCGGCCGTGCTGGCGGGTGTGCTCGACATCAACAGCGCGGTCAAGGGCGCCCGGTTCGTGCGGTTCTGTGACGCCTTCAACATCCCGCTGGTCGTGTTCGAGGACGTGCCCGGCTTCCTGCCCGGCGTGGCGCAGGAGCATGGCGGCATCATCCGGCACGGCGCGAAGCTGCTGTACGCGTTCTGCGAGGCGACCGTGCCACGCGTGACCGTCATTACGCGCAAGGCCTACGGCGGCGCGTACGACGTCATGAACTCGAAACACATCCGGGGCGACGTCAACCTGGCCTGGCCGACCGCCGAGATCGCCGTGATGGGCCCGAAAGGCGCCGTCGAGATCCTGTACCGCCGCGAGATCGCGGCCGCGGATGATCCGGAGGCGCTGGTACGCCGGCTCGAGCAGGAGTACCGGGAGCGATTCGCGCACCCGTTCGTTGCCGCGGCGCGCGGTTACATCGACGACGTCATCGATCCGCGGCAGACACGACCTCGTGTGATCGCGGCGCTGGACATGCTGCAAAACAAGCGCGACACGAATCCGCCGCGCAAACACGGCAACATCCCGCTCTGAGCCGCTTGCGCCGGCGAGTGGGTACCGTCGACCGATCATGATCCGGAAAGTCCTGATCGCGAACCGCGGCGAGATCGCCGTGCGCATCATCCGCGCCTGCCGCGAGCTGGGCGTGGGCACGGTGGCCGTGTATTCGAGCGCGGATCGGCTCGCACCGCACGTGCTGCTGGCCGACGAGGCCGTGGCCGTGGGCGAGGCGCCCGCAGCGCAGAGCTATCTGCGCGCCGACCATCTCGTCGAGACGGCCCTGCGCACGGGTTGTGACGCCGTTCACCCGGGCTACGGCTTCCTGTCCGAGCGCGCCGTCTTCGCCGAGAAGGTGCATGCGTCCGGACTCGTCTTCGTCGGTCCGCCGGCCGCCGCCATTGCCGCGATGGGGGACAAGACGGAGGCGCGCCGGCGCATGCTCGAGGCCGGTGTGCCCGTCGTGCCGGGGCTGGCCGAGCCGCTCGAGGACGCGGCCGCGGCCACCGCCGCGGCACGCCAGATCGGATTCCCGGTCCTCCTCAAGGCGGCGGCAGGCGGTGGCGGCAAGGGCATGCGCGTCGTGCGGACGGAGCAGGAAGTGGCACGCGCGTTCGAGGCCGCGACGCACGAGGCGACCGGCGCGTTCGGCGACGGACGCGTCTATCTCGAGAAATACCTCGACGGTCCGCGTCACATCGAGGTGCAGGTCCTGGCCGACGATCATGGCACGACGCTGTGGCTGGGAGAGCGCGAATGCTCGATTCAGCGGCGGCACCAGAAGATGGTCGAAGAGGCGCCCTCGCCGGCGGTCACGCCCGCGCTGCGCGTCGCCATGGGCGAGGCGGCGGTCGCCGCGGCCCGCGCGGTGGATTACCGCAACGCGGGCACCATCGAATTCCTCGTGCAGGACGGTCGCTTCTTCTTCCTGGAAATGAACACGCGGATCCAGGTGGAGCATCCCGTGACGGAGCTGGTCACGGGGATCGACCTGGTGCAGTGGCAGCTGCGCATCGCCAGCGGGGAGCGGATCCCTTTCACGCAGGATGAGATCGCGCTGAACGGTCACGCGATCGAGTGTCGCATCACGAGCGAGGACACGCGCAACGGGTTCCTGCCTTCGACCGGGCGGGTCACGCGGCTCGAGGCGCCGGCGGGCCCCGGGGTCCGCTGGGATGCCGGCATTGCGGAGGGCAACGAGGTATCGCTCTTCTATGATCCGCTGCTCGCCAAGCTGATCGTGCACGGCGAAGACCGCGCCTTCGCGATCGAACGCATGCGTCGGGCTCTGCAGGAACTTCGCATCGTGGGTGTAGACACCAGCGTGGCCCTGCACAGACGCATCATGGACGACCCGGATTTCCGCGCCGGCCGACTCGACATCCGCTACTTCGAATCGCATCCGCAACTGCTGCGCGACGAACCGGATGAGGAGGCCCTGCTGGCCGCAGCTGCAGCGGCAGCGCTGCTGGAGGAAGCAGCGCGCAACCGGCGCACGGTGCCGCGCATGACGGAACGGCGCGCCGCTGGCGGATGGCGTTCCATGGGCTGGCGGTCGTGAACGCCGTCGAGGGCGCACGGGTCGGGTCGGCCGCGGAGACCGGGGCGCACGAACGTGTCCAGATCACAGGCATCGCCGCGGGCGGGGCCGGTGTGGGTCGACTGGCCGACGGCCGGGCCATCTTCGTCGAGCGGACGGCGCCGGGCGATCTCGTCGACGTGGTCCTCACCCAGCAGCAGCGACGCTGGGCACGGGGCCGCATCGCCCGGATCCTCATCCGGGGCGAAGGACGCGTGGATCCGCCCTGCGTCCACTACGGGCGTTGCGGTGGCTGCGCGCTACAGCACCTCGGCGCAGAGACGCAACGGCACGCCAAGGCCCAGCTCGTGGTCGATGCCCTGCAGCGCATCGGCGGGATCCGTGTCCCCACGCCGGACGTTGTGGCATCGCCGCGCCCGTTCGCGTACCGCAACCGCGTGTCGTTCACGTTGCGCCGTGTCGCGCAGCACGTCATCGCCGGGTTCCACGAACTCGAGCGGCCGGACCGGGTCGTCGACATCGACGCCCGGTGCCTGCTGCCCGAGGAACCGATCCTGCGCGTATGGCAGCAGCTGCGCGAGGCATGGGGACCGGGTGCGGCACTCCTGCCGGCGGGAGATGAACTGCGCCTCACGCTGCGTGCGGGCAGTGAGGGCGACGTCCTTCTGCTCATCGAGGGTGGCACGGGCTCGGGCGGTGCAGCCGGGCTCTGTGCGCGCGTGCCCGGGCTGGAGGCGGTCTGGCACGTCCAGCCACCGGGGTCGACGCCACGCCGCCTCGCCGGAAAGGCAGTGTTATCGGATCAATGGAGCGGACGCGACGTCGGACTGGACGGGGCCTCGTTCGTGCAGGTGAACCGCGAGGCGGCGCGCATGCTCGATGCGCACGTCCTGGAGAGGATCGGCACGGCGGCTGGACAGCGTGTCATCGACGCGTACTGCGGAACCGGCGTGCGCACGGCGAGGCTGGCGGAACTCGGCGCTGACGTCGTGGGCATCGATCTGGACGGACACGCCATCGCCCGGGCCCGGGCATGGGGTTCGGACGCCCAGTTCCGGGCAGGCCGCGTGGAGGACCTGCTGGCCGGACTGCTGCCCGCCGAACTCGTTGTGCTGAATCCACCTCGCCAGGGCCTCCACGCCGACGTGTCCGGGTTGCTGCAGGCGACGCCGCCGGCGCGCGTGATCTACGTGAGCTGCGATCCCGCCACGCTGGCCAGGGACCTGGCGCGCATGCGCGGGGCGCTCGCCGTGCGGAGCGTGCGTTGCTTCGATCTGTTCCCGCAGACCGCCCACATCGAAACTGTGGTCGAGCTTACATGCGCTACTACGTGACCATCGGGGAGCGGACGTTCGTCGTGGACCTCGACGGTGCGCGCGCGTCCGTGGACGGTGTCGAGGTCCGGGCGGATCTGCGCGACGCCGGGGGTGCGCTACAACACCTGTTGCTGAACGGCCGATCGTGGCCCATCGTCGCCACGCCCGGCTCGGAAGCGGGCGCCTGGACGCTGCACGTCGGAGACAATGCCCTCAGGGCGGATGTCGTGGACGAGCGGACGCGCGCGATTCGCGAGATGACGGGTACCGACACCGCGCGGCGCGGGCCGCGCCCCGTGCGCGCGCCCATGCCGGGGCTCGTGCTCCGCGTCGAAGTGGAGCCCGGTCAGACGGTGCAGGCCGGGCAGGGCGTCGTGATCGTCGAGGCCATGAAGATGGAGAACGAGCTGAAAGCAGACGGCGGTGGCGTCGTCAGCCGCGTCCTGGTGGCGCCGGGTCAGGCGGTCGAGAAGGGTACCATTCTCATCGAATTCGCCGGAACCGGCAGTTGAGCGGCATGTCGCAGACAGGGGAGCCGAGGTCCGCATGAGCGGCAAGGAACGCTGGCGCAGAGAAACGGAAGAGCCGGCCCGCGCTCGCCATCCGGAACGCCGGCCGGCGTACACCACGGGCAGCGGCATTCCGATCGACACGCTGTACACCGCGGAAGATGTCACGGGGCCGGACCCGGGCTATCCGGGTGAGCACCCGTTCACGCGCGGGATTCACAGCTCGATGTACCGGGGCCGTCTGTGGACCATGCGTCAGTACGCGGGGTTCGGCACGGCGGAAGAGACCAATCGCCGTTACCGCTATCTGCTGGACCATGGCCAGACCGGTTTGAGCGTGGCGTTCGATCTGCCCACGCAGATGGGGTACGACTCGGACCACGCGATGGCGGTCGGCGAGGTCGGGCGCGTCGGCGTGGCCATCGATTCGATCGATGACATGGATGCGCTGTTCGCCGGGATCCCGCTGGGTGATGTGTCGGTCTCGATGACGATCAATGCCACGGCCGGGATTCTGCTGGCGCTCTACGTGGCACTGGCGGACCGCAGGGGCGTGCCGCGCGAGCAACTGGCCGGTACCGTACAGAACGACATCCTCAAGGAGTACATCGCACGAGGTACCTACATCTATCCGGTCGAACCCAGCCTCCGCCTGGTCACCGACATCTTCGCGTTCTGCGCCGCCGAAGTGCCGCGCTGGAATACGATTTCGATCAGCGGATATCACATCCGCGAGGCCGGCGCGACGGCAACGCAGGAGGTTGCCTTCACGCTGGCCAACGCGCTCGAGTACGTGGAGCGCGCGACCGGCTGCGGGCTGGATATCGAGACGTTCGCGCCCCGCCTGTCGTTCTTCTTCGCCGCACACAACGATCTGTTCGAGGAGGTCGCCAAGTTCCGCGCCGCGCGTCGGCTCTGGGCAACGCTGATGCGCGAACGGTGGAACGCGTCGGATGAAGCCTGCCGCCTCCGTTTCCACACGCAGACGGGAGGGGTGACGCTGACGGCGCAGCAGCCGCTCAACAACGTCGTGCGGGTCACGGTCCAGGCGCTCGCGGCGGTCCTGGGCGGGACGCAGTCGCTGCACACGAACGCCTACGATGAGGCGCTGGCCCTGCCGGGCGAGGCACCGGCCCGACTGGCGCTGCGGACGCAGCAGATCCTGGCCCACGAATCGGGCGTCGCGGAAACCGTGGATCCGCTCGGTGGCAGCTACTACGTGGAGTCCCTCACCGATGAACTGGAAGCGCGTGCGCGCGCCTACCTGGCGCGGGTCCGGGAGCTCGGCGGCGCGGCCCGCGCGATCGGCTTCTTCCAGGACGAGATCCACGCCGCGGCATACGAGCATCAGCGTGCGGTCGAACGGGGCGACCGGGTCGTCGTAGGTGTCAACGCGTTCGAGGTCGATGCCGAGCGGCCGCACATCGAGATGCCGGCCTACGCCGAGCTCGAGGCGGCACAGCGCGAGCGGGTCCGCGAACGCCGCGCCCGGCGTGATGCCCGGGAAGTGCGCGCCACGCTCGAAGCGATCCGCAGTGCCGCCGAGGGGACTGCGAACCTGATGCCGTACCTGATCGCCGCGGTGCAGAACGGTGTCACACTGGGTGAGATCAGCGATGTCCTGCGCGCTGCGTGGGGCACATACCGCGGAGTGGCGGCCTGAATCGTCCGCGACTACATTGCGGGCCGCCCGATCAACCGACACGACGACGATGCCGACGTACGAGTACCGGTGTGCCGAAGGGCACACGTTCGAAAAGTTCCAGCGCATGACCGAGCCGCCTCTGGACACCTGTCCGGAATGCGGAGCCGCTGCCGAACGCCTGCTCTCGGCCGGCGCCGGACTGCTCTTCAAGGGCTCCGGCTTCTACATCACGGACTATCGCAGCGACGCCTACCGCAAGGCGGCGGCAGCGGACGGCGGCAAGCCGGCGGAGGGCGCGAGCGAGAAGAGCGCCGGGAAGCCTGCCGAAGGCGCCGGCGGGACGACATCGAGCGGGGGCAGTGATGCTGGCGGCGCCGGCAGCGACAAGCCGAAGGGCACGGGCAAGGGCGGCACGGGTGGCGGGACGGCAGGCGCCTGAATGGATCCCCTCCTCGCCCAGCTCGAAGCGATCGCAGAAGGTCTGGCCGCGGGACCGGCCACCGTGGTGCTGGAGCGGCCGCGCAACCCCGAGCACGGTGACTTCGCGACCAACCTGGCGCTGACGCTCGCGAAATCGCTCGGGCAGTCCCCGCGCGACGTTGCCCGATCGATCCTCGCGCAGCTGGATCTGGCCGCGGCCGGCATCGAGTCCGCCGAGATCGCCGGTCCCGGCTTCATCAACTTCCGGCTGGCCCGCGCGCATCTGCGCACCCTGCTCACGGCGATGCTCGACGCGGACGACCGCTATGGCCGGAGCGAGACCGGCAACGGCCGGCGCGTGCAGGTCGAGTTCGTGTCCGCCAATCCCACCGGTCCCCTGCACATCGCGCACGGCCGCGGCGCCGCGCTGGGCGACGCCATCGCATCGCTGCTGACGTGGACCGGCCACCAGGTGACGCGCGAGTTCTACGTCAACGACGCCGGTGTCCAGATGGATCGGCTGGGCGAATCGCTGGACGCGCGCTGGCGCGAGCTGCACGGCGAGACGGCCGCCATCCCGGAAGGTGGATACCACGGCGAATATGTTCGCGACCTGGCCCGCCAGGCGGATGCCGAACGGGGCGCGGAACTGACCGCGCTCTCCGCCGAGGAGCGGCGCCGGTTCTTCCGCGACTGGGCTGCAACGCGGCTGCGCGAAGAGCAGGATGCCGACCTGCGCGAGTTCGGCGTCCGCTTCGAC
Organism: Longimicrobiales bacterium; assembly: GCA_041568755.1. Lineage (GTDB taxonomy): Bacteria > Gemmatimonadota > Gemmatimonadetes > Longimicrobiales > RSA9 > JBFFZF01. The sequence goes on along the minus strand of JBFFZF010000031.1, from coordinate 24,650 downwards.
ACGTACACGCTGGAGACCTCGCTGTACCGCGAGGCCAGGCTGGAGGACACGCTGGCCGATCTGGCCACGCGCGGGCTCAGCTACGAGGCCGACGGGGCCGTCTGGCTGGCGACGAGTCGTTACGGCGATGACAAGGACCGCGTTCTGGTCAAGAGCGATGGCAGCTACACCTACTTCCTGCCGGACCTGGCCTATCACCGGGACAAGGCCCGACGCGGCTTCGAGCACGTGATCGATGTCTGGGGCGCGGACCACCATGGGTACGTGCCGCGCATGAAAGCGGCGTTGCACGCTCTCGGTCTCGAGGACTTCCTGGATGTCGAGATCGTGCAGATGGTCCGCATCATGCGAGGCGGGGAAGAAGCCAAGCTCAGCAAGCGGGCGGGACAGTACATCACTTTGCGGGAGCTGATCGACGAGGTCGGTGCGGATGTCGCCCGCTACTTCTTCCTGATGCGGCGCGGCGATGCGCAAATGATCTTCGATCTTGATCTGGCGCTCGACCATTCCGAGAAGAACCCGGTCTTCAAGGTGCAGTACGCGCACGCACGGATGGCCAGCATCTTCCGCAAGGCGGGCGTCGATCCCGGTGAAGTCCATTCCGGGGCGGCGCTGGAGCGGCTGACGGACGCGACCGAACTGGAGCTGGTCAAGCAGCTGGCCCGGTTTCCCGAGACTGTGGAACGGGCGGCCGAGGCACGCGCACCCCACATGATCTGCGACTACCTCGAGGTCACCGCGGGTGCCGTCAATTCCTGGTACCATGCCGGGAATCCGAGCCGCAATCCGGAGCTTGCGGTGCTCGTCGAGGACGAAGCGCTGCGGGCGGCCCGGCTCGTGCTGACGCGCGCGGTGCAGATCGTGCTCCGCAACGGCCTGCACCTGCTCGGTCTGGCGGCGCCGGATCGCATGGTCAGGGAGGACGCGGAATGAGTCTGCTGGTCGTGGGCAGCGTGGCGCTCGACACGATCGAGACGCCGTTCGGGCGGGCCGACGACGCGCCGGGCGGATCGGCGACGTTCTTCAGCGCAGCCGCCTCGTTCTTCGGGCCGGTGCAGCTGGTGGGCGTGGTGGGCGACGACTATCCGCGGGAAGCGCTGCGCTTTCTCGAGGCGCGCAATGTCGATCTGAGCGGCCTCGAAGTCGCGCGGGGCGAGAGCTTCCGGTGGGCAGGCCGCTACGACTTCGACCTCAACAGCCGTTCGACGCTGGAAACCCGCCTGGGCGTGTTCGCCGATTTCCGTCCCCGCATCCCGGAACGATTCCGCGATGCCAGCTGGATCTTCCTGGGCAACATCGATCCGGTCCTGCAGCTCGAAGTACTCGAACAGGTGCGCGCGCCGGAGCTGGTCGTGTGCGACACGATGAACTACTGGATCGAGGGCCAGCGCGACCGGCTGGTCGAGCTGCTCGGACACGTGCACGTGCTCATGGTGAACGACAGCGAAGCGCGCGAGTTGTCCGGCGAATACAACCTGCTTCGCGCGGCCCGCTGGATTCAGGACCGGGGACCGGGGATGGTCGTGGTGAAGAAGGGCGAGCACGGCGCCATTCTCTTCACACGCGACGTCATCTTCTTCGCGCCGGGCTTCCCGCTCGAGGAGGTCTTCGATCCCACGGGCGCCGGCGACGCGTTTGCCGGTGGCTTCATGGGCCACCTCGCCCGGGTCGGCGCGACGAGCGCCGACGATCTCCGGCGCGCCATGATCTACGGCTCGACCCTGGGCTCGTATGCCGTCGAGCGTTTCGGTGTGGAACGGCTCATCGATCTGACGATGGACGAGATCGATGCACGCGTGAGCCGGTTCCGCGAGCTGACCGCATTCGATCAGCCGATCCCTGTCAACCCCGCCATCTGAGACGTCGTCGTGAGTGAACTGAGCTACCGCGCGGCCGGCGTCGATCGCGACGTCGCCGCGGGCGCCAAGCGCCGCATTCTCGAACTTGTCGCTGCCACGGCACGACCCGGCGTGATCGCCAATCCGGGCGGCTTCGGCGGACTGTTCCGCGTCCCGTCGGAGATGCGCGATCCCGTGCTCGTCTCCAGCGCCGATGGCGTCGGCACCAAGCTCAAGGTCGCCGTCCGTGCCGGGCAGCACCGGGGCGTGGGCGCCGACATCGTGAACCATTGCGCCAACGACATCCTCGTCGAGGGCGCGCGCCCGCTCTTCTTCCTCGACTACATCGGCATGGGCCGCCTCGAGGCAGGTACCGTCGAGCAGATCGTCGAGGGGATCAGCGAGGCCTGCGTCGCGAATCAGTGCGTGCTGCTGGGCGGCGAGACGGCGGAAATGCCGGACGTGTACGCGGCGGGCGAGTACGACCTGGCAGGCTTCATCGTGGGCGTCGTCGAGGATGCGCTGCGGCCCGGACGTCACCGGGTGGTGGCGGGTGACCGGCTCGTGGCTGTAGCGTCGGACGGCTTCCACACGAACGGCTACTCGCTGCTGCGGCGTCTCCTGTTCGATCAGCTGAAACTCGACGTGGACGACCGCTATCCCGAAATGGAACGGACGGTCGCGCAGGTCCTGCTGGAACCGCACCGCTCCTACGTCCCGTGCGTCGCGCCGCTGATCGAGGAGGGACAGGTCAAGGCGCTGGCCCACATCACGGGCGGCGGCATCCCCGAGAACCTGGACCGGGCCATGCCCGACGGGCACCGCGCCATCGTCGAGCGCGGCTCGTGGACGGTGCCGCAGGCGTTCCGCAGCGTCATGGAGCGCGGCGGCATCGCGGATGAGGAGATGTTCCTCACCTTCAACATGGGTGTGGGTCTGGTGCTCGTGGTCGAGGATCGGGCCGGCGCCGCGGTCGTCGACCGGCTGCGTGCGGCGGGCGAGCTTGCATGGCTGCTGGGCCATGTGGAGCGCGGTACTCACGGAGTCGCACTTGTGTGACCGCGTCGGGCTGCGGGTGCTCGCCCTGATCGCCGTGAGCGCCGCGCCCGCGGCCGCCCAGGCACGCGCCCTGGAGGCCGGCTGCGTCGGTGCCGCCGGGGCAGCGGCGGCGCCGGCCTGCGCACGGCTCGCGGACGCTGCCGCGATCGTGATCGGCCGGAGCGTGGCGGCTGCCGCGGCGGGAAATCCCGTGCCGGGGACGCCGAGCACGCTCGGACACCGGATCCCCGGGACCCCCCGCCTGGGGCTGAGCGGACGCTTCACCTTCGTCCCGGTCCGGATGCCCGACCCGGGCAGCACCGCGCGCGGTAACACGACGTTTATCGCGACAGCATGGTCTGCGGAGGCCGTCATCGGCGTGACGCAGGGGTTCGCGGTTCTGCCCACGACGGGCGGCTTCGGCGCCCTGGACGTGTTCGGTGGAGGCGGTGTGGTGCATCTGCCTGCCGACGCGGGCTTCCGCGGGCGCAAGCCCGGCACGTGGACCGTGGGCGCGCGGCTCGGCATTCTGCGTGAATCGTTCACCGCCCCCGGCATCACCCTGTCGGGCCAGTACCGGAGCATCAGCAACTGGAATCTGGGCGATCTGCCGCTCGAGACGAGCGGGGCTTTCATGCGGGCTGAGGCGACCTCGCTGTGGAGCGTGCGGCTCGTTGCGGGCAAGCGGCTCACGCCCGTGACATGGACGGTGGGTGCGGGGCGCGACCACATCGACGCCCGCGTCGTCCTGCGCGTGCGCGGCGCCGGCGGCCCCGCCGAAGCGCGCACCGGGGATTACGAGGACATGCGGAACGTGCTGTTCGCCAGCGCCGCGTGGACGTGGGTCATCCTCACGTTCACGGCGGAGGCCGGGTGGCAATCCGGGCTCGAGGACGCGCAGCCCGGAGCCCCGGGTGGAGGCGGTGCCTGGGGGGCCCTGGCCGCGCGTCTGACGTTCTGAGATGGGCGCCGGCCGGGATGAGCCATTCATGGCCCGCGCGCTCTCTCTTGCCGGGCGCGGGTGGGGCCGTGTGCACCCCAATCCGCTGGTCGGTGCCGTGGTGGTGCGGGACGAGGCGATCGTGGGCTCCGGCTGGCACGTGGAGTACGGCGGCGCGCATGCGGAAGTCGTGGCCCTCGCGGAAGCCGGTGCGCGCGCGCGCGGCGCCGAGCTGTTCGTCACGCTCGAGCCGTGTGCGCACCACGGCAAGACGCCGCCCTGCACGGATGCCATCCTCGAGGCCGGGATCCGCAGGGTAGTCTTTGCGGCCGCGGATCCCACGGCCCGGGCCGGCGGTGGTGCCGCACGCCTGCGTGCGGCCGGTCTGGAAGTCGTGGAAGGCGTGTCCAGGGCGGAAGCACGCGCACAGAACCGGGCGTTCTTCCACATCCACGAACAGGGTGCACCGTTCGTCACCCTCAAACTCGCGCTCTCCATGGATGCGCGCATCGGCGGGCCCGGAGCCGCAACGGTCCGCCTGACCGGTCCGGCAGCGAACGATGATGTGCACCGTCTGCGGGCCGGCGCCGATGCGATCCTGATCGGCAGCCGGACCGCGCGTGCGGATGACCCGCTGCTCACGGCGCGTGGATCGGTGCGGCCCCGCATCCCGCCGGTCCGCGTCGTGCTCGACTCGCACGCTGCGCTGCCGGCCACCAGCCGGATGCTGCGTGATGGCGTGGCGCCGGTCTGGGTGATGTGCAGGCCGGACGCGGAACCGGCGCGGCGAGCCGCGCTCGAGGCAGCGGGGGCCCGCATTCTGCCCGTCGCCGGTGCGCCTGGTGGCCTCGACCTCGACGGCATGTTCGGCGCGTTGCGGGACAACGGCGTCGGCACGATCCTTTGTGAGGGTGGCGGTCGCCTCGCCGCGGCGCTGCTGGAGGCCGATCGGGTCGATCGGCTCGTGCTGTACCTGGCGCCCGTCTGGCTCGGGCCGGACGCGGTGCCGGCCTTTCCGCTGCGCCAGGCGCCGGCCGGACCGTGGCGGACCGCCGGCACAACCGTGCTGGAGGCTGACATCCGGATCGTGCTCGATCGCGTGCGCGGGAAGGCGGAGTAAAGGATGTTCAGCGGCATCGTGGAAGAGGTCGGCCAGCTGGCCGGCGTCCAGGCCATGGCTGGTGGCCGGCGTATGCGCATCGCCTGCCGGAAGATCCTCGTCGACCTGCAGGACGGGGACTCGGTCGCCGTCGACGGCGTCTGCCAGACGGTTGTCGCCCACGACGCCTCGGGGTTCGACGTCGAAGCCATCGCCACGACCCTGTCCCGGACGACGTTCGCCGGTCTGAGCGTCGGTGACCCCGTCAACCTGGAGCGCGCTCTGGCGTTCGGGGCGCGCGTGGGCGGTCACCTGGTCCAGGGCCACGTGGACGGTGTCGGTCGCGTGCACGAGGTGCAGCGGCACGACGAGCACGTGCTCGTCGACATCGAGATCCCCGAGGCCGTCGCGGAGGTCACCGTGCTGCACGGCTCGATCACCGTGAACGGTGTCAGCCTTACCGTGAATGCGGTGCGCAGAGACGATGTGGTGCAGGTGGCGCTGATCCCGTACACATGGGATCATACGAACCTGCGGCACCTGCGACCCGGGGCCGCCGTCAACCTGGAGGGGGATCTGCTGGGCCGCTACGTCGTGCACTGGTTGAAGCGTCAGGGCGAAGGCGGGGTAGCAGGTGAGTGAACAGGAGGGAGGGGCCATGACCTTTGACCGCATCGAAGACGCCATCGAGGACATCCGGCAGGGCCGGCTGGTCATCGTGGCTGACGACGAAGATCGCGAAAACGAAGGCGATTTCGTCGGCGCCGCTGCGCGAGTCACGCCGGAGATGGTGAACACGATGGCGCGCTACGGCCGCGGCCTGATCTGCGTGGCCCTGACGCCGGAGCGGGCGGATGCGCTGGGATTGCCGCCGATGACCGAGCGCAACGAGGACGCGCTCGGAACGGCCTTCACCGTCTCCGTGGATGGGCACACGCGTTTTGGTGTGACGACCGGAATCAGCGCGCACGATCGTGCGCGCACCATCGAGCTGCTCGTTGACCCGGGCACGCGGCCCGGCGATCTGCGTCGGCCCGGCCACGTGTTCCCGCTCCGGTCCGTGCCGGGTGGCGTGCTGCGCAGGGTCGGCCAGACGGAAGCCTCCGTCGACCTCGCTCGCCTCGCCGGACTCCCGCCGGTGGGCGTGATCTGTGAGATCCTCAACGAGGATGGCACGATGGCGCGCCGTCCCGAACTGGAGGTCTTCGCGCGCGAGCACGGACTCCGCTTCATCACAGTCGCCCAGATCGTCGCGTACCGGTTGCAGCACGAACGCCTGGTCCGGCGCATCGCCGAGGCGACCATGCCCACACCGTACGGCGAGTTCACGGTCATCGCCTTCGAGAACCAGATCGATCATCGCGAGCACGTCGCGCTCGTCAAGGGAGAGATTGCCGGCTGCAAGGACGTGCTGGTGCGCATGCACTCCGAATGTCTGACGGGCGACGTCTTCCACTCCATGCGCTGCGACTGCGGTGAACAGCTGCACGCTGCTTTGCGCCGAATCGACGCTCGCGGCGCTGGCGCCGTTGTCTACCTGCGGCAGGAGGGTCGCGGCATCGGTCTGGCGAACAAGATCCGCGCCTACGCGCTCCAGGATCGCGGCCAGGATACCGTGCAGGCCAACGAATCGCTGGGCTTCCGGCCCGACCTCCGGGACTACGGGATTGGCGCGCAGATCCTGCTCGATCTGGGTCTCACCTCGATCCGGCTGCTCACCAACAACCCGCGCAAGGTCGTTGGCCTCGAGGGCTACGGTCTCGAGATCACCGGGCGGGAGCCGCTGCAGATCACGCCGGGCGAACACAACCGCGGGTATCTCGACGCGAAGCGCGAGAAACTGGGACACATCCTGCGCGGCCAGGCCGCCGGTGCCGGATCGGCCGACGCGCCGGTCGCGCCTGCGGTCGCGGATCCGGAACCGGACAGCCGTGAGAGGGGCGCTTGACGGAGTACCGGGGTGCCTTGCGCGGCGCAGAACGCCGTTTCGCGATCGTCGTGAGCCGGTTCAACGAGACCATTACGGATCGCCTCCTCAGCGGGGCTCGTTCCGGGCTGGCGGAGCACGGCGTGACCGAAGCCGACGTGGACGTGATTCTCGTACCGGGTGCGTGGGAGTTGCCGATCGCGGCGGACCTGGCGGCCAGGCGAGGGGGCTACGCGGCGATCATCGCGCTGGGTTGTGTGATCCGCGGAGAGACGCCGCACTTCGACTTCGTCGCGGGACCGGCTGCCCAGGGATTGTCGCGCGTCTCGCTCGATCACGGCGTTCCCATCGCCTTCGGCGTGCTCACGACGGACGATGCCACGCAGGCGCACGACCGTGCTGGCGGTCGTCTCGGTAACAAGGGCCGCGATGCGGCCCTCGCCGCGCTCGAGCTGGCAGACCTGGCGCACGGGTTGCGAGGGCCCGGTGCGTAAGCGCAGCCGCGCCCGGGCGTGGGCGCTTCAGGTGTTGTATGCATGGGAAATGCGCGAGCCGTCGCTGCCGATCCTGCAGGTCCTCACGGATTTCCTGGCGGACCGCCACATCGCGATGGGCAGCCAGGCCTATCTGACCGCCGTTCTCGAGGTCATCAGTGAGCATCTTCCCGCCATCGATGATGCCCTGGAACAGGCCCTCGACAACTGGCGACTGCAGCGGCTCTCTTCGATCGACCGGAACGTGCTGCGCATCGGGGCGGCCGAGCTGCTGTTCATCGAGGACGTTCCGGCGCCCGTGTCGATCCAGGAGGCGATTGTGCTGGCGGAGAAGTTCGGCACCGCGGACAGCCCGCGCTTCGTGAACGGCGTCCTGGATGGCGTCATGCGCCGGGCGCTCGGCGCCCGGGGAGGCGTGTCCTGAAGATCCTGGTCATCAACTGGCAGGACAGGGAGAACCCGCTCGCCGGCGGCGCCGAGATCCATCTGCACGAAGCGTTCGGCAGGCTGGCGCGCCGAGGCCACGAAGTGACGGCGCTGGTGTCGGGATTCGCCGGTGCCGAGCGCCGGGTCCGGCTGGATGACATGGACGTGCACCGCACCGGCGGACGCCATACATTTCCGCTGGTGGCGCCGATCTACTACCGGCGACACCTGCGCCGGGCCGGCTTCGAACTCGTGGTGGAAGATCTCAACAAGGTCCCGGTCCTCGCGCCCCTGTGGGGGGATGCGCCCGTAGTTCTGCTCGTCCACCACCTGTTCGGAACGACCGCATTCCAGGAGGCGAGCATCCCGATCGCGACGGCCACCTGGCTGCTGGAGCGACCCCTGCCCAGATTCTACGGACGGGTGCCGGTCATCGCCGTGTCGCAGAGCACCGTCGATGACCTCGTGGCCCGTGGCTTCGATCGCGACCTGGCCACGGTCATTCCCAACGGCATCGACCTGCAACGGTACCACGCGGACCCGACGCAGTCGGAGTTTGCCGAGCCGACCATCCTGTACCTGGGTCGACTGCGCCGGTACAAGCGGGTGGACCTCATCCTGCGCGCTTTCCACCGGCTCGTGAGCGACGAAGGTGTCGAGGCGAAGCTCATCATTGCGGGGAAGGGGACCGATGCACCCGCCCTCGAACGGCTGCGCGATCGCCTGGGGCTGGCGGAACGCGTGCAGATGGTCGGCTACGTGGACGAGAGCGAGAAGATCCGGCTGTTGCGCCGCGCCTGGATCCATGTCCAGACGTCGCCGAAGGAAGGCTGGGGCATCAGCAACCTCGAAGCCGCGGCCTGCGGCACACCCACGGTCGCGAGCGATTCGCCCGGGCTGCGCGACTCGGTGGTCCACGAGCAGACCGGCCTGCTGGTACCGCATGGCGATGTGGCCGCGCTCGCGGCGGCGCTGCGCCGGCTCATCGAACAGCCTGCCCTGCGCAGGCAGCTGGGTGAAGGCGCCGAAGCGTTTGCCCAGGCGTACAGCTGGGACGCCTGCGCGGCTGCGCTCGAGGATCACCTGGAGCGGCTGCTCGAAGCGTCCCGTACGCCGAATCGCGCGCGCCGGGCCGCGGTACGAAGCACGCCGCCCGACACACACCCCATTCACTGACGACAGGAGGAGACGATGGATGTCACGATCTCCGCCCGCCACACCACGATCCCGGAGTCCCTTCACGAACACGCGCACCGCCTCGCGCGGCGCCTGGATCGATATGAGCCGAAGGCCGCTTCGCTGAGCGTCAGCTTCGACTACGTGAACGGCATCCGTGGCGCGGAAGCCCGGCTGTCTGTGGCCGGTCAGCCTCCCATGATCGCGACGGGGACCGGGCCGACCTGGCGCAACGCGCTCAACCTGGCCGTCGACCGGATCGAGCGGCAGCTGCGGCGCAGCCGTCAGAAACGACGCCAGAACCGCCGCGCAGCGGCGGAGTCCTGATCGCGGCGGCGCAGGGCACGGATGAAACCGCTCACCGTGAACGACGTCCTGCGCGCGAAGCGTGAGATCCTCGCGCTCGAAGTGCTGAACGAGGGTGCGGATCTCACGCGCACCATCACGGACGGGACCATCGGCAGTCCCGGCCTGGTCCTGGCCGGGTTCCGTGAGCGGTTCGCGAGCGGTCGCATCCAGGTCATGGGTGAGACGGAAATCGAGTACCTGCGTTCGCTCGGCAGCGAGGAACGCGCTGCGAAGGTCGGCGCGTTCCTCGAACTGCCCATCCCGGCCATCATCATCACGAAGGGCCTCGAGCCGCCGGCGGATCTGACCGCTGCGGCGGGTCGGACCGGCGTGCCCGTGTTCCGCTCGCCGCTCAAGACGCGCGAGTTGTACCGTCGGCTCCAGCCCTTTCTGGAGGAGACGTTTGCCCCGACCACGACGATCCACGGCTCACTCGCCGATGTCTACGGCGTCGGGCTGCTCGTCGTCGGCCGCAGCGGCATCGGCAAGAGCGAGTGCGTCCTCGACCTGGTGGAGCGCGGTCATCGTGTGGTGGCCGACGACGTGGTCATTGTCAAACTGCGCGGCAACGAAGTGCTGATCGGACGAGGCCACGAGCTGCAGCGTCACCACATGGAGATCCGCGGCATCGGGATCATCGACGTGCGCGCGCTGTTCGGGATCCGGGCGACGCGCCTGCAGAAGCGCATCGAAGTCATGGTTCAGCTCGTCGACTGGGACGATGCGGCCGGCTACGACCGAACAGGTCTGGAAACCGAGGAGACCGACATCCTGGGCGTCACGCTGCCGAAGGTCGTGATCCCCGTGAACGCGGGCAAGAACATCACGGTCATCGCCGAAGTCATCGCGATGAACCATCTCCTCAAGTACGCGGGCGTGCACTCGGCCCGCCGGTTCAACCAGTCGCTGCAGGATGCCATGCGTCCGGCGCGGGAGTACCTTGCAGAGGACTATGAGTGACGTGGAACCGGTGCGCGGGATCATCATCGCGCACGGCAGCCTGGCGGAGGGTCTCGCGGATGCCGCCCGCGCGATCACCGGCGCGCAGGAGGACAGCCTGATCGCCGTCTCGAATCGAGGGCTCTCGCCCACGGCGCTGGCAGATCGCGTCTTGGCGCACGCCGGTACGGGCCCGCTCATCCTGTTCACGGACCTGCCCAGCGGCAGCTGCGGATTGACGGCACGACTGCTCGCGCGAGGCCGCGCCGCGACCGGCGTCGTGTGCGGGGTCAACCTGCCCATGCTGCTCGACTTCCTGACGCACCGGGACATGCCGGTCCCGGACCTGCTCGGGCGCCTCCTGGAACGCGCGCGCGCCGCCATCATGTGCGTACCCGCGCCGGGTGAACCGCATGCCGATCCGACTGATCCGCGTGGATGAGCGCCTGATCCACGGGCAGGTCGCCGTCGGGTGGGGCAGTCAGCTCCATCCGAACCGCATCATCGTGGTCGATGACGGCCTGTCGGACGCGACATGGGAGCAGGAGCTCTACGCCATCGGCCTGCCTCCGGATGTGATCGCCTCGTTCGTTTCGGTCGAGGAGGCGCGCGACGCGCTGCCGGCCTGGAAGACCGGGGCGGAGCGCGTGTTCGTGTTGACGCGCGACATCGCGACCATGCTCCGGCTGGCCGAGTCCGGTGCACTGTCGGGCGAGCACGTCAACATTGGCGGGCTGCACGACGGCGCCGGCCGGCGCGAAGTCCTGCCCTACGTGTTTCTCAGTGACGCCGAACGCGCGGCGCTGCAGCGCCTGCTGGCGCTGGGCGTCGAGGCCAGCGCGCAGGACCTGCCGGGACGCAGGCGGGTGCCCGCGGAGCGTCTCGTTCGCCATGGCGCGGCATCATGAATCTCTGGGCGCTCGCGTTCGCGGGCGGCGTGGCGGGGCTGGACGGCACGTCATTCCCGCAGGTCATGCTCTCTCGACCCGTGGTGGCCGTCGCGCTGATGGGGTGGTTGCTGGGGATTCCGGTCGAGGGTGCGCTGCTCGGTGCCGTCCTCGAGCTCTTCCACCTCGGTATTCTGCCGATCGGGGCGACCCCCTACCCGGAGGCGGGGACCGCCATGGTCGCGGCGGTGTGGGCCTACGCCGTCAGCGGCACGACCCACGGCGCCGGTCTCCTTCTCGCGATCGCGTTCGCGCTGTTCTGGGAGCGAGTGGCGGGTGCATCGGTCGTCCTGATGCGCCGGTGGAACAGCTGGATTCTGACTGCTGGCCAGCCGCCGGCCACGCCCGCCGCCGTCGAGAGCCGCCACCTGATCGCGACGGGAACGGATTTCCTGCGTGCCGGCGTGCTGGCGCTCACCGGCGGCGTGATCGGGGGCGCGGCGATCGCCGAACTCCATCCCTTCTGGCCCTGGGGCGGGGATGCTGCCGAAGGCGTGCTCCACGTAGCCGGCGTCGGCGTGGCCGCGGGCGCACTCGCCATCTTCGGCGGGTGGCGCGAGCGGTGGCGGCTGGTGCTCGTGGGCGTCTCGGTCGGCGTCTTGTTTCTGGCGGTCGCATGAAACCGGGCATCCGCATCCGCGCCGGAATGTTCCTGCGATCCCTCGCGATTCAGGGCTCGTGGAATTACCGCACGATGATCGGCGGCGGGTTCGCTTTCGCCCTGATGCCGGCGCTGCGCGCCATCCACGGTGAGCAGCCAGCCGCGCTGCGCGACGCCATCGAGCGGCATCGCGGCATCTTCAACAGTCACCCCTACCTGGTGGGCGTGGCGCTGGGCGCCGTGGCGCGTCTGGAAGCCGAAGGCACCGATCCCGCCACGATCGATCGCTTCAAATCGGCCGTTCGTGGGTCGCTCGGCTCACTTGGCGACGGGCTGATCTGGGCCGGCTGGCGACCCGCATGGGCGATGGTGGCGCTCATCCTGCTGCACGTCGGCGCCCCCTGGTGGAGCGCGGTGCTCGCGTTCCTGGTCGGGTACAACGCGGGCCATCTGGCGCTGCGCGGCTGGGGATTCCACATAGGCTACCACCACGGGCTCGCGGTTGCCGGACAACTCCGGCGAGCGCACGTGGCCGACGCCAGCGGCGTGCTCGCTTCCGTGGGCGCCGTGCTGCTCGGCGTTCTCCTGCCGCTGGTCGTGGCAGCCGCGCCCCCGGATACGCAACGCATGCTGCCCTGGCTGGGTGCGGCGGTGCTCGCCTGCGCGGCCGGCCTGCGCTGGGGAAACCAGGTCCGGACACCCTGCGTCGTCGCGATCTTCGGCGCCGCACTGGTCACGCTCATCGGCCGGGTGCTCGCATGACGACGCCGCAGACGGAGTGCAGCCGCACCGTCCGCATACGCAACCGGCACGGCCTGCACGCGCGACCGGCTGCGTCCTTCGTCAAGATGGCGGCCACGTTCGATGCGGCCGTCTGGGTGGCGAAAGAGGATCTCGAGGTGAACGGAAAGAGCATCATGGGCATGATGATGCTGGCTGCGGAACATGGGACCGACATCACGATCCGGGCCTCCGGTCCGGATGCGGAGGCGGCCGTGTCCCAGCTCGTTGTGCTCGTCGAAGGTGGCTTCGGGGAGGATTGACACGTGAGCATCATCCTCGATGGAACGCCGGCGTCGCCCGGCATAGCGATCGGCCCGGCCTGGGTGGTGCGCTGGGACGCGCCACGCGTGCCCAACGTCACGGTTTCTGCGGATGCGGTCGAGGAGGAGGTCGCCCGCTTCCACGACGCGCGTGGCTGGGCCCAGCAGCGCATCGCAGAGATCCGCGACGCGACCACCCGCCGGCTGGGTGAGGTCGAGGGTCGGATCTTCGAGCCGCAGATCCTGATGCTCGATGACCCGATGATCGTCGATCGGACCGTCTCCTACATCCGCGACAACCACTTTTCGGCCGCCCGCGCCTTCGAGCTGTGCATGCTGGAGATCGAAGCGGAATGGACGCGCGGCGGTCACCCGATGATCCTGGACCGGCTGAACGATCTGGTCGATGTCGAGATCCGCGTCGTGCGCCGCCTGATGGGTATCGATGATCCCGACTTCCGCCTGGAGAGTGCTCCCGAGGGCGTGATTCTGGTCGCGCGCGATCTGACGCCCACACTGACCGTGCAGCTGGATCGGGCCAAAGTCGCCGGCATCATCACCGACGCAGGCACGAGGACCTCACATTCGGCGATTCTAGCACGCTCGCTGAACCTGCCTGCGGTGGTCGGACTCGGCGATTTCTCCAACCGTGTGCGGACCGGCGACGAGATCGCGCTGGATGGACGGTCCGGCCGCGTCGTGATCGCGCCGACGAAGCTCGACAAGCAGATCTTCCACGAACGGGACGTACGCGGGCGCCAGTGGGAGGATGAACTCGACCTGCTGACCCAGAAGGAGGCGGTCACGCTGGATCATCAGCCCGTCGTCCTGCGCGCGAACATCGATCTGCCCGGCGAGGCGGCGTTCGCCCGCTCGCACGGCGCACAGGGCGTGGGCCTCTTCCGCACCGAATTCCTGGTCGTCGGCCGTTCCACATCGCCGGACGAACAGGAACAGTACGAATCGTTCCGGGCCGTCGCCGAGGCGTTCCCCCACCACGCCACGATCGTGCGCACCTTCGATCTGGGCGGCGACAAGTTCCCGCACTTCATGCACATGCCCACCGAGGAGAATCCGTTCCTGGGCTGGCGCGCGATCCGCGTGTGTCTGGACATGCCCGACCTGTTCCGGGCACACCTGCGTGCCGCGCTGCGCGCGACGGCGCACGGCGATGTGCGGATCATGCTGCCGCTGATCAACGACGTCGGAGAGATTCAGGAGACCCGGCGGATCCTGGGGGAGGAAGCGGACCGGCTGCGCGCGGAAGCGATTCCGTTCAATCCGGCCTTCAAGGTGGGCATCATGATCGAGACGCCCGCCGCCGCGCTGATCGCCCCGGTCCTGGCCCGGCACGCGGACTTCTTCTCGATCGGTACGAACGACCTCGTGCAGTACACGCTGGCGGTGGATCGAGGCAACGCGCGGCTGGCGCCGCGCTTCACGCCGTTCCACCCGGCCGTGATCCGCCTGCTCGCCTCGACCGCGGAGGCCGGCCGCGCCGCGGGCATCGAAGTCAGCGTCTGCGGCGAGATGGCAGGCAATCCGCTGGCGATCTACCTGTTCCTCGGTCTCGGCATCGGCGCGCTGAGCGTAGGTCCGGCGTCGCTGGCCGAGACGAAGCAGGTGATCCGGTCGCTGTCCGCTGCTTCGGCGCGGGAGTCGGTGAGCGAGGTGATGGCGGCCGGGTCAGCCGTGGAGGTCGTCGCGATCCTGCGCCGTGGTCTCGAACGCTGGCTCGACCTCGAGATCTTCTCGGATCGGTGGAATCTGGCGCGCAGGCCGGATGGGGACGGACACGAGGAGTAACGTCCGGCCGGGATGCGGGTAGATGGATGGGCCCCGCCGATCGCCTGATCAGACCGACCGCAGTGAACGAGGCAGCCATGATCGAAGTCAAAGTTCAGAGCCTGGGTCTGGACCGGACATCGAACACGCCGGTCGTGATTCTCCAGGAAGTGGATGGCAGTCGGGTGCTGCCCATCTGGATCGGGCCGGGTGAGGCCAGCGCGATCGCCATGGAACTGGCAGGCATGAAATTCTCCCGGCCGTTGACCCACGATCTGTTCGCGTCCGTCATAACCGGTCTGGGCGGTCGGCTGCAGCGGGTCATGGTCACGAAGGTCGTGGAAAACACGTACTACGCGGAATTGCTCATCCAGCGCGGCTCGGAAGTCTTCACGATCGATGCGCGTCCATCGGACTCCATTGCCATTGCCCTGCGGCTGTCCGCGCCGATCTACACGACGGATGATCTGCTCGAGCACACGTCGATCGAGATGACGGACGCAGCCGACGAAGTACCGGACGCGGACGCGGCCGCGGGCGCGGAGGATCGTGCCCAGGGACTCACACCGGATCAGCTGCGCGAGTACCTGCGCAAGATGAACCCTGAGGATTTCGGGAGGTTCTCACCGTGATGGCTCATGTGCCGGGCGGCCGGACGTCGGCGGCCGGGTATCGCCGCCTCATCGTGCTGGCCGCGGTCCTGGCTGCGGTGCAACCCGCCGCGCCGGTGGCGGGGCAGGGAACGACTCTGGCGGGACGTGTCGTCGATACGGCCGGTGTGGCGGTCCCCGCGCTCGATGTCGTGCTGCACCGCGTGGACGGGTCGGGCGGCGCACGCCTGGCCACCGGCGCCACGGACGACAACGGCGCGTTCCGGCTGTCCACGGACGCGGCGCCCGTCGCGGACGCGGTCTACTTCGTGGCTGCCCGCGTCGACGGCGACCTGTTCATCGGACCGTTCGTCCGGCCTCCGCTCGAAGCAACGACCGACTACACCGTCGTGGTCGGAGGCGAGCCCGTCGATTTCGGCGGGATGGCCGTGCCCGCCGGCGGGATCGCGGAGGTCGCCCCGCCCGTGCGCGGCCGACGCATCTGGCTCGCCGTCCTGCCGGCGCTGGGCCTGCTCGGCGTGGGCCTCGTCGCCGCGAATCGCCTCCGTGGACCCTCGGAACGACGCAGACTGCTCATCCGGGTCGCCAGCCTGGACAACGCCCCGCCGCCGCCCGATCCGGCCGCGCGGGATGAGGAACGCGAACGCCTCGTCGAACGACTCCTGTCCATGGAGAGCTGACCGCGCATGCCGATCGTCACGGCGGACGCGGTCATTCTGCAGTCGTTCCCGTACGGCGAAACCAGTCGCATCCTCCGTCTGCTCACCGCGAGCCACGGTGTCCGCTCGGTCATCGCCAAGGGTGCACGCGGCGCCCGCAGCCGTTTTGGTGGTGTGCTCGAATCGTTCACCCAGGGCGTCGCCACCTTCTACCTGAAAGAGTCGCGCGAGCTGCAGACGCTGAGCGCGTTCGAACTGGTGCGCAGCCGTCAGGCGCTGGGCTCCGATCTCGTGCGTTTCGGCGGCGCGTCGCTGCTCGCGGAGCTGGTGATCTGTGTGACGCGCGAGGACTCCCACCCCGAGTTGTTCGAACCGGTGGTGGACGCGTTCGAACGACTCGAGACCGAGCCGGCCGATACGCTCGAAGCCGTCGTGCTGGGGGAGACCTGGCGGCTGATCTGCGCCCTGGGCTTCGCGCCCGAACTGGAGCAGTGCGTCGAATGCGGGACGGACATCGGGCCGGAGGATGATGTCACGTTCGATCAGGCGGCCGGCGGGTTGCGCTGCCCCGATTGTGCCGCAGGCGCGCCCGGGCGCCGCCTCCCGCCCCGCGCCGTCCACGCGCTGCGCTGCATGACGGGTGGTGTACCGGTTCGCGTCGGCCGCACGGACGGGCACTGGTACCTGCTGGCGCGCTGGCTCGAACACCACGTCCTCGAGGGCGCTTCGCTACGCTCGCTCGCGTTCCTCTCGGAAACCCTGAGCGACAGCTCATGCGCAGACTGATCCTCGGCACCGCGGGCCACATCGATCACGGCAAGACCGCGCTCGTGCGGGCCCTGACGGGCACGGACACGGACAGACTTCCCGAAGAGAAGCGCCGCGGCATCACCATCGACCTCGGCTTCGCGCGACTCGATATGCCCGGCGACGTGCATATCGGGATCGTCGATGTGCCCGGCCACGAGGCCTTCATCCGCAACATGCTCGCGGGTGCGACCGGTATGGACCTGGCCCTGCTCGTCGTCGCGGCCGATGAAGGCGTGATGCCCCAGACACGCGAGCACCTGGCCATCCTCGAGTTCCTGGGTGTGCGCCGCCTCGTCGTTGCGCTCACCAAGGCCGACCTGGTCGAACCCGAATGGCTCGAGCTGGTCCGCGACGAGGTTGCCACACTGCTCGACAGCGGGCCCTGGCCGGATGCGCCCGCCCAGCCGGTGTCCGTGATCGATGGACGTGGCCTCGACGAGCTGCGCGGCCTGCTGGCCACGGGCGCCGACGCCGTGGTGGATCGCAACGCCGCCGACCTCTTCCGCTTGCCTGTTGATCGCGTGTTCACGGTGCGCGGCACCGGAACTGTCGTCACAGGAACCGTCTGGTCCGGGCAGATCCGTCGCGATGCACAGGTGCGCATCCTGCCCGCGGACGTGCGCGCGCGGGTGCGCGGCATTCAGTCGCATGGCAACGACGCGCAGGAGGCCGTCGCCGGCGAACGCGCCGCGCTCGCCCTGGCCGGCCCGGCGCGCACCGACCTGACCCGAGGGGATGTTCTGGTCGACGCGGACGGCTGGGCAACGGCCCGCATCGTCACCGCGCGGATCCGCTGCGCCCGGGACGCTGCGCCACTGCGGCAGCGCCAGCGCATCCGGTTCCACCTGGGTACGGCGGAGGTGCTGGGGCGGATCGCCGTGCTCGACAGCACGAGTATCGAGCCCGGCTCCGAAGGTTGGGCGCAGGTCCGGCTGGAAAGCCCCGTCGTCGCCCGGGCCGGCGATCGATTCGTGCTGCGTTCGTATTCGCCCCTCCAGACGATCGGTGGGGGCGTCATTGTCGAACCGCACGCGCCGCGCCGGCGCGGCCTTCCTTCGCCGGCCGCCGCGGCGTTCGGGGGCATTCTGACCGGGACCCCCGCTGCCGCCAGCCGCGCCGCCGCCCGGCTGGCCGGCTGGTCCGGTGTCCCCGCGAGTGCCCTCCCCATCGCCACGGGCGCGGCACCCGACCTCCTGCCGCGGGCCGCGGAGGAGGCCGGGCTGATCGCGGTCTCGAGCACGTTCTTCGACCCGGACCACGTGGACCGGGCGCGGGACCTGCTGCTGGAGACCATCGACGCACACCATGCAGCCCACCCGCTCAGCCCCGGGATCCACCGCGATGAGCTCCGTCAGGCACTCCCCGCGCGAACGCCGGACGGTCTGGCCGACGCGGTTCTCGTGACCTTGACCGAAAGCGGCGTGATCGAGACGCAGGGGCACGCAGTGCGGCGCGCCGGTTGGACCGCTACCCTGACCCCCGACCAGACACACGCCGCGGCCGACATCCTCGCGTTCATCGACCAGGCCGGCTTCGCCGCGCCCTCGCCCAACGAACTGCCCGAGCCCCTGCGCACGCGCGCCGACCTCCAGGACCTGCTCCGCCACCTCGTTCGGACCGCGGGGCTGGAGGCCTTGCCGCAGGACCGTTTCCTGGCGGCGACGCACGCGGCGCGCGCCCGCGAGCAGGTCCGGGAGGCGCTGTCGCGCCAGCCGACCATGTCCCCGGGCGACTTTCGTGATCTGTTCGGGATCACCCGCAAATTTCTGATCCCCCTCCTCGAGCACCTCGACCGGACCGGCGTGACGGTCCGGAGCGGAGACGCCAGGCACCTCGCGGGATCGGGCCGGGCGTGACCTGGCACGGCCCAGGTCCAGTCATGGCAAAGTCTTGACCGCCTTGAGCCGAAGCTGTATCATCGCCATACCGGAGGATTACGGGCAGTCCAACAGGTCCTTTATCGAACGGAGGGAGCCAGGAGACACTGCTACAGCACAGCAGTCTGTGCGGAGGTGACGATGAGACGCACACTTGGCGTCGGTATCGTCCTCCTGCTCGGTCTGATGGTGTTCGCCACGCCGACGATGGCGCAGTCGGGCACGCAGGACCGGGATCGCGGATTTCAGTTGCAGCAGAACTTCCCGAACCCGTTCAATCCTGAGACGAGGATTCCATTCGGTCTGCAGGAGGACATGTTCAGGGACGGGAAGCCGGTCGTGGTGACGATCCGGATCTACAACGTACTGCATCAGCTCGTCGCGATACCGACGGCGCTGAATCACCCCGCGGGGAACGGGGCCGCAGTCGAGAATCTGGATTACACAACGCCCGGAACGCATTTGGCCTACTGGGATGGCCTGGACGTGCGAGGCAGGAAGGTCGCGTCGGGACTCTACATTGTGTCCCTGGAGGTCAACGGAAGACGAGCCACGCCAATCAAGATCACCGTGGCGAAGTGAGTCACAGAGAGCGCCGGGCCCGATCGGGTCCGGCGTTCTCGCTTTCCGGCCAGAGTTCAGGGCGCGCGTTCTTCGATGAGGGTGATGAACTCGGCCGGAGTGGTCACCTGCTGGAGCAGGGCGGAGATGTCGGGGATCTTGGCGAACTGCGCGAGCTTGCCCAGCACGGGCAGGTACTGGTTACTGATTTCCAGCGGCGGCGCCACGATGAGGAAGAGGTGGTGCACGGGCTGACTGTCGATGGCCTTGAAATCGATGCCCGACGGCTTGCGGCCATAGGCAACACGCAGGCGGGAGACGACGAGCGACCGGCAGTGCGGAATGGCGATGCCGCGACCGATGCCTGTGGA
Organism: Longimicrobiales bacterium; assembly: GCA_041568755.1. Lineage (GTDB taxonomy): Bacteria > Gemmatimonadota > Gemmatimonadetes > Longimicrobiales > RSA9 > JBFFZF01. Next base: position 5,160 of record JBFFZF010000031.1, on the reverse strand, counting down.
CCCGAGGTTCTCACGCCGCTTGAGCATCTTGAACAGGATGTCCTCGCTGCGTTCGTCGACGCCGAGCAGCGAGATGAGTTCCCGGAGGATGTCGTCCTTCGTCTCGCCGTTCAGCTCGAGGCGGACCGCAGCCGGATCGAAGAACTCGCGAAGTTGCATGGTCGGGGCTCCGTGTGGCGGTGCCTGGTCCAGACCGGCGGGCGCCAAGATAGAGGGCCCCGACGGGAGTGTCAAAAGATTGCGCAGTCGATTGTTGGACGCTCGCAAGGCCACTATTTTTGCGGACATGTCGAACCCGTTGAACATCTGGTTCACGGCGCGGGTGCCCCTGTTTCTGGCGCCCCAGGCCGGCGTGAGCGAATCGCCCTTCCGGCGGCTCTGCCGTCGCTTCGGCGCGGACGTCGTGGTGAGCGAATTCGTGAGCGCGGAGGGGCTTCGCCGCGGCAGTGAGCGGACGTGGGATGCACTCCGTTACGACGACGAGGAGCGGCCGATCGGCGTGCAGATCTTCGGTGCCGACCCGAGGGCGATGGGCGAGGCGGCGGCCCTCGTGGAGCAGGCCTACGAGCCGGATTTCCTGGACATCAATTTCGGTTGCCCGGTGAAAAAGGTCGTGCGGCGCAACGGCGGTTCAGGGTGTCTCCGCGACCTGGACCTCGTCGAATCGATCATCCGCGCCGTGGGCCGGTCGATCTCCATCCCGGTCACCGTCAAGATCAGAAGCGGCTGGAGCGACGACCAGCGCAACCCCGTCGAGATCGGGCTGCGCTGCCAGGACGCAGGCGCCCGCATGCTGACTCTGCATGCGCGCAGCCGCACGCAGATGTACTCCGGGCGCGCCGACTGGGATGAGATTGCCGCGACGGTTGCCGCGCTGGACATACCGGTCGTGGGGAACGGTGACGTCTTCAGTGGCGCTGATGCGCGCCGCATGCATGAACACACGAATTGCGCGGGCATCATGATCGCGCGCGGCTCTCACGGTGCGCCATGGCTGTTCGGGCAGGCGCGCGCGGCGCTCGACGGGCTGCCGGTGCCGTCGGATCCGGAGGTGCTCGATCGGTTCGCGATCGTGCTCGAGCACGCCCGCAACGCGATCGCCTTCGAACTGGACGAGGAGCGGGCGATGATCGATTTCCGCAAGCACCTGGGCTGGTACACCAGGGGACTGCCCGACGGCAAGCGGATGCGCGAAGAACTGTTCGCCGTGCGGCGCCTGGACGAAGTCGAGACGATCCTGACGGCGTACGCTGCGGCGTGCGTCCCCGCGGCCGCGTGATGAAAGAGCACATTCTGGAACTGCTCGAGCGCGTGGCGCGCGGTGATGCCACGCCCGCCGACGCGTGGCAGCGCCTCGCATGGTTGCCGATCGAGGAAGTGCGCAGTCGCTGTGCGGCCACGGAGCCGTCGGCGTTCGCACGCATCGATCACCACCGTGCGCTGCGACTCGGCTATCCGGAAGTGGTCTACTGTCCGGGCAAATCGGTGGACCAGATCGTCGAGATCTGCGTGCGGCTGGCCGCGCGCGACGGCCGGTTTCTGGCCACGCGCGCGGACGAGGCCGCGCGCACCGCGCTGGCCGCCGCGTTTCCGACCGCCGACGTGAACGAGCTCGGGCGCACCGTGCACTACGGCAACGGCATGCCGCCCGGTGAGGATCGCCGCGGTCCGATCCTGATCGCGACGGGTGGGACGGCGGATCTGCCTGTGGCCGAGGAGGCCGCGGTCACGGCGAGCGCGCTGGGCAATGCCGTCGAACGGCTGTACGACGTCGGTGTGGCCGGCCTGCATCGCCTGCTGGCCGCGACGGAGGCGCTGGACCGGGCTGCGGTCATCATCGCCGTGGCCGGCATGGAGGGCGCCCTTCCGTCGGTCATCGGCGGGCTGGTGCGCGTCCCCGTGATCGCCGTACCGACGAGCACCGGATACGGCACTTCGTTCGGTGGCGTCGCCGCGTTGCTCGCGATGCTCAACTCGTGTGCGTCGGGTGTGACGGTGGTCAACATCGACAACGGCTTCGGCGCGGCCTGCGCGGCCAACCGCATCAACCTGACGGCCGTGCACGGGCGGTGAAGCTGGCGCGCGGGCGGGGTGTCCTGGCCCTGCCCTGGCTTGCCGGTCTGGCGCTGCTGCTGATCACCGGGTCGCTCGCATCCCCGCTGCTCCCGCTCGTCGCGCTGGGCATCGTCCTGACCTCCACGCGCACGGGTACCGCAGCCGCCGGTTTCGTTGGCGCGGCGCTTCTGCTCCTGTCCGCGGGCTGGCAGGTCCGGGTGGCGGACCTGACGGCCGCACACGTGGTCGGAGCGGTGGCTACGCTGCTGGCCGGCGTCGTGCCGGCGCTGCTGCTGGAGCGCGGACGCCGGTCCGGCCGCACGTGGACCGGCCCGTGGCCGGGCGGTCTGACGGGGCCGGGAAGGGAAAGCGGGACGGCGCCGGATGGCCAGCGCCGCATCGCCGATCTCGAACGGGCGCTCGCCGAAAGCTGTCACCGTACCGGCGCCGTGCGGGCCATCCTTTGGGAAGTGGATCCGGATGGCGCACGCGCGGTGCAGTCCGCTGCCTCCGATCGGCGCCTCCGCTCCGACCCGTTTCTGCTGGCCGGCACGACCCTCGGCTGGGTCTGGTCCGAAGGCCTGGCGCTCTGGCTGGACCGCGAGGCGTGGCTGCACGCCGAGCACCGCGCGCGCTGCGTGCGGCTGCAGCGGGGCGAAGGTCGCGGAGCGCTGCTCACATGGGCTTTCGACCGGGATCGTCCCGCCCCGCACGGCGGCGTCCTGGAGGATGCGGCCGGCCAGCTCGAGCGGGCGCTGGCCCTCGCGGACGCACGCGCGGCGGCCGGGGCCGAGCAACGACGCTCGGCGCAGCTCATGGGTGTACTCCAGAGGCTGCCTTCGCGCATCGATCCGGATGAGGTGGCCAACGAACTGGTCAGCGCAGGTCTGGACATGATCCCGGCGACGGGCGCGGCGCTCGCCCTGTGGACGGGGGAGACGGGAGAGGTCGTGGCCGTCGGCGGGGCCGACGCCGGGCCGGGCCCCGGCGCGCGCTTCCAGGCGGCGTCTTCCGAGTTCGCCCTGGCGGCGCGGGGAGGGGCGACGATCCTGCGGGAGTACGGGCTGCGTGGACCCGCGCTGCCCATCGTCGCGCCGGGCGAGCAATGGCGCGCCCGCCCACGCAACCTCGCCGCCATTCCGCTCGTCACGGGAGATCGGACCGTGGCGGTGCTGGGTGTGTGGAGCAGTGAGCAACCGCGACTCGATCCCGCGGCGGTCAGTCTCATCGAGACCCTGGCCCCGTTCGCCGCGCTGCAGATCGAGCACGCACTCGAGTTCGGCCGCGTCCGCGCCCGGGCGAACAGTGATCCGCTCACGGCGTTGCCCAACCGCAGAGCGTTCGAAGATGCCTTTCGCGCGGAGACTGCAAGGCAGCAGCGGTACGGTCACCCGATCGGACTCATCGTTCTCGACGTCGATCACTTCAAGAGCATCAACGATCGTTTCGGTCACGAAGCCGGCGACCACGTCCTGCGCGCCGTGGCCGACGTTCTGCGCGGTGCGGTGCGGGAACTGGATCTGCCCGCACGGATCGGTGGCGAGGAGTTCGTGGTGCTGCTGCCTGAGACGTCGGTCGTGCACGCGCGCGAGGTCGCGGACCGGCTGCGCCAGTCGATCGAGACCATGACGGTCGTATGGAAGGGTGAAGCCCTCCCGGTTCGTGCATCGCTGGGCGTCTCGTCGTGCCCGGGTTGCGTGGTCCTGTCCGGAGAGCTCATGGAGAGCGCCGACGCGGCGCTGTACGAGGCCAAGCGGTCGGGGCGGAACCGCGTGGTCACGGCTCCGCTGCGCGGTTGACCACGGCACCCGTCGCGGCTATCGTTGGCCCACAGGGGCCGACCTGGTTTCGACGTGTTTAGTGAGGTCGGAGCTGCGTGCCGAGGTCCCGTGACCTCGTTAAACCGCGGGAAAACGTCACAACTGCCAACTCTTCACTGGCACTGGCTGCGTAAGGCAACTTGCGCACCCGTCCCCGGATCTGCCGGGCCCGAGGCCGGCCGGGTGACGTCGACGAATCGGGCTGGCGTGCGTGCTCGGCTCCGTGGCGCGCGCGCGAGATTCAGCGGAGCTGGTCCGTGAGAGGCCGTCCGCCGGCCGACGATCGGATGAGACGATGAACGGCGGAACACGCACGTAGACGCACCGGGTGATCTATTCGCGGACGCGGGTTCGACTCCCGCCGGCTCCACTGTCGAATTGAACTCGAACCGCCGTCCGGGGCTTCGGCTCCGGGCGGCGGTTCGAGCAATGTGATGCAATCGATCGAAGTGCGCGCCACGTAGAACGGATCTGCAGCCGAACGTCCTCCCACCCACCGCGAAGCCACGCTCCTCCTGCCCGATCTGGCCAGGCTCCAGGGCAAGCTCCTCGGCGGTGTGATCCGGCGGGGGTGGAGCCGAGAGCGTGCAGACGTTGCCCCCTGAGCATACCGGTGGCGTCGATCTCGTCGAGGCGTCCGTGGCGACGGAAGTAGCGGAGGACGCAGCCTGTCCCATAAAATGGTACGCTGCCTAGGGTTCTGGATAGGAGCACGCGTCCGCGGTGGCGACGCTCGCCTGCTGGATGCCCGCGCTGCGCGCGGCCACCGTCGATCCGAGCAGGGCGCTGCGAAACGGATAGGAAGTTCAAAGGGCCTTGGGGCGGTGGCAGACGAGGTGCGAACCGCCGTCTTGACCTCCGGGTCGGGGCGGCGGTCCGTACAGGGCCAGCCCGTCGGACCCCACACCAACCTCGCCGAAGAAACCGCTGTCCGGACCGAACCGTCGTGCGTCCGGGCGCGCTGCTGCACCGGGCGCACGGCACCGACACGAATTCGGGAAACTGTCGCTGGTACTCTGGCTGCCGGTCGTGGGCGTGAACGCCCAGCGGTGGAAGCAGCGAGCAGGAGCTCGGTGCTTTTTCGCGGGCCGCACTCGCAGTCCACCGGAACCATCCGGCCGACGGCCCGTCCGCGACAACTTTCTCCACCGCGTCCGGGGCCGTAGCTTGCGCGCGGCGAACACCGGCGAGCCGGCCTGAGCGGAGACCCCGGCGGAGCATGGATCGAATCACACCGGACAGACTGGAAGCGGTGCTCGAGGCAGCGCAGCGCGTGCACGTCCTC
>JBFFZF010000030.1:0-31992 GCA_041568755.1 Longimicrobiales bacterium | reverse complement strand
GCCGGCGCCGCAGCTGGAGTTGATCGGTGAAGCCGGGTGCCTGCAGGTCGACTTCGCAGTTCCCTGGGTGCTGCACGCGCGTCCGTTGGCGTCCGGCCACTGGGCGCGACGGGTGCGGTCGCTGCTGCCGTGGCGGCTGCGGGAGCGCGTGCCCGGTCTGCTGTCACGACTGCCGGACGCCACGCGGCGACGAATCCGTGTCGCAGGCGCGGACCTGGTCGGCAGCCAGGCTCTGGTGGAGGACTTCGTGGCGGCCGTCGTGGGCGGCGGCCAGCCGGCGGTGAGTGGCGCGGAGGGGACGCGTGATCTGAGCGTCGTTCTGGCGGGGTACGCGTCGATGCAGCGCGGCGAGGTTGTGCGGATCCGGGATCCGTGGGGAGACCCCACGCCACCGGCGGGCCGATCGTCGGACGGGGCAGAGGGCTGAACGTGGCTGGCGCACCGCTTCGCATCGGGCTGCTCATCTTTCTGGCGCCACGCAAGCGGGGTTCGCTGGAGGACTGGCTGATTCACGTCGCAGCCGAGGCGGGCCGACGGGGGCACCGGATCGACGTGTTCGGCGCGGAACCCATCCGTGCGGACATTCGCGCGGACCTCGAGGCGACGGGTGGGACCTGGAATACGGTCGAGGAGATCATGCGTGCCCCGTGGCAGGGGCGGCGGCGTCTGGCCGGCTACGACGTCCTCCACGTCAACCTCTTTTCGACACGCAGCCCGGTCACGATGCTGGCGCTGAGTTCGTGGCCGGCGCGGGTCCTGTTCGTCGATCACGCGTCACGCCGGACATCGGGCACAGGCTTCAGGGCGATGCTCGGCAGCGTGCTGGATCGCGCACTCATGCGCCGGGCGGCCGGCGTGGCCGGTGTGTCCAGGTTCATCACGGAACTGGACCGCGCACGCATGAGGATCGACCACCCCAGGCTGCGTACGATCTACAACGGCGTCGACGTCGAGCGTTTCGTGCCTCCGTCGGTCGGTCGCAACCCGGCGGACGGATTGAAGCTGATCACGGCGTCCCAGCTCATCCCCGAGAAGGGCGTGCAGCACGTGGTCGAGGCGATGGCGCAGCTGCCCGCGAAGTTCCGGCTCGAGATCGCCGGCGATGGCGCTGGCGAGCCCGCCTTGCGTGCTCTGGCGGACGAGCTCAATGTCGGTGACCGGGTGTCGTTTCTGGGCGTGCGCAGCGATCTGCACGAGCTGTACCGCGACGCGTCGATTTACGTGCACCCTGCCACATGGCAGGAGGCGTTCGGGATTTCCATCGTCGAGGCCATGGCCAGCGGCTGCGCCGTGGTGGCGTCCGAAGTCGGGGCCATTCCCGAACTGGTACAGCATGAGCGCACCGGCCTCATCGTTCCGCCGGGAGACGTGGATGCGCTCCGGAAGGCCGTGCTGCGGCTGTCCGACGAGCCCGGTCTGCTGGAACGGCTGGCCGCCGGGGCGCGCGAGCGGGCGGCTCGGGATTTCACCATCGAGCGGTGTGTCGGTGAACACCTGGACTGGTGTGAAGAGCTGGCCTCCGGAAAGTCGCGTCACGGCGGCGGCGGAGGTGCGTCTGCGGGCACGCTGCGGCGCGCCGACCCGCGTCGCGTGCCCGGCGATGGACCGGCTGCCCGTTCCTGACGCGCGGAGGGTTTCGGCGTGGTGAGCTGGGAACAACTCGTCGCCGATGGCAGACGCGGCAAGGGCCCGTTGCGGCACGCACGCAGGATGTTGCACGCCATGCGGTCGGCGCGCCTGCCGGTCATCCCTGCGGTGGGCACCCTGCTCTCGGCAGAACGCTCGGTCCGCCAGCGGCTCTGGCCGCTGTTTCTGCAGTTCATCTATCGGGAGCCGATGCTTCGCCATCGCGCTGACCGGGTCGGCCGGCAGCTGCTGATGGAGGGGCCCATGCCGCTCATCTACGGCGATGGACGCATCGCCATCGGTGACGGCGTGACGATCGGCGGCAACAACACCTGGGTCGTCGGGCTCAAGGTCTCACGTGACGCCGAGTTCGTCATCGGCAATCACGTGCACATCGGATTCGCGAACGGATTCAATATCGCCAGGAGCGTCCACATCGGCGATCACTCGATCCTGGCATCGTGGGTCGAAGTGTTCGACAATCCCACGCACCCGCTCGATCCGGACAGGCGGCTCCGCGGCGACTCGATCACGCTGGAGGAGGCCCGACCGGTCGTGATCGGCTCGAACGTGTGGGTCGGGACGGCAGCCATGATCATGCGGGGTGTCACGATCGGTGACGGTGCCGTGGTCGGGGCCGGATCCATCGTCACACGGGACATCCCGGCCCGGACGCTGGCTGCCGGCAATCCCGCTCGCGTCATCCGGGAACTGAAGCCTGCCGACTGAATCCGCGCGGGTCTGCACCCCCCGCGCGTGCGCAGGGAAGCACGACCGGGGCGGGATCAGGAAGGATCCCCGGGCCCGTGACCGTTGCCGGTCTCGACCTGGCGCGCAGCCCGTCTGCGCGTGGCCGTCCGCAGATCGCTGCCCCGTTCGATCAGCTCAACGAGCCTGTCCATCTGAGAAGCCACACTCCATTCGCGGAGCTTCCGCTGTCCCCCGGTGGGGCACCCGCCTCGGGCCGCCTCGAGTGACGCCGCGATGGCCATCTCGATGGCGGCTGGATCCTCGCCCGCCGCGATCTGGTGGCCGTCCATCTCCCTGAGCATGCGTGCGGTCTCACCATCCACGTCGGCGATGGCCAGGATGTGCCGTCCCGCACCGAAGTATTCGTAGAGCTTGTTGGGCACCTGGAGCGGCTGGTCCTGCGCGAGCAGCAGCAGCACGGATGCATCACGCATCATCGCGAGGCAGACGTCGTGCGGCACGGGTTCGTGGACCTGCACGAGTTCCCCAATGCCGAGCTCCGCAGCGAATGCGCGCAGCTCGATCCCCTGGAAGTGGCTGCAGGCGCCGACGAAATCGACACCGGTGCCGGGCTGCAGCCGGCCGGCCGAGTGGAGCCTGGCGAAGGCACGCAGGAACGGCCGGGGATCCCGCGCATGATACAGATTGCCCACGTACAGAATACGGCCGTTGCCCGGTCCATCCGGCGGATCGCTGCCCGGCACGTCGATGCCGTTGCGGACGACGACAACTTTGTCGCCGTTCTCGAGCCGGGCCCTGAAGCGCCCGGCTACGGATTCGGTGGCGCACACGAGGCGGTCGGGCGTCTCGAGACACATGCGCTCGAGGCGCCGATCGATCGCGTCGCTCCAGCCGGTCCGGACGAAGTCGGGTTTCCATGGATTGTCCGTCCACGGATCGCGATACTCCGCGATCCAGGGACTCCCGCGCAGTCGGCGACGCACGAGCAGGCCGGCCAGGTGCACCGAATAGGGTGGGGCGCTCGTGTACAGGAGGTCGAAGCCATCGGCGGCCAGGGCGCGTGCCCGGCGCAGCGCCGCGGCCATCCAGCCCTGCCGGTCATCGGGCAGCCACAGCAGGGCCAGGAACTGCCGCTTCCAGAACGGCGTCCGCTCCGGCGGGACCCAGGCCGCGACATCGCCGCCGGCCGGCGCAGGACCTGGCGCGGCCGTGCGGCCGGACAGCCGCTGCTTCAGCCGGGCATAGGCAGCGCGGAGATCGAGCCACGGCTCGACCCGCTCGACCGTCACGCCCGCCGACGCCACGACGGATGGCTGGCCCGGAAGCGGACTCGAGATCACGTGGACCTCGTGCCCGCGATCCGCCAGCGCGCGCACAATGCGGCCGGGACGCAGCGCGCCCACGGCGGGGTCCGGCGGGAAATGGTAGGCAAAGAAGAGGATCTTCATGTCAGCGTCCGCGCGCGGAGCGTGCTCCCCCGGCCCTGTCCTCTGGCACCGTGGCCCGATGACGCGGCACGGTCACGCGGGCTCGGCCGCGTAGAGCGCTTCGTAAGCATCCACCATGCGCGTGTCGCTGTAGCGGGCCTCCGTGCGCAGCCGGGCGGCCTGTCCCAGGCGGCGCCGTTCCTCTGCATCATCGACCAGCGAGCACAGCGCCTCCGCGAGCTCCGCCGCTCCCGTCGGAGGGACCAGCACGCCGGCTTCACCCTGGCCGAGCAGCGCGGGGACGCCGCCGACGGCCGTTGCGACGATGGGCACGCCCGTGGCCATGGCCTCGAGCACGCTCATGGGCGCAGCCTCGCTCGTGGAAGACAGGACCAGGATGTCGAAATCGGGATAGACCTGGTGCAGGTCCGCCACCTCGCCGACGAACCCCACCCGCCCGGTCAGCCCGGCGGCACGGACCCGTGCCTCGATCTGGCTGCGCAGCGGTCCGTCGCCGACCAGGGCGAGGAAGGCGCGCGGCGTCCTGGCCGCGACACGCGCGAACGCGTCGACCAGAAGCGCGTGATTCTTGACGGGTGAAAACCTCGCCACGTGCCCGATCAGGACGGCGTCATCGTCGATCTGCAGGGCTCGACGGACGCGCATGGTCCTCGGCCCCGGGCGAAAGCGGTCCAGATCGATCCCGTTGGGGATGACGTGGACGCGGGACGCAGGGATGCGGGCCTTGTCGGTCAGATAGTCGACGAACGCCCCGGAAACCGTGACCGCCGCCGTCGTGTGGCGTCCGGCCCACATGTCGAGCAGGGATTCGTAGCGAGGCCGCACGCCGTCGAGGCCGTGCATGGTGAACACGACTCGCCGTACACCTGCGATGCGGGCAGCACGGGCCCCTTTGCACCAGACGCCGCTGTGCACGTGCACGACATCCGGTTCCCGTCGTCGCAGCCATCCGGCCAACCGCCGGGGAAGCACGATCGTGTACAGACCCGGCGCCGGCGCCAGCGTGACGCGGAAGCCGAGCGATTCCAGGGTGTGACCGAGCGGGCCCTTGGATTCGGTGCACGTCACACCGACGTCGTGGCCTCGCGCGGCGAGGCCGCGCGTCAGACTCACGACGACGGTTTCCATGCCCGCCCGGGCGAGGCTGGGTACGACCATCTCGATTCTCAATCGGCATCCACCCGATGCGATGGCACACCCAGGTCTCGATACAGAGACAGCAGCGCGTTCGCGCGGCTGGCCTGCGAATAGGCACGTGCGACTTCCGCTCGTGCGCGGGCCGTTTCCGCGCTGTCGAGCCCGGCGAGCGCCGCCGCAATGCCGTCGGCGAGAGCGTCGGGCGAATCCGGTGGCACGAGGACGCCGGCCGCACCATCACGCAGGACATCGGGGATCGAGCCCACGCGGGTCGAAACGACGGCCACGTCGGCGGCCAGCGCCTCGAGCAGAACGCTGGGCAGGCCCTCGCTGCGCGACGGGATGACCAGCACGTCGAGCGCGCCGTAAAGCCGCTGGACATCGCTCTGATAGCCGATGAAACGGATCCGGTCCGCCAGGCCGAGGTCGCCGCACAGCCGCTCGAGCCGGGCTTGCGCGGGGCCCTGGCCCGCAATGATCCCCGTGTGCGCGATCCCGCGTTCGGCGAGCCTGTGGGAGGCCTGCAGAAAGACGTCCACCCCTTTTTCCGGGCTGAGCCGCCCGACCACGCCCAGACGGGGGCGCGGCATGGCTTCGACCGCCGCGAGCCACGCGGGCGGCGCCGCACTCCGGTCCTGCCCGAGGGTGACCGCGTTGGGGATTACGCGCACGCCGGGGATGCGCCGGGCCAGGATGCGGCGCTGCTCATCCGACACCGCGACCACCGCGTCGGCATGGCGCAGCATGCGCTGGTCCAGACGATGGTAGAACGCTGCGCGCACCGATTCGCTGGTGAAACCATGGAAGTATCCGACCCAGCGCCAGGTGGCGCGCCGGTGCAGCGTCAGAGCCACGGCGGTAGCCTTGTAACCGTGCGTTTCGACGACGTGAGGTCGCCAGGCCTCGAGGACCGTACGGACGCGCCGCGGAAGGCCCAGATCGAGGGGTCCACGGTCCGTGACGATCTCGCAACCGAGGCCCAGCCGCGTCAGGAACGCCGGGAGTTGATCCGTCCTGTCGCCGGGCCGGCACAGCAGGGCGAAGCGGAGATCCACGCCGCGTGTAGCCAGTTCAGGGCCGGTCGATGCGACCTGACCGGCCGGGCCCGAAAACCGATCTCCTGGCACGAGAGCGACGACGCGCAAGCACCCCCTCAGCTTTCGTGCGGATCGGGATGCGCGGGCGGGGCCGTCCCGCTGCCCGCTGCGCAGCGCTCTCCGATCACGCGCGCGGGATTGCCGCCCACGATCGTACGCGGAGCCACCGCCTTCACGACGACGGCGCCGGCTGCCACGATGGACTGTTCCCCGACATCGGCAAGCACGACGGCGCTGTTCGCGATCCACGCGTCCCGACCGATCTGGCGCGGCAGATAGCGTCCGCCCTGCACACGGATCGGGACGTCGAGCCGGTCGAAATCATGCGTCTCACGACCCGCAATGACGTCGACGTTCGAGCCGATCAGCACATCATCGCCGATGTTGCAGTGTGCGATCATGCAGCGGGCCCCGATGTACACGTGTCTGCCGATCACGATGTTGGGGGTTACGAGAACCGTTCCGAAACCGAAGTAGGACTCTGCTGCGCAGGAGCGCAGGGTCCGTCTGTAGAAGGCCCGGCGCACGTAGGCGCCGACGTACCCCGGCCACAGACTGAAGAAATGGCTGTAGCTCTGGAACACGTCGTCGACGCGATCCGTCATCAGGCGGATGGACAGTCGGTACACCAGCACGAAGGGCAGGACGAACAGGTCGGCAAGCAGTGCAGCGACGCCTTTGCCCAGCCTGGGGAGGCGGGGATCGGTGCGCTCGATCACCTCGGGGAGCAGGTCGCTGCGGTCCGATGTCATCGAGGCTGTGCGCCGTGCCAGCTCCCACCGACGCGCTGTACGCCACGCGTCACGGCGTTCGACATGTTGGCGTGGGCGCTGTAGGCGACGCCATGGGCGAGGCCGCCGCGCTCACCGTGCCGTGGCCCGATCGGAGCCGCAGGCAACGGGGCATCGGCCGGCACCCGGTCGAGGACGGGGAGCCGGCTCTCAGCCGCGAGCGACCGCTCGGTCAACGCGATCAGTCCCAGCAGCGCGAACAGCCCGTTGAAATAGGCGTGCGAGAGGAACACGGCCGACGTCGAGAACCCGGCCAGAGCGGCAATGTGATCGGCGCGGTACTCCCACGTCCCATCCGCCAGCCGCATGCCGCGGGACAGGCGCACGGCGATGAGTGCCCCGTTGACCAGCAGCAGGATGTAGAGGGCGCCGCCCGGGATGCCGAGCTCGGCGCCGGCCTGGATGTAGGCGTTGTGAGCGGTGCTCCACTTGCCGCTTCTGTTCGCGGAAGTCCACGTGGCCCCTTCCGCGACCGGGAAATTGCCGATCCCGACACCCAGGAACGGATGGGCACGAATGTAGCCCCGGCCGCGTGCCCAGACGGCCTTTCTACCGACATCGGACGTGTAGTTGTAGTCGTTCTCGAGGTTGGTGAGGGACCGCACGCGGTTCTTGAACATCCGGCTGGATGTGCCCCACGCGATCAGCATGGCGAACATCATGAGACCCACGACCCAGATGCGCCGGGTTCCCTTCAACCCCCAGGCGAGGACGAGAACGGCGGCCATGAAGCCGAGGAAACCGCCGCGCGACCCGGTTGCCACGACGGTGAACAGCATGGACGCGGCGCAGACGCCAGCGATCAGCCGCTGCTTGCCCGTCCCGCGCGTGAGCGAGCCGATGGCGAGCGGGAAACCGATCGTCATCACGGCGGCCAGGTCGTTGGAATCGTACATCCCGCCGAACTCGAGGCGGCCACCCCAGCCCCTGCTGGCCTGGAGAGCCGCGAATCCGAACATGCCGATGAGCACCACGAACAGGAACTGGATGCGGTCCAGCACGGCCTTTCTGGGCGGGCAGAGCATGATCGTGATGGTCAGCAGCACGGCCGGCAGAAAGGCGCGCAGCGACGCGATCGACTGCCCTCTCCACAGCGACGTCAGCAGTGTCGCTATGCACCACGCGTAGTAGAGCAGAACGAGCCGGATCGTCCTGTCGGACAGGGCAGCGCGTCGCACGGCGCTGCCCGTCTTCGACCAGGCGTAGATGAAACCGCCGACCGTGATGAGGAGTGCCGGCCGGAGCAGCGGAATGAGGGGCAGCACTTCGTGCACGCGCACGGCGACCACGGCGAGCATGGCAACAGCGAGCAGTGGCGCCTTGGCCGCGTAGCCCGCCGCCAGCTCGTGCGGGAGCACGGCCGCCGACCCGGAAGCGGCCGGCGCATAGCCCTGAGCGGGGTGCAGCGCGCGCGCCCTCATCTCAGGCGTCCCAGACGTTCCACTGACCGCGCAGCCCGTTCCATCCGGCTTTCAGTGCAGCGACCTGAAGCAACAGCGCCTCCGTGGTGATGCCGCGCAGCCTCGCGGCCAGCGTGGACCGGGCCCGCCACAACCAGACTGCGGCCAGGCCGGACGTCGCCAGGGCGAGCGGCCCGAACGGCCACGGGATCTGCACGACGCGCGCCAGGGCCCAGACGCCCAGGACGAGCAGCAGATAGGGCGTAATGAGGCGCAACAGCTTGTGGAATACGAACTGGACCCAGACCGGGTTCCGCCACGGCAGCAGGACGGCCGGGAGCCAGGCACAAAGCTGCAGGACGCCCGTGAGTGTCCGCACCTTGCGTCGGTATTCCAGGCCGGGCTCCGGCACGCGTGTCTCGACGGCGATCGCGTCCGCCGCGAACCCGACGCGTCGGCGCTGGAGCACGAGACGCATCGGCACGTACACGTCATCGAGCAGCAGACCCTCGGGCAACGGCGCCCAGTGCGCACGCCGCATGGCGTAGACGGCACCGGTCACGCCGATCGTCGAATGGACGCGGGCCTCCATGCGACGCAGCCAGCGCTCGCAGGTCCAGTACGCGTGCACGAGCGGTGGCGTGTTCGCCGGCAACACGAGGGCGCCACTCACGGCGGCGAATTGCGGATTCGACAGAGCCTGGATCAAAGCCGGGATCGTAGAGGGTTCGAAGCGCTGGTGCGTGTCCGCGAATACGACGACATCCCCGGTCGCCGCACGCATGGCCGCGTTCAGGCCGGCCGCCTTCCCGCCGGCCGCGTCTGCCGGCACGATGCGGGCCCCCGGTACGAGCCGGGCGAGTGCATCACGCCGGCTCTGGAAGCCCTCCCGGTCGAGCGCGACCACGACCTCGAGCGTCAACGGGCCTGACGTGGCCAGGCAGTTGTTCACGCGGGCCGCGACCGCCTCGGGTGTCTCGCGCGACACGATCACGACGGAAACGGCACCGGCCGGAACCTGGCCGCCGTCCGGCGCACGCTCCGGGCGCAGCGCCGCGATGGCGCCGATGACCAGAGGGTAGCCCACCCAGACCGCGAGCAGCGCTCCGAGCGACCAGATCGCTAGCGTGTCGAGCATCTCGAGAACTCCGGGTACCGCTCGCGACAGCGCCGTCGCTGGCTTGTCCCGCGGTGACGGCTGGCCCGCAGAGAATCTGACAGAAGGGCAATGATCGTGCCAGTCACGGCTCGTCCCGGATCGAGCGGATCAGCCTGGCCGGGTTGCCCGCGACGAGCGAATCCGGCGCGACATCGGCGGTCACGACGGACGCGGCCGCGACGACGGAATTCGCGCCGATGGTGACGCCGCGCAGGATCATGGCGCCCGTGCCGATCCAGCAGTTGTTCCCGATCACGACGGGGGCCGTCTCCGCCAGGCTGAAGGATTCGTGACGGAGACGGCGGGCAGGCGAGATCGGATGGCTCGTGTTGTCGAGGATCTGAACGTTGGCCGCGAGCATGGTATCGTCCCCGATCTCCACGTAGCCCGCGACGCTCAGGAAGTTCTGGTAGCCGATGTAGACCCGGTTACCAATGACCAGCTGCGCGTCCGTCGAGACCTTGAAGCCAACGTTCCACGTGTTGCGGGCGCCGATGACGACGTCGTCACCGATGCGGATCCGGCCCTGACCGATGATGAGCGGCAGGCTGCCCTCCAGATGCAACCGTCGGCCGAGCGATTCGGCACGGTAACGGAGCAGGGGTTCCCGGTAGAAGATCTTGGCGAGCAGCGGCCAGAGGCGGCCCCGCAGGTCGCGTTCGGCCCAGAGCAGCGCGGCCAGGGGTCGGATCACGGGCATGCGCACGGCCAGGGCCCGGCGCCAGAGTGGCCGCACGAAGGCCAGCGGTCCTTCGCCGCGCCGGGCGGCGGCGACCCAATCAGACCAGCCCATGCAGACCGGCCGCTTGCGCCTTGGAGTCCTCGCCGGCGACCGGCTCCGCACTGCGGAGCAGGCGGAGGGCAGAGCGGAACTTGCGCAGATCGGCCCGATGCAGGATGAACAGACCGCCGGCATAGGTGACGGCACCGGCCCCGACTTCGGCCAGGAGCGCGGTCAGGTCGGGCGGCCCGACCAGCGAGCGCACGGCCAGCACGACGGCCAGCATGACGGCGGTCGTGCTGGCGGCAGGCCACAGGGCAGACAACACCTCCCTCGTCGTCCAGCCGATCCGGGCCTGAACCCGGCGCAGCGCGGAAAACATGATGGGCGGGTGGAGCAGGATCCAGGCTGCGGCGATCCCGGTGGTACCCCAACGGCTCCCGACCAGGAAGCCGATCGGCAGGACCAGAGCTGCGGCAACGTTGTTCCACATGTTGAACCTCTGCTCGCCGGTGGCGTTGAGTACCGGTGCAAGGAGCGGCGCCACGGATCGAGCGGCGGCATAGAGCGCCAGCAACCGGAGCGGCGTCACGGCCGGGAGCCAGCGCTCACCCAGCACGACGAGTGTGAAGTTGTCGGCAACGGCGCCCAGGCCACAGGCCAGTGGGAAGGTCAGCAGGGAAAGTCCGCGCACGAGAATCGTGAGATAGCGACGCACGGCCGCGACGTCGTCCTGCACAGCCGAGAACAGAGCAGGCGTCACCCGCACCAGCAGTGAACTGATCTTCTCGATCGGCACGCTGGCGAGGGACCAGGCCACGTTGTAGTAGCCGAGTGCAACCTCGCCGAGCAGCTTGCGCGTGACCAGGAAATCGGCGTTCGAGTAGACGTACCAGGAGATCCGCCCCACGACGATGTCCCTGCTGAACGTCAGCGCCCGGCGCACGGACGACAGGCGGGGCACAGCGAAGCCCATGGGCCGGAGCATGATCGTCAGCGTGGTGGCGACGAGCACGGCCAGGAGACCCGCGATGACGAGCGTCCAGTAGCGAAAACCCAGCAGCGCGAAAACGATCAGCGCTGTGGCCGCGACCGCGGCCTGGATCCCGTCGATCGCAGCGAGGTGCTTGAAGCGGAGCTCACGCTGGAGCAGGGACCCCGGAACGACGCGGAACGCGGAGATCACGAAGGCCAGGCTCATGACGATGATGACGGCGGGCAGTTCGGGCGAGTCGAAGAACGCACCGAGCGGGTAGGCCACGGCACACGAAACGACCAGCCCGAAAAGCCCCGAGGCCACGGCAAAGCCGTTGATCTGCGTCACCTGCTCGTGAGACAGATCGCGCAGCATGACGATGGCGGCGCCCAGGCCGAACTCACTGAGCAGGTTCACGAACCCCAGATAGATCGCGGCCGTACCCAGCAGTCCGTAATCCTCGGGGGTGAGGATGCGGATGACCAGGATCGTCGCGGCCCAGTTGGCGGCCTGTCCCAGCCACTTCATGACGCCCGTCCAGGCCAGACCCTGCATCAGGGCCCGATCGACCTCGGCCACGGTCGGTCCCCCCGATCCGGGAGCGCTGGCTGGCGTCAGGGGCATTTGGGGGCTCGTGGTCCTTTCCGGGCAACGCAACAATGTAACCGTAGGATCGGCCGGGGGAACGTGAGTCGCCAGCGTTCAATGCGCCACCTGTGACAGGTGTCGAGGTCGCGCCACACATCGCGCGAGCCCGGATCGGGGTTCGGACTTCGCGATCTCCTGCGGCGCTCCTGTGGAGCCCGGGGCCGGGGCGGCGCGCTGCGCGGGCATGTGCCGTGCGAAGGGTGGCCGCGTGGTCGGCAGGCGCAGTCGTGAACGGAACCGGAACGGATGAAAAACAACGAACTCCTCCTGGATCGGATCGAGGCCCGCGTGGCCACCGTCGGCGTGGTTGGCCTGGGGTACGTGGGGTTGCCTCTGGCGATCGAGTTCGCACGCAGCGGATTCCAGGTGATCGGCTTCGACGTACGGAGCGACGTCGTGGACGGTCTGAAGGCCGGCCTCAGCCACGTCCAGGATGTGGGCGACGACGAGCTGCGGCGGTTCCTGTTGCGCGGTGCCCTGGATGCCACGACCGACATGACCCGGCTGGGCCAGTGCGATGCGATCACGATCTGTGTCCCGACGCCCCTCAGCAAGACGAAGGACCCGGACCTTTCCTGCGTGGCGGGTGCCACGGAGGCGGTGCTCGCGCAGTTGCGGCCCGGCCAGCTGATCGTGCTGGAGAGCACGACATACCCCGGCACGACGCGCGACATCCTGCTGCCCGTGCTCGAGAAGTCGGGGCTGGAGACCGGCCGCGATTTCTTCCTGTGCTACAGTCCCGAGCGCGTGGATCCGGGCAATGCCAGGTGGAGGACGCGCAACACGCCGAAAGTCATCGGCGGCGTGACGCCCGCGTGCGCGCGCGCCGGCATCGCCCTGTACGCGCAGGTCTTCGATCAGGTGGTTCCCGTCGACAACGTGGAGACGGCGGAACTGGTCAAGGTGTACGAGAACACGTTCCGGATGATCAACATCGCGCTGGTCAACGAACTGGCGCAGGTGTGCGAACGCCTGGCTGTCGACGTCTGGGAAGTGATCGATGCGGCCGCCACGAAACCCTTCGGGTTCATGAAGTTCTCGCCCGGACCCGGTCTGGGCGGCCACTGCATACCTCTGGATCCGCACTACCTGTCGTGGAAGATGCGGACTCTGGCGTTCAAGACCCGGATGATCGAGCTTGCCAGCGAGGTCAACGCGGAGATGCCGGCGTACGTGGTCCGCAAAGTCGTGGACGCGTTGAACCATGCGAGTCGGGCGACGCGTGGCAGCAGGGCACTGGTTCTGGGTGTCGCGTACAAGCGCGATGTCGCCGATCTTCGCGAGAGTCCGGCGCTCGAGATCATCAGGCTGCTGCAGGAGAAGGGGGCCACCGTGACCTATCATGACCCGCATTGTCCGGTCATCGAAGATGACGGCCACACGCCTCTTCAGGGCCTGCCGCTGCGGAGCGAATCGTTGAGCGTGGAGAGTCTCGAAGCGGCGGATGTCGTGGTCGTCGTGACCGACCACGCGGCCGTCGACTGGGGCCTGGTGGGTCGACATGCCCGTCTGATCGTCGACACGCGGGGTGTGCTGCGCGGCCGGAAAACGCGGGCAAGGGTCGTGGGGCTCTCGGCCCCCGCGCTGAAGCCCGGGGTCCGGCCGATCGCGGCGGCGGGCTGACGTGCGGGTTCTGCTCGTCGCGGGGGCTCGCCCCAATTTCATGAAGGTCGCGCCCATCCTGCGGGTGTTGCGGGAGGCCGGCGATGAGGCGATCCTGGTCCACACCGGGCAGCACTACGATGCCCAGATGTCGGACGCCTTCTTTGCGGATCTGGGCATGCCCGAGCCCGACAGGTATCTGGGCGTGGGGTCCGCCTCGCACGCAGTCCAGACCGCCCGGGTGATGGAGGCGTTCGAGCCGGTGCTGCTCGAGGACCGGCCCGACTGGCTGGTGGTGGTCGGTGATGTGAATTCGACGCTGGCGTGTGCCCTCGTGGCCGCCAAGCTGAAGGAGGAAACAGGCTGTCGGATCGCGCACGTGGAGGCGGGTCTGCGCAGCCGGGACTGGAGGATGCCTGAAGAGATCAACCGCGTCCTGACGGATCGCGTGTGTGATCTGTTGCTCACCCCGAGCCGTGACGCCGCAGACCATCTTCTTGCTGAAGGCGTGCCTGCCGAGCGGATCGTCTTCGTCGGTAATGTCATGATCGATTCGCTGCTGCATCAGATCGAGGCGGCCCGCGGGCTGGACGTGCCGGGCCGGCTGGGTGTGACGCCCGGCGAATACGCCGTGGTCACGCTGCATCGGCCATCGAACGTCGATACCGAGGCCTCGCTGCGGACCGTTCTCGAGGCTCTGGTCGCCATCGACGAGCAGCTGCGGGTCGTGTTCCCGGTCCACCCGCGGACGCGCAAGCAGATCGAGGAATTCGGCTTTCAGGGGTACCTGGATCGGCTGCTCGCGCTCGAGCCGCTGGGCTACCTCGACATGATGGGGCTGGTGGAGCGCGCTGCCGTGGTCCTCACCGATTCCGGCGGACTGCAGGAAGAAACGACGGTGCTGGGCGTTCCGTGCGTCACACTCCGGGAACAGACGGAACGGCCCATCACGCTCACACACGGGACGAACCGGATGGCCCCGTGGCCGCTCAGCGTGACGGGGATCACGGGCGCACTCGAGGCCGCGCTCGCGGCCCGGGCGGAACCGCGCCGACCGGAAGGCTGGGACGGGGCCGCTGCGCAACGGATCGTGGCGGCGCTGCGCGGGTGGAGCGCGAATGCGGGTGCGCCGGCCGGAGGGTCCGGCTGAACGGGCATCGGCAAGGCGGGTTCGAACAACCGTCCGCTACGCCGCGAGAAACCACCAACCACGTCGCGATGGAAGCGGACAACGCAGCCGGACAGGAGGTTTCGACGGGGGTGACGCCGGGGGTGCGCCGGATGTCGCGCTCCGTGGTCGGCGCGTCCGTTCTGCTCCTGGTCCTGCACGCGACGCTGACGTATCTGGCCCGGCCTCCCGGGATCGCGACGCGGCAGGATGATGCCATGTACCTGCTGCTGGCGGAATCACTGGCGGACTTCGGCTACCACGAGATCTTCCGCACGGACGCCCCCGTCCACCGACAGTACCCGCCGGCCTACCCCGCAGCGCTCGCGCTGTGGCGCGCCGTCGTCGGCGATGGCTATGATCGCACGGCGGCGCTGACCGTGATCGCTTCCGTCGCCGCGCTGGGCATCACCTTCCTGGCGGTGACGCGCCTCTTCGGCGCGCTGATCGGACTGTGTGCGCTCGCGCTGCTCGCGTTGAACCCGTACGTCATCCAGTTCGGCGGGAGCGTCGCGACGGAGGCGCCCCTGGCCCTGTGCATCGCGGCGACCCTGGCCCTGCTGGCGTTCCCGGCGCAGACCACGGGCGGCGGGCGGGCTCTGCTGGCTGGCGTCATGACGCAGCTGGCCTTCCTCGTACGCGTCGCTGCGCTGCCCCTCACTGCGGCGGTCAGTCTCCACTGGCTGCTCGAACGGCGGTGGAAGAGCGCCGTGGTCCTGATCACCGGCACGGCAGTCCTGAGCGGGGCCTGGTTCATGTTCGCTGCCGGCGGAAGCGAGCAGTTCGTCGGTCGATCGTACGTGGCCGACATCACGTCGCCGGGGGCCTGGCAGTCGGGGCCCGCCGCACTCTTCGGGCGGCTCGTCCGCAGGATCCCCCTGTATCTCGGCCGCCACGTCCCGTGGGTGCTGCCGCTGCCCGCCGTGCCGGGCACGCCGATCGACAATCTCATTTTCGCCGGCTCCGCTTCGCTCGCGCTGGTGGCGGGCACGGTGGTCCTGCTGCGCCGGTGGCGGCCGGCCGGCCTGTTCCTGGTCCTGTATGGCGCGATGCTGGTCGTGTGGCCCTTCAGCCACGAGCGGTTCCTGATCCCGATCCTGCTGGTCATCATCCCGGCGCTGCTGGTCGGGGCGGGTGCAATCGGACGGTGGCATGGCCGCCGCCTCGAGATTGCGTGCGTGCTGGCCGCGACGCTGCTCGTGGGCGCGACGGCTGTCGTGCAGACCCGGGATCTGGTGGCGACGCGCATGGCCTGCGACCGGAGCGGTCCCTATCCACCGGCCGAATGCGTTCCCCGCGACGTCGCGAGCTGGTTTGCCGGTCTGGGCTGGATCGACAGCAACACGCCCGCCGATGCCGTCTTCCTGACAATGAAGCCGGAGCCGCTGTACTACTACGCGCGCCGGCTGACCATCGGGTCACGACTGGCCATCTCCCAGCCCGCCGACGGGTTCGTGGAGCACCTGCGCGAGCGCGGCGTCGACTACGTGTTCATCGGCAGCGTCCAGGCTCGCGAGCCGGGGCTGCTGGCCGACCTCATGGCCGCCAACTGCACGTGGTTCGATCCCGTCCAGTTCTTTCCTTCGCGAACCTGGCTGTTCGCGCTGCGCCCGGCCGGGGATCCGGACCCGGAGCAGGCGGGATGTGAGGCCATCCAGGCCTACCGGGTTGCGAACCGCGGTCGCGACTTCCAGAACCCCTCCCGTTAGGTTCACCCACCCGCGGAAGTCTGCCGGTCACCGGCGAGGGTAGCACAGGTCCATGAGCGGTATTGGCGTTCTGCCGTGCGGACTGCTGCCGGACCCTTGCCCGGTACGACCAATCGGGCGACCGTCTCTGCGGCAACGCGCCGGCGGACCCGGCCCCCGATTGGCGGCCCGGGTTGCCGACACTAGAACGCGTGGCACCGCGCCTCCGGCCAGCCGGAGAGGGCCCGCCCACAATTGCGGGGTGCACGCAACGATCCACGCGTGGGCAGGGCGACGCATGGGCGAATACGGGCGGCACGTCCTGTGCGCATGCGCACGCGCAAGACTATGGATCAGCATCGCTTCGGGCGAGTGGAGAGCCTTTGGCAGGACCAGACGCGGAGGGCCTGAACGGCTCCAGGGAAGGCGACGACCGGGCCCGCAGGGCCAGAGCATCGGGGCACCGGAGGGTCCGTCTGGGCGACCGCCCGACGGTCACGCTGGTCGTGTGCTCGGTCTCGACGCGCCCCGAGCTCGAACGGCAGCTCGCGGCGCTCGCGCCGCGCTGCGCAGCGCTGGGCGCCGAGCTGGTCGTCGCGCGGGGCGATGAACCCGCCAACGTGGAAGCGCTCGGGCAGAACTGGCCGACGGTCCGGTTCGTCGCGTGCGCGCCGGGCACGGGGCGTTTCGGGCTCCGTGAGGCGGGGATGGCGCGGGCGGACGGCGACATCGTCACCCTCATGGACGACGATGCGGGGGACGCAGCCGCCCGCATGGACCATCTCGAAATCCTCGCTCGTGAGCCGCGGCCCAACGGCGCCGATGAAGAGGTCAGCGTCGCGCTGCCGGACGGTCCGCGCGTGGTCGATCGGCTCAAGCCGGGGGACCACGTCGTCATCGTCGGGGCCGGGCCCGGGGGCCTCACGCCGGCGTACATCCTGG
Source organism: Longimicrobiales bacterium (assembly GCA_041568755.1). Lineage (GTDB taxonomy): Bacteria > Gemmatimonadota > Gemmatimonadetes > Longimicrobiales > RSA9 > JBFFZF01. Next base: position 14,878 of record JBFFZF010000030.1, on the reverse strand, counting down.
CGAAGAAAGGCGTCCGGGTGACGGTGCTGGAGGCCGAAGACATCGTCGGCGGGATCTCGCAGACGGCGCAGTACAAGGGCTACCGGTTCGACATCGGCGGGCACCGGTTCTTCACCAAGATCAAGCCGGTGGATGATCTGTGGCACGAGATCCTCGGCGACGAGTTCATCTCCGTGCCCCGCCTCTCCCGCATCCACTACAACGGCACGTTCTTCGACTACCCGCTGAAGGCCGGCAACGCCCTGCGCGGGCTGGGTCTGTGGAACGCGATCACGATCGTCATCAGCTACATCTGGGCGCACATCCGGCCGAGCCCGGTCGAGGAGAACTTCGAGCAGTGGGTCACCAACCGGTTCGGCCGGAAGCTCTACGAGATCTTCTTCAAGACGTACACGGAGAAGGTGTGGGGCATCCCCTGTACCGAGATCCGCGCGGAGTGGGCCGCGCAACGCATCCAGAACCTTTCCCTGGCGCGCGCGATCCTGTCGGCCGCGCAGGTCAACCGCCGTTCCACGGCGATCAAGACCCTGATCCACGAGTTCAAGTATCCTCGCCTCGGGCCCGGCCAGATGTGGGAGATGTGCGCGCAGAAAGTCGAGGCCATGGGCGGCCGCGTGCTCATGCAGCACCGGGTGACCGCGCTCGAAACCCGCGATGGCCGGGTGCGCGCCGTGCGCGCCCGCACGGCGGGCGGCGAGACCGTGCGCATCGAGGGCGACCACTTCATCTCGACCATGCCGATCCGCAACCTGGTCGGCGCCCTCGACCCGGCGCCCCCGGCACGGGTGCGTGCCGCCGGAAAGAGTCTCAGCTACCGGGACTTCCTCGTGGTCGCGCTGATCATGGACACGGAAGACCTCTTCCCGGACAACTGGATCTACATCCACTCGCCGGGCGTGAAGGTCGGCCGCATCCAGAACTTCAACAACTGGAGCCGGGCCATGGTGCCGGACGCAGGACGCACCTGCCTCGGGCTCGAGTACTTCTGCTTCGAGGGCGATGGGCTGTGGACCAGCGACGATGCCGACCTCATCGACCTGGCCACGCGCGAGCTGGACGAACTCGGACTCGCGGGCGGGGCGCGCGTGCTGGACGGCACCGTCGTGCGCATGCCCAAGGCGTATCCCGTGTACGATTCGACGTACCGCGAACACCTCGACGTCGTGCGCTCGTTCCTGGATCCCATCCCCAACCTGCATCTGGTCGGCCGCAACGGGATGCACAAGTACAACAACCAGGATCACTCGATGCTCACGGCGATGATGGCCGTGTGGAACATGGAAGGAGCCGAGCACGACGTGTGGGCGGTGAACACGGACTTCGAGTACCACGAGGAACAGCGCGTCGCCGAGCCGGAGACGGAGGCGGAACGGAGTCCCGTCGCGGCCAGCGGTTGAGCCTCCGTGCGCATCGGCGTGGACGGCGCATGCTGGGCGAACACGCGTGGATACGGCCGGTTCGCGCGTGAGATCGTACGGGCCATGGTCGGGCAGTCACCGGGCGACGAATGGCTGATCTTCCTGGACGCCGAAGCCGAACGGGCGTACGCGAACGCAGCGTGCGAAGGCGCGCGCACCGTGCGCGTCGGCGGGCAGTCCGCCGCACAGGCGGCGAGTGCCGACACGTTCCGCCGTCCCGCCGACCTGCTGCGCATGACGGCAGCCGTCTGGCGCGAGCGTCCCGACGTCTGGTTCGCGCCGTCGGTCTACACGTATTTCCCGCTGCCACCCCGGCAGCGGGCCGTCGTGACGATCCACGACGCGATCCCGGAGCGGTTCCCGGCGCTCACGATGCCGACGCGCCGGGCTCGCCTCTTCTGGAATGCGAAGGTCTGGCTGGCGGTACGCCAGGCTCGCCTGATCCTGACGGTATCGGACTACGCGGCCGGCGAGATCGAGGCGACGCTGGGCGTGCCGCGCGCGCGCATCCGCGTCGCGGGAGAGGCGCCGGCGGCGGCGTACGCCCCGTCACAGGATCGGGCCGCGATCGCAGCCGCGGTCGCGCCGTTGGGGCTCGGTCGCGACGACCGGTGGTTCGTCTACGTGGGCGGCTTCAACCCGCACAAGCGTGTGGATCGCCTGGTCCGCGCGCACGCCGAGGCCGTCCGCGGATCGTCCCGCCCGGCGCACCTGCTGCTGGTCGGCAACCCGGAGGGCGATCGGTTCTTCAAGGCCGTGGAGGACGTGAAGGCCGCGATCGCGGCGAGCGGGACCGGCTCGCTCGTCCACTGGCTGGGCTGGGTCGATGATGCCACGTTGCGCTACATCCATGCGGGAGCGCTCGCGCTCGTGCTCATCTCCGAAGCGGAAGGTTTCGGTCTGCCTGCGGTCGAGGCGGCGGCGTGCGGGGCGCCGGTGATCGCGACGCGGCGCAGTCCGCTGCCCACGCTGCTCGCCGGTGGCGGCATCTTCCTCGAACCGGGGGACCACGACGCGCTCGTACGCGCGCTGAAGGACATGGCGAGCGACGACGTCGCCCGCGAGGCCATGGGCCGGACCGCCCGCGAGGCAGCGGCCCGGCTGACCTGGGAACGCGGTGCCGACGCCGCCCTGCGGGCGCTGCGCGAGGCGGCCGCGTGAGCGGGCTGCGCGTGTGCATGCTCACGACGTTCTATCCGCCGCACAACTTCGGCGGCGATGGCATCGCGATCCAGCGTCTGAGCCGGGCACTGGCCCGGCGGGGCCACGAGGTCACGGTGGTCCACGACGTGGACGCGTACAACCTGCTGCACCGCGGGCGCGAGCCCGTGGGCGGCGCCGAGGAGCCGGGCGTCACGGTCGTGCGGCTGCGCAGCGGGATCGGTCCGCTGTCCCCGCTGCTGACGCAGCAGACCGGACACCCGGTCGTGCACCGGGGTCGGATCCGGAGGCTGCTGCGCGACGGGAAGTTCGACGTGACCATGTTTCACAACGCGTCGCTGGTGGGAGGGCCGGGCCTGCTGCGCGAGGGCGTCGGCGTTCGCCTCTTCGAGGCGCACGAACACTGGCTGGTCTGTCCGACGCACGTGCTGTGGCGCCACAACCGGGAGGTGTGCACGGGCCGGCAATGCGTCCGCTGCGTCGTGCGCAACCGCCGGCCGCCGCAGCTGTGGCGCTACACGGGGATGCTCGAGCGCGAGCTGCGCCACGTGGACGCGTTCATCGCGAAGAGCGAATTCAGCCGGGACAAGCATCGCGAGTTCGGCTTCCCGCGCGACATGGAGGTCATTCCGTACTTCCTGCCGGAAGCGCCCGTGCCCGACGGTGACGACCGGCCCGCCGCCGATGGCGGCGGGTGGCGTGCGCCGACGGCGAACCAGGGTCGCCCCTACTTCCTGTTCGTCGGTCGGCTGGAGCGGATCAAGGGTCTGGACGATGTGATTCCGGCATTCCGCGATTTTCCGGAGGCGGACCTGCTGATCGCCGGCGATGGCGAGTACACGGACACGCTGCGGGCTCGCGCGGAGGGCATCACCAACGTGCGGTTCCTGGGTCGCGTCGCCATGGAGTCGTTGCGCGCGCTGTATCGGGACGCGGTCGCGCTGATCGTCCCGTCCGTTTGCTTCGAGACGTTCGGGATCATCATCATCGAGGCGTTCCAGCAGGGCACACCGGTGCTGGCCCGGCGGATCGGGCCGTTTCCCGAGATCGTCGAGGCCGCGGGCGGCGGGATGCTGTTCGACGGGCCGGCCGACATGGTGGAGGCGATGCGCCGGTTGCTGGCGGAGGCGCCGCTGCGCGCGCAGCTGGCGAAGAACGGACGGACCGGTTTTCAGGAACGCTGGTCCGAGCAGGCCGTCGTTCCGCGCTACCTGGAACTCATCCGGCAGGTCGCCCGGCGTGGCGGCCGCCAAGACATTGTCGAAAAGACGAGGATGGAGACAGCAGCATGAGAGTATTCATCACCGGTGGCGCCGGCTTCATTGGTTCCCACCTGGCCGAGCGGCTGATGGCCGGCGGCGCCCGTGTGATCGTGCTGGACGATCTGTCCACGGGCTCCATGGAGAACATAGAACCGCTCATCGGCCGGCCCGGCTTCGAGCACCGCATCGGGAGCGTCATGGACGCGCCGCTGGTCATGGAGCTGGTCGATCGCTGCGATGTCACCGTACATCTGGCTGCGGCCGTGGGCGTCCGTCTCATCGTCGAGAAGCCGGTGCACACCATCGAGACGAACGTGCACGGCACCGAGGTCGTGCTGAACGCCGTCGCGCGCAAGGGACGCAAGGTCGTGATCGCCTCGACGTCGGAGGTCTACGGCAAGAGCACGCAGACGCCATTCCGCGAGGACGCCGACCTGGTCCTCGGGCCGACCCTGCACTCGCGCTGGGCCTACGCCTGTTCGAAGGCGCTCGACGAGTGGCTGGCGCTGGCCTACGGCCGCGAGAAGGCCGTGCCGGCCGTCATCGTGCGCTTCTTCAACACGGTCGGGCCGCGCCAGACGGGCCGTTACGGCATGGTCCTGCCCACGTTCGCCCGGCAGGCGCTGGCAGGCGAGCCGCTGACCGTGTTCGGGACCGGCCAGCAGTCGCGCTGCTTCGGCCACGTGCGGGATGCGGTCGAGGCGCTGGCCCGCCTCATCGACACGCCGGCCGCCGTCGGTGAGGTCTTCAACATCGGCAGTGATGAGGAAGTCACGATGCAGCAGCTGGCCGAGATGGTGCGGGCGGCCGCAGGCAGTTCATCCCCCATCGTGCACGTGCCGTACGACGAGGCCTACCCCGCGGGCTTCGAGGACATGCAGCGCCGTGTCCCGGACGTCGGCAAGCTCGAGCGAACGATCGGCTTCCGTCCGCGCACGCCGTTGCGTACCATCATCGAGGATGTCGTGGCAGACCAGCGCGCACGACTGGAGGTGGCCGCGTGATCGTCTTTCCGGGTACCGATGGACAGGGCGGCGGCGGCGAGCGCGCGGGCGGGACGGCGGCCGGCGGTGCCGCGATCCCGCGCGGCCCGGGCCCCGGAGAACGGCCGCTCCGCGGCGGCGGCCCGCACGCCGGCGAGCCGCTCGACGACACCGCACGGGCCCTGCGCCTTGCCTTCGCCCCCCTGCACAAGCGCGCATTCGGCCTGGCGGTCGGCACCGCGTGCGGCCTGTTCCTCTTCGCCTGGGCGGCGTTCCACATCGTGTTCGAGCCCGTGGATGCAGTACGAATCGAATTGCTGCGCGCGTACTTCTACGGATTCGGAGTGAGCTGGACAGGGGCGCTGATCGGCACGGCGTGGGCGTTCGGTGTGGGCTTCGTGATGGGCTGGTTCGCCGCCTTCTGCCGCAACCTGATCATCGCGGTATCCGTGTTCCTGACGCGGACCCGTGCCGAGCTGGAGCAGACACGCGAGTTCCTGGATCACATCTGAGAAGCGGCCCGCGGGCCGGCCCGGCGATACCGGTGGAGGACGACATGGACAACAGGGACGTCAACCTCGAGCGCGCGATCCGCAGGCTCAACGCGCGCGCCTGGGGCATCACGGTGGGACTGCTGCTGGGTCTGCTCCTCTTCGTGGCGACCAACGTCCTCGTGCTGAAAGGCGGGCCGTTCGTCGGTCAGCACCTCGGCCTGTTGCGCGCGTACTTCCCCGGCTACAGCGTCACGTTCGCGGGCAGTCTGATCGGTTTCATCTACGCCTTCGTGATCGGCTACGGGCTCGGCCGCGTCATCGGCGGCGTCTACAACCGGCTGGTCGAATCGACCTGACCGGACCGTCTGCGCCGATCAGCGGGGGCGCCGGTCCGCGCCTCGCCGGAGCAACGCTTCCCGCCCGCGCTCATAGCGCGATCCCGCCACCCGTTTCACCAGCTTGCGCGCATTCCACGACAGCCATGCGGGCAGCCGTGCACGCGCATGGCCGGCCGCCAGCGCGACGGCGTCTTCGGCCGACGACTCGCGCTGGATGCTGAACCGCCCGACGACGAGGCACGCGTCGATGTCGCGACAGCGCAGCACGGGCTCGGAATTGAACAGCACGCGGATGCCCGCCGCTGCCGCGGCCCGCGCCACGTGCGGGGCGTAGAAGCCGCCCGGGACCGATGCCGTCCGCACCGGTGCGCCGGTGAGATCCTCGAGCGTGCCCACGCTGCGCAGCCATTCCTCGCGCACCCGGGCCGCGGGGAGGGCCGAAATACGGGGCGGGTGGGACCACGAATGGGAACCCACGACGTGACCGTCGCGCACCAGCTGGCGGAGTCCTGCGGCGTCGACGAATCCGCGTTCGCCGATCCGGCCGGCCGTGATGAAGAAATGGCCGGTCCAGCCGCGCGCGGCCAGCGCATCGGCCGTCCGGCAGGCGCTGATTCCGCCGTCGTCGAAAGTCAGCAGCCATTGCAGCGGGCCGGCTCCCGGCGCGGGCCGGTCGGCGATGCGGACGGGCGCAGGCGAGCCGGGGCGCGCGGCCAGCGCGGCGAGGTGCGCCTGGAATGCGCTCTCGGTGAGCTTGTAGACGGCCGCGCCGGCCCCCGGAAAACCGCTCGCATCCGGGTCGCCGCCATCGGCCACGACATCGTGGTACAGCAGGGCGGCGAGCCTCACGGCCGCGCCGCCGCTGCGCGCCGTTTCCAATCCCGGTACCGCGTGAGCCAGGGCTGACCCCATGCGCGCGAAGCCCGGCCGGTCGTGTCGATCGGCTGCGCCGTCCCGGCGTGGATGGCGCCCAGCTTCTCGGCGATCGCGTCCAGATTGTCGAGCACGCACCGGTACTGGATGACGATGTGCGAGTCCGCCACGTCGTCGAAGTCGCAGCCGAAGTAGCCGTAGACGGGACCCGTGTCGACGCCCCGATCGATGCGCAGCAGCGTCACACCGACGCGCCCGGCATCGTTCGACGCGAGCGCCCAGAAGCAGCCGTGTGCGTTGCGGTACTCCGGACAGATGCCGGGGTGCAGGACGAACGTGCCATCGCGCGGGATCGAGAACACGCTCTCCTTCAGCAGGAACTTGCAACGGGCCAGCACCAGGTCCGGCGCGGCCGCACGGATGAACTGCTCCGTGTCGATCGTGTTCGGTGAATGCGTGCGGTGCACGGGGACGGCCGCAGGCAGCGCGGCGTACTTCGTGCGCAGCGATTCCAGCCGCTGCGCGGCCCAGTGCGCGTCACGCGCGGCCAGGCGGAGGCGGTAATAGAGACGGAAGGCCACGACATCGAGGAAGCGGAGCCAGCCGACGCGCTGCAGCTCGCGACGGACGCGGCGCAGCGCGCGACCGCGCCGCTCCTCGATCACGACGACGCCGGCGAGGTCGCTGAACGAGGCCAGCCAGCGGGCCAGCCCGTCCCGGTCCAGCGGATCGTCGTGATGGCAGATCAGCAGCGTGCGCATCGTCCCATCGGTTCGTTGCCCGGGCAGCGGCCGGACGCCTGTCGGCCACCGCCGCGCGCGCGCCGGGTCCGCGTCTGCGGATGCCCGGGTACGGTGTGCCGTCGACGCGCAAAGAATAGCCGGCGCGCGTGACCACGAGCCACACCGCGCCCCGCCCGTTGCGCACGGCCGGGTCGCGCCCTCACTTGTCGTGGCCACGCGACAGATCCCGGCGGGGTGTGTCCACGCCGGTGTTCGCTGGACGGGCGCGCCGCGCGCCGGAGCAGGCATGCGCCGTGCGCACGGCCGTGGGTGCGGCCCGGGTCGCGGATCGCGGGCGACGCCGGCGCTGGCCGGCGCCAGGACGAACGACGGGAGGCGGTTTGGTCGAAGGAACGAGCGAACGGAAGGGGCGGGCGGGGCCGGAGAGCACCGCGGCCGGGCCGGCAGCCGCAGGCGAGGCGGCCGGAGACTGGCTGCGCCTCCTGCGTCCTCGCCAGTGGGTCAAGAACTCGTTCGTGCTGGCGCCGCTGCTCTTTTCGGGCAACGTCACGGACCCGGGCGCCATCGCCGCGGCGACGATCGCGTTCGCCCTGTTCTGTCTGCTGGCCAGCGGGATCTACGCATGGAACGACGTGGCCGATCGCGTCGCCGACCGGGCGCACCCGGTGAAGCGCCTGCGGCCGGTGGCCGCCGGGCGCATCCCCGCGCGCGCGGCCATCGCGGCCGGGGCCGCGCTGGTGGGCGCGGCGCTGCTGGGCGGGTTTCTGCTGGATGCGCAGCTCGGCCTGGTGTTCGTGCTCTATCTGGGCCTCAACGTCATCTACTCGCGCGGTCTCAAGTCGCTGGTGATCCTGGACGTCTTCGCGATCGCGGCGTTCTTCGTGCTGCGACTGCTGGCCGGCTGCGCCGCGATCGCCGTCGTGCCGTCCGTCTGGCTCCTGCTGTGCGGCGGGCTGCTGGCACTCTACCTGGGGTTCGCCAAGCGCCGCCACGAGATTGCTCTCATGGGCGAAGGCGGCTCCAGCCACAGGGCGGTGCTCGAGCACTACGACGTCGCGCTGCTGGACCAGATGTCCGGTATCCTGCTGGCCGTCACGGTCGTGAGCTACATCATGTACACGCTGACTTCCGCGACTGCGACGCTGGCCGGTGGCGAGACGCTCAGCTACAGCACCGTGTTCGTCCTGTACGGTGTGTTCCGGTATCTCTACCTGGTTCACGGGGCGGGCAAGGGCGGAGATCCGACGGAGACGCTGCTGACGGATCGCGGGCTGCTCATCGCCGGGGCGCTGTGGCTGGCATACTGCGGGTGGGCGCTCTATCGCCCGTTCTGACGCAGTTTGCGGCCGACGCGGGCGCGCAGGACCGCGGCGGTCGTGTCTGTCCCCGGCTGCCCGGCCAGGTCGTGCCGCTCGCCAGGGTCAGCACGCAGATCGTACACCTCTTCGCGCCCGTCTCCGTTCAGGATGTATTTCCACGGGTCCGCGTAGACGGCCTCGATGTCGCCCTTGCTGATGGGGTAATGGTCGTCCTTCAGCCATGAGAAGCTGACGCGGGCGACGAGCGTGTCGGGGTCCGCGCCCTCGCGGGCAGCCCACCAGCGGGCCAGGGAGCGGCCGGGCAACGCGGCGCTGACGCCCGTCAGGTCCGCCACGGTGGCCGCCAGGTCGGCCGTCGAGACCCAGTCGTCGACGCGCACGCCGGCCGGCACGCGCCCGGGCCCCACGACCAGCAGGGGCACGTGCAGCGCCGGCTCGTACAGGCTGTTGCCGTGCGTCATCACGCCATGCTCGAGGAACTCCTCGCCGTGGTCCGAGGTCACGATCACGATCGTGTTCTCCAGGAGGCCGCGCCGTTCCATCTCGTCGAGCAGGGCAGCCAGCCGGTCATCCAGCCACGCGATCGCACCCTCGTACGCGTTCAACTCCGTCGCCAGTTGCCGGGGCGTGTACTGCCGTCCTTCGGTGAGGAACGGGTTCCGATCGGCCGGCGGCGTTCCGAACAGCGTGTCGAACGGCTGCGGCGGCAGGTACGGTGCGTGTGCATCGAAGTAGTTGAGGAACGCGAAGAAGGGCCGATCGTCGTCCGTGGCGAGCCACGCCAGCAGTTCATCGTTGACGGCCCGCGCGTCCTTGCGGCCGGCGTCCTGCAGCAGCCGCAGCCGCTGGCGCAGTCCGATCCGGCGTCCCTCGCCGCCGTTCCCGGGAGCAGCCGCGGTTGTGACCGCGCGCGCGACGGCAGTCGAGTCGGCCGCCCCGCCGACCTGTCCGCCCCGCGCGACCCGACCGATCAGGCGCAGCAGCGTGGGAACAGCGGACGCGACAGCGACCCGGGCCACGGATGTGCTGCGCATCAGCTCGGGTAAGGAAACGATCGGGTAATCACGATAGGTGGAGAAGCCGCGGTCGAGTCCGGATTCGCGGCTGCAATAGAACAGATTGGCCACGAAGGCGCCGGTCCGGTAGCCGCGCGCCCGCAGGACCTCGGCGATCGTGGGCGGTCCCGCCTCCAGCGGCACCTTCCAATCCGTCTCGAGCGCATGCGGCGGCAACCCGGTGAACATGCTGGCGTGGGCAGGCAGCGTCCACGGCGAGGGCGAGACGGCACGCTCGAACAGGACACCCCGCGCGGCGAGTCGCTCCAGCTCCGGCGTCGTGGGCCGGTCGTGACCGTACACGCTGAGGCTGGCCGCGCGCACCGTGTCCCAGATGATGAAGAGCACGTTCGGTGCGCCCGCCGCCGGCGCGACGCGCGACCCGGGCAGGCCCGGCCAGGTCATCGCTGCGTTCATGCCCAGGCCCACCAGTGCGACGGCAGCCGCAAGCCATGGCACGACCCGGCGAGTCCGTCGCAGCACCGCCTCGGCCGCGCGGGCCGCACTCCGGGCGGCCTGAACTGCGATGCCCAGGGCGAGCACGAGGAGCGCAGCCTTGTGGACGCCGGTTGCCAGGAACAGCACACCGGCCGCCACGCACGCCACTGCGAGGAAAGTCACGGCCCGGATCCGGGCCGCCGCCGGCGCGCGCAGCAGAAGCAGATGCACGGCGAGCGCCAGACCGGCGAAAAGGACGGCATACATGACGGGCGCCAGCCACGCAAACTGAGGGTTGAGATGCGTGTACGTGCCCAGGACCAGCTTCTTGGTTGCGAGCGCGGCCACCTCGACGAGACCACCACCGAGTCCGATGGCGGCAGCCAGCAGCAGCAGGCTGCCCAGACGTGCGTCGGCCGCGCGGCCGGTGGCGGCGCCGCCGCCGGGACGGCCCGGGCTCACGTGGGGACCGGGGCGCTCCCTCGGGGCACGATCACTTGCCGAACACCGTGACCACGCCCTGCGCTGGAATCGTCACCGTCAGCTTCGTGCCGTACGCCGGCAGGGTGACGTCGGGCAGCGCGCCGTGCGTCTCCGCGCTGGTCGCATACGTGATGCCGTAGGTTCCGGCCGGCAGATCGCCGATGGAGAACGTCGCGGCGCCGTCCGTATTCGCCACCACGACGTACTTCCCGTTGGTGTTCACGAACGTCACCGGCCTGACATCCGCCATGGCGCTGGTGGTGCCCAGGCGCTGGGCACCCGCCCGGATGTAGCGGAAGTACTGCCACAGGAAAGGCGTCCGGCGGCGAGGACTGATCACCGGGTTGGCCGGGTTGCTCTGGTCGACGCGGTAATAGATGCCGCCACCGTCGTTGGACCCATCGCCGCACAGGGCCAGCGCGAACTGCATCCATGCCGTGTTGTTGCCTTCCGTCAGGTCCACGTACAACTCTTCGGATCCGCTGCCGATGTGCTCCGACATCGTGGCCCCGATGTTCGCCTGCCGGGCCCGCTGCCCGATGGCGCGCACGTTCTCGACCGTAGCGTCGTTGTAGCGATGATAGGAGATCTCCGTAATGTACCGCGCGGCGCCCGGTGTACGCAGCACACCATCATAGATCAGCCCTGCCAGCCGTACGCCGGCGGCGGCCGGCACGGAGAAGCGGGGTGTGAATCCGGCCGCCTCCAGGCGCTGTCCGGCCACGGCGACGGCCTGACCAATCTGACCGGCACTCCAGCCGACGGGACCCGTGTCCGGCTCGTTCACGACTTCGACGACGTCCGGGACGAAGCCGTACTTGGACTGCATGTGCTGGTACAGGGCGAGCAGGAACTCGGCATACTCCTGGGCGTCCCGTTTATGATCGAACGGGTCCGTCTTGCCGTCCGTGTACGTCAGCATGATGTAGAGCTGCTCGCCTCGCGCCATGAGGCGCTGGCGCATCGGCAACGCGATGTTGTCGATCTTGTGGTCGAGATCGCTCCACTGGAACCCGGCCGGATTGATCAGGTGCGCGTCCGCGTTGTCGTTGACGGCCGTGCTCCAGCGGTCGATGTACTCCGAGAGCGTGATCGTGCCCGCCAGGTAATCGGCGAAGTGATCGTGCGGATGCTCGGCCGCGGACCGGACGGTCAGCTTGAAGCGGTTCAGCCCGAGCTCGTTGATGGTCCGGTCGAACAGCGCGTCCTTGTAGACCGGGAACGTCGGGCAGCTGGTCTGTCCGGCCTCGCTCGTCGCGTACCAGCCGGTGATCGTCTGGAAGCGTGCGGTGTGGTCGATGCGGATCGTCGCCGGCGTCGTGTCCGGCGGAGGCGGGGGTGGTGGCGGGTCGACAATATTGCCGCCTTCGGCCCCGGCGCAGGCCAGGAAGAGGCCCACGGCCAGCAGCGAGAGCCGCCAGATGTGCCTCGATCCTGTCCCCCGCCTGCTGCGTGCTGTGCTCCTTGCGTTCATTCGAAGGGGTCCTCCTGCCACTGCGCGGGACGGCCCGCCCGCCCGGCCGCTGCCCGCATGGGCCGTGGTTCTTTCATGGTACCACATCCGGCGCGCCGCGTGCACCCTAGGCCTTGCCACAGGATCGACCGGCCGGACCGCCGACCCGAACCTCCCCACCCGATGCAGGAGGCGTGCTCGGGCGCGCGTCGCGGACCCGTTCGGGCGCGGACCGGGGAGCGCGGCCCGCCGCCACCGGGGCGGGGTGGCGAGCCCGCAACAGCGCCGCCCGGCAAGGCACAAGCCCGTCCGGCCGTTGTGCGCGGCCGGTCCAACGCCGCCCCGCCGACCGGGCAGGCCCTTGCGGCACCTGGCCCTTGCGGCACCTGTTGGATTGCCGCATCACAAGACGGGACACGGGGTGCGGCGCCGCCGGCCTCCGGGTCCGCGGGCGCGCGGCATCACAATTGCCCTCTCGCCGGCGCGTCAGGACCGCGTCTGCATGGGTCGAGCCTGGGAAGGAGGAGCGTTGGGGCTGGAGCACGGACCGGGTGATGGCGCGAAGCCGGAGCTTTCGCTCGTCATGCCCTGCTACAACGAGGCGGGATCGGTGGTCTCGACCGTGCCGCGGCTGGTCGAGGCGTTCCGTGCGGCGGGGCACCGGGTCGAGCTGATCACCGTGGACAACGGTTCGGCGGACGGCACGAGCGAAGCGCTGCGCGGCCTGGCGGACCGGTTCCCCGAGGTCCGCCCTGCGCGGGTCGACATGAACCAGGGGTACGGCTGGGGGATCCTGTCAGGGATCCCTCACTGCACGGCCGACTGGGTCGGGTTCATCCCTGCGGACGGGCAGGTGGATGCGGATGACGTCGTGCGCCTCTTCGAGGCAGCCCGCGCGTCCGATGGCTGGGTCGTGGCCAAGGTGCGGCGCCGGTTCCGCATGGACGGCCTGAGCCGCAAGCTGGTCTCGATCGGCTACAACGGGCTTGTCCGGCTGCTCTGGCCGACGCTGGCCTCCGTCGATGTGAACGGCGTGCCCAAGATGCTGCCGCGCAGGGCGCTCCAGCTGATGGCCCTCGAATCGCGCGGCTGGTTCCTGGATCCGGAACTCATGATCAAGGCGCATTCGATGGGGATGCGGGTGCTGGAGTTCAACGTGTTCGCACGCATGCGGGGCACCGGGACGTCCCATGTGCGGGCGGAGACGTGCTGGGAGTTCCTGCGCAACCTGCTGCACTACCGGTTCTCGCCGCACATCCGCCGCTGGCGGGCGGGGCTGCCCGCAGCGCAGCTCGGCGCCGGCGCGGCCGCCGGAGCCGGCCCGACCCATCGCGAAGGGGAAAACGCGTGGAGCCGCTGATCGGCGGCGCGTCCGGTGTGCGGAGGTCGAGCCAACCGGCCGGGCCGGGCGCGCACCGGGCACCGCGCAAGGCCGCGGTGTGGCACCGGCGGACGACGTGCCGCGCCTGCGCCGGCGAGCGGCTGACGCGCGTGCTCGAGCTGGGGCCGCAGCCCCTCGCCAACGCGCTGCCGCGCTCGCCGTCCGAGTTCGCACACGAGGCGTTCTATCCGCTGGATGTCTACTTCTGCGCGGATTGCGCTCTCATCCAGCTGGTCGACGTCATCGACCCGAGTGTGCTGTTCCGCGATTACATCTACGTGACCGGCACATCGGCTACGATCGCGGAGCACAACGAGCGGTACGCCCGCGCGGTGATCGAGCACACGAGCGCGGGACCGCGTGATCTCATTGTCGAGATTGCCAGCAACGACGGGAGTCTGCTGCGCTGCTTTCAGCCGTACGGCGTCCGCACGCTCGGCGTCGAGCCGGCCACGAACATCGCTGCCATCGCGCGCGAGCACGGCGTCGAAACGGTCAACGAGTTCTTCGACGAGCGCACCGCCAGCACGCTGCGCGAGGCGCACGGCCCGGCCCGGGCGATCCTGGCCAATAACGTTCTCGCGCACGTCGATGATCCGCGCGGCTTCCTCAGCGGCGTCCGCGCGCTGCTGGCGGCGGACGGCGTGGCCGTCATCGAGGTGCCCTACCTGGGCGACCTGCTCGACCGGCTCGAGTACGATACCGTCTACCACGAGCACCTGTGCTATTTCTCGGCCACCACGCTCGTCCAACTGGCGGACGCGGCCGGCCTGTCCGTCCGGCGCATCGACCGCGTGCCCGTCCACGGTGGCTCGGTACGTGTGTACGCGACCGACGCGGCGCGCGCCGGCGGTCACGACGACGCCGTCCTGGCGATGGTGCGCACGGAGGTCGAGGCCGGGTTCCGGCAGCGCGCGCTGTACGAGCGTTTCGCCGCGGCGGTCGCGGCCAACCGGACGGCCCTGCGTGTGCTGCTCGACGGGCTGCAGGCGGCGGGGGCCAGCATCGGGGCGTACGGCGCGCCGGCCAAGGGCAATACGCTGCTGAACTACTGCGGGATCGGGACCGACCTGATCGCGTTCACGGTCGACCGGAACCCGCTCAAGGTGGGACGCTACACTCCCGGCACGCACATTCCGATCCTGCCCGTGTCCGCCCTGCTCGACCGACAGCCCGACTACGCTCTGATCCTGGCGTGGAACTTCGCGGATGAGATCATGGCGCAGCAGGCGGAGTATCAACGCAGGGGAGGGAAGTTCATTCTGCCGATTCCGCAACCGAGGATCGTGGGTTCATGAAAGTCGTCATCCTGGCCGGGGGCAAGGGCACACGGCTCGCTGAAGAGACCGGTACCCGGCCCAAGCCGATGGTCGAAATCGGCGGCAAACCGCTGCTGTGGCACATCATGCACATCTACGCCGCGCACGGCTTCAACGAATTCCTGGTCGCGTGCGGCTACAAGGGCGAGATGATCAAG
>JBFFZF010000029.1:0-32751 GCA_041568755.1 Longimicrobiales bacterium | reverse complement strand
GGCGGGACCGCCAGATCTGGTACCACATAAGCAGTTGCTTTAGAATGGATTGTCCGGTTTCCAACGGTGTGGGAGGGCCGGGCTCGCTTCTTGACGCGTCAGCCCCGCGGCAGCGTGGCCGGACCGGACGGGGGCGCGGGCAGGAGCGCCGGCTTCCAGGGACTGCCCGGCAGCCACAAGCCTGCATGACAGAACAACTTGGAGGACGCCTTGCTGATATACATCGGACCGGAAACCATCATGCCGCTCGCCTCGGCGCTCGCCGCCATCGGAGGCGTGATCATGATGTTCTGGCGAAAGATTGCCGGGTTCACCCGTGCCGTGGCCCAGAAAGTGACCCGCGTCTTCTCCCGCTGACCCCGATCCGAGCCACCCCCGAGCCCGATCCGCTGCCCGCCACGGTGCGCCCGGCCGACCCCGCGCCGCGCGGCCCGGTTCGGGACCGGCGCAACGCCCACGCTCTTCGATGAACGCCCCCGCGCTGCCTGAGACGCTACCCCAGCTGTTCGAACGGTCTGTCGCCTTGCGGCCCGATGCGCCTGCGGTCGAGGAGATCCCGTCGGCCGGGATCACGTGGGCCGAGCTGGACGCCCTCACCGGCGCCGTGGCCGACCGGCTGTACGCGCTGGGCGTGCGGTCCGGGGACCGGGTCGGGGTCTGCCTTCCCAAGACGATCGACGCCGTCGCCGCGATCCTCGGTATCCTGAGAGCGGGCGCGGCGTATGTTCCGGTCGACCCGGACGGCCCGCTCGCGCGCGCCGCCTACATCTTCGCCGACTGCTCGGTGCACGCCGCGTTCATCGATGCGGAGCGTGCGGAGCCGCTTGCCGCGGAGCTCGCGCACCGGGAGTCAGCTCCGCACCTGATCGCGCTGGCCGGACTCGGCGGCGGGGACGGCGTCCGCGCCTGGCTTGATGCGGCCGGCCCTGTCGCGAGGCGGGGAGCCGTGGCGTGCGGGCCGGACGACCTGGCGTACATCCTGTACACGTCGGGCTCGACGGGCCGGCCCAAGGGCGTCATGATCTCCCATCGCAATGCGCTGTGCTTCGTGCACTGGTGCGCTGCGACGTTCGAGCCTCGGCCGCACGACCGATTCTCGTCCCACGCTCCGTTCCACTTCGACCTGTCGATCTTCGACCTGTACGTGCCGATGACGAGCGGCTCGACCGTCGTGCTGATCGGGTCGAAACTCGGGAAGGAGCCGATCGGCCTGGCGCAGGCGATTGCTGACGCGCGCATCTCGGTCTGGTACTCGACGCCCTCGATCCTGTCGATGCTCGCGCAGTACGGCCGCATGGGCACGCACGACTACGCTGCGCTGCGCCAGGTGCACTTCGCCGGGGAGGTCTTTCCGGTCAAGCACCTGCGCACGCTGAAAGCGCTGTGGCCGGGACCGGAGTACTTCAACCTGTACGGCCCCACGGAGACCAACGTGTGCACGTGGCACCGGATCCCGGACACGATCGACGCGGAGCGAACCGAGCCGTACCCGATCGGGCAGCCATGCGCGCACTATCGCGCGCGTCTCATCGAGCCGGACGGTGCGGATGCGCGACCGGGCGAGGAAGGCGAACTGTGCGTCGCCGGCCCGGGCGTGATGCAGGGCTACTGGAACCTGCCGGAGAACGACGCGCGCGTCTTCCTGACCGACGATGCGGGCGTGCGCTGGTACCGGACCGGTGAC
This sequence comes from Longimicrobiales bacterium, assembly GCA_041568755.1. GTDB lineage: Bacteria > Gemmatimonadota > Gemmatimonadetes > Longimicrobiales > RSA9 > JBFFZF01. The sequence goes on along the minus strand of JBFFZF010000029.1, from coordinate 31,067 downwards.
GTCGTCGTCCACGATGCGTCGGGCGACCTGGTCTTCGTGGGCCGGCGGGACCGGATGGTGAAACGGCGAGGATACCGGATCGAGCTGGGCGAGATCGAGGCGGGACTGTACCGGCACCCGGCCGTCCGCGAGGTCGCGGTGATCGCACGTCCGGATGCGGAACAGGGCACGCGCATCACCGCCGTGCTGGCCTGCCGCGACGGCGCGCGCCCGTCGATCATCGAACTCAAACGTTTCTGCGCGGAGCACCTGCCCGTCTCGATGATCCCGGACACGTTCGCATACCGCGACGTGTTGCCCAGGACATCGACGGACAAGATCGATTACCAGACACTCATGACCACCGTCTGACGGGCAAGTCCAGCGCAGGTCGGAGTCGGTGCTGGACGCCGCGTCGCACCCGGGGGTGCGTCCGGCCGGCCCCTGGACCAGCCAGGCGAGGATTGATCTCATGACTGACTCGACGAGCACGACACCGGACAGCATCGCGGCAACGGTCAAGGACTTCATTCTGGCGGAGTTCCTGCCGGGCGTGGATCCCGGCGAGCTGACGCCGCAGACACCGCTCGTGACGGGCGCGATCCTGGACTCGCTCGCGACCGTGCGGCTGGTCTCGTTCCTGGAAGACACGTACGGCATCCAGATCCACGCGCACGAGGCCAGCGTCGATCATCTCGACAACCTGACGCTGGTCGCCGCGCTCGTCCGTTCCAAGCTCGGCTGATCCTGCGCCCGCGAGATCGGCAATGACGAGGCAACCCCCCGGTCCGCCGTCGGGTGACGCCATGGATGTGCGCGTTCCCGCCGCGGGCGTGGTCCTGCTCGCGGCCGTCTGGTTCGGCCTGGTCACGGGTCTGGGCGAAGTCGTCATGCGGCTCGGACAGAAGCACATCCTGAACGGGCTGATCCGCACCAGCCCGCAGTACCCGTGGATGGCGCCGGTCGCGAACGTCATGCTCTTCGTCCTGGCCGCCACGCTGCTCCTGGCCCTGCGGCCCCTGTCCGCACGGCTGCGCGGCGACCGTGCGGTGTTCTTCCTGTTCGTCTTTCTGGGCGTGCTGGGGTGGGTGCTGCTGCCGTGGCGGATCAGCCTGTGGGCCGGGCTCGTGCTGTCCGCCGGCGTCGCCTGGCAGGGCTCGCTCTGGCTCGTTCGCCGGACGGACGCGTCGCGAGTGCTGATCCGGCGCAGCACGCCGTGGCTCGGCGCACTCGTCGCGCTCGCCGCGCTGATCGTGAATACCGCCGGGTTCGTGACCGAGCGGCGCGCACTCGCCGCTCTGCCGGCGGCCCGGGAGGGTGTGCCCAACGTGATCCTGATCATCTGGGACACGGTGCGGGCCGCCAGCCTCGGCCTGCACGGGCACACGCGACCCACGACACCGAACCTGGAGCGTCTGGCCGCAAGGGGCGTCACATTCGATCGCGCGATCGCCACGTCGTCGTGGACGCTGCCCACCCACGCCAGCATGTTCACGGGGCGGCTGCCGCACCAGATGAGTGCGGCGTGGTACCACGCACTCGACGATGCGCATCCGACCATTGCCGAGGCGCTCGCGTCGAGTGGGTACCTCACGGCCGGATTCGCCGCGAACACGCTGTACGTCGATCGCGAGCACGGGCTCGCGCGCGGCTTCGCGCATTTCGAAGCGTACCGCGTCACGCCCGGCGAGATCGTCGCGACCAGTTCGCTGGGCGCGCGGCTCCTGTTCGGGCACGGAGGCTGGGAGGTCAGCCGTCTCCGACAGCTGCTCGGTGACCGGCGCTACGTCGGTCGCAAGACGGCCGAGCAGGCCGGCGCCGACTTCCTGCGCTGGCTGGACGCGCAGCCCGGGGATCGCCCGTTCTTCGCTTTCCTCAATCTGTTCGACGCGCATCTGCCGTATCACCCTCCGCCGCCGTTCGACACGATGTTCGAGCCGCGCCGACCGGCCAGCTCGTTCGCCGTGCGCCTGCGCGAAACCTTCACGCGCTCCAGTTTCTGGGACATGTCCGACGAGGCGCTGGCCGCCGAGGTCGCCGCGTACGAAGGCGCGATCGCGTACCTGGACGCGCAGCTCGGCGCCCTGGTGGATGCGCTGCGCGACCGAGGCATGCTCGATCAGACGCTCATCATCGTGACGTCCGACCATGGTGAGGAGTTCGGCGAACACGGCCACTACGAGCACGGAAGCAACCTCTACATGGTGCAGACACACGTACCGCTGGTCGTCGCGCTGCCCGGACGCGTTCCGGAAGGCCTGCGCATCACCGAGCCGGTCTCGCTGCGTGACATCGCGGCGACGCTGGCCGATCTGACCCGCACCGGTTCCACGAGTTTCCCCGGCGCTTCGCTGGCGCGCTTCTGGGGACCGGCGCCCGAGCCCGGACCCGTCATCGCGGAGCTGGCGCCCGGCCGCAATCCGGACCGGCGCATGGCGGCGCTCGTCGCCGACGGGTTCCACTACATCCACAACATCGACGGTCGCATGGAGCTATACGATGTGAAGCGCGATCCGCTGCAGCGGGTCGATCTCGCAACCGACACCCTTGTTGCGGGCGTGCTGCAGCGGCTCAGCGCCGCGAGTGCCGCGTTCCAGTCGTGCGATGACTTCGCGTGCTGCTGCACGCTGCCCCCGTCGCTGCCATCCGCACCTGAGCACGTGACGCCGGTCGACACGACCCGCATGACGAGCGTGCCCGGCCGCGGCGCCGGCGCCCGATGAGGCCGGCCCCACCCGCTCCGCCCGCGACCCGCCCTGCCGCGCGGGCGCCCTTCACGGCAACGCTGCTCGCGGCCGTCTGGATCGCGCTCGCGACCGGTACGATCGAGGTCATCGTGCTGGCGTTCCGCAAGGTCGTTCTGGGCCACGTGCTCCATCTCAGCCCGCATTTCGTCTGGATGGCGCCGCTCGGCACGGTCGGGATCGTCGCGGTGCCGGCCCTCACGATCGCTGCCGCAGCGGCGCTCTGGCCCCGGCTCGTCACCTGGCCACGGGCCACGGGTTTCTTCGCGTTCCTCGCCGCGCTCGGCCTGATCTCGTTGTTCCCGCGCCTGCACCGCATCGCGATGCTGCTGCTGGCCGCCGGTGTGGGCGTGCAGGCCTCGCGCTGGGCGAGCGCCCGCCCCGATCGGCTGATCGCCGCGATGCGCCGGTCGCTGGCCATCCTGGCGGGTGCCATCACACTCGCCGGTATCGGCGTGGGCGGAGCGAGCCTGCTGCGCGAGCGCCGTGCCCTGGCCGCCCTGCCTGACGCACAGGCCGGTGCGCCCAACATTCTGTTCATCATCCTCGATACGGTGCGCGCGGCCAGCCTCAGCCTGTACGGGTACGACAAACCGACGTCACCGGCACTCGATGCTTTCGCCCGCCGCGGCGTGGTTTTCGATCGGGCCATCTCCCCATCGCCATGGACGCTGCCCTCGCACGGCGCGATGTTCACCGGGCACGATCCGCATGAGCAATCGTCCGACTGGGAGGCGCCCCTGGATGACGCCTTCCCGACGCTCGCGGAGGTCCTGGCCGCGCGCGGCTGGATGACGGCAGGGTTCGTGGCCAACGTGTTCTACGGCACGTACGAGCACGGCCTGGACCGCGGCTTCGCGCGCTACGAGGATTTCCGGATCTCGCCCGGGCAGGTGTTCAACAGCAGCTCGCTGGCCTCGCTGGTGCTGGCCGGACGGCCGGGATTCACCGTGAACCCGCTGCGCCGGCTGATCGACAACCTCGATTACCTGGGCCGGAAGGACGCCGACCGGGTCAACGCCGATTTCCTGCGCTGGCTGGACCGGCGCGCCGCGGAGCGCCCGTTCTTCGCCTTCCTGAATTACATCGACGCGCACTGGCCGTACGTGGCGCCGGCCGATGTGCGCAGGCAGTTCGGCGTTACGGCACGCTGGGGCTACAACGTGCCGGCGTACGACGCCGCGATCGCCGGCATCGACCGCGAGCTGGGCAGACTGCTGGATACGCTGGACGAACGGGGCGTGCTGGACAACACGATCGTGGTCATCGCCTCGGATCACGGTGAGCACCTCGGCGAGCACGACCGGACCGGGCACGGCAACAGTCTGTACATGGAGAACCTCCACGTCCCGCTCGTCATCGTGTTTCCCGGCTCCGTGCCGGCCGGCATGCGCGTGAGCGACTTCGTGACCACGCGTTCCCTGGCGGCCACGCTTCTCGATCTGGCCGGTCAGGCCAACGCGGGTCTGTTGCCGGGCCGGTCTCTGCGCCATACCTGGGCGGCGGGATCGGACACTTCGCACGCCGCCGATCCCGTCCTGTCGTCGGCGCGCCAGACGGTGCGGGCCAGTGTCGACCTGCCGATCTCACAGGGCGACATGGCCGCGCTCATCGATGAGGGCCACCAGTTCATCCAGAACGGCGACGGGAGTGAAGAGCTGTACGATCTGCGCGTCGATATGGCGCAGCACGTCGATCGCCTGACCCGTGAGCCCGGGCTGGCGGACCGGCTGCGTGCGGCTCTGACGCGTCTGCTGACGAATCCGACCGGTCGGCCATGACGGCCGGCCTCCACGGCGACAGGGACGAGCGCGATGGCTAGAGTCTACAGCACGCCCATGGGCCGGCCCGTGGCGGCGGTGCGGCTCACCGCTTCGGTTCAGCGCCTCGGCAGCGTCATGCTCACGTGCATCGCATTCTACACGATGGTGGCGTGGGGCATGGTGCGCGTGGTCCCGTTCGATGCCGAGGAGCCGATCGAGGGCGAGGTATTCGCGAGGCTGGCCGACGCACTGGCCGGGTTGGGGCCCGGCATCCGCGAGATCCTGCTGGGTGAAACGCAGCTGGCGGATCCGACCGTCTTCGCCATCGCCTATGCTCTGCCCATCGGGCTCGCCTGCCTCGTCTTCCTGCGCCTGCTCGCGGTGCTGTCGCGGGGTGCGGCATTCATCGATCGCTTCACGGTGAACGCGCTGCTGGGCTGGGCGATCGGTTTTGCCGTGATCGCGGCGTTTGCACCACCGGTCCTCGTTCAGGACTTCTGGCTGTCGGCAGGGTGGGGCCGTCTGGCCGCACTGGGTGAGAATCCGTACTACACGTCGCTGACGCCCGAAGTCACGTCCGGGCTGCCCCTCGATTACCTGGGCCTGCTCACGACCTACGGCCCGCTCTGGACGTTGCTGTCCAGCGGCATCATGCGGCTGGCAGGGCCCAACGCGTGGCTGGCCGGCCTCCTGTTCAAGACCGTGCTGGCCGCCGGCTGGATCGGTTCACTGTTCCTCCTGCGGGGGGTCCTGCGGCCGCGCGGGGCACGCGCACAGGCCATCGGCATCGCGCTGGCGGGCTGGTTGCCGCTGGGTGTGATCCACGGTCTGGCGGACGGGCACAACGACATCGCGATGGCCTTCCTGATGATCGGCTGGCTGTATCTCGTGCAGCGAGGTTTCGCACGGGCGGGAACGGCCGCGCTGGCCGGCTCGGTCGTAATGAAGTACCTGAGTGCTCCGCTGTTCCTGCTGGATGTGATGCGCGCCTGGTCGACGCCGGCCCCACCGGACGCGCTGCAGGGCTCCCCGCGCTGGGTCCGGCGCACGCCCGTGCAGTTTGCGCGCACCTACGCGCTGCACGCGGTCGTGGCCGCCATCGTGGGCCTGGGCGCGACGGCCGTGTACTTCCGCGACATGCGGTTCTTCGATTCGACACGTCACATGACGGGGTGGCACTTCTTCTCGCCGCGTGCGGCGGTCGCGGCCATCGGGCGGCTGATGGATCTGACGCCGTCGACCGCGTCCGCGACGGGCATCGGACTGCTCGTCATGGCGGTGCTCGTGAGCCTGCTCTTCATTCTGCCGGCGGTACGCGCCGTGCTGGCCTACTGGCAGACGCCGGACGACGAGCGCCTCCGTCGGGCCACGTTCGCACTGGTCGCGGCCGTGCTGTTCGGCGTGAGCGGCCATGTCTGGCCATGGTTCCTCATCTGGGGCCTGCTCGCCGCCGCGCTGCACCCCGAGAGCTGGCTCGCGCGCTGGACGGCGGGCATGGCGATCGGCATGTGCTTCGTCATGGTGCCGGTCGTCGCCTGGTCCGTCGCCGCGCCCGGCGTGCTGAGCCTCGGCCTGTTCGGTTTCGCGGTGCTGTTCATGCTCATCATTCCGGCGCGCTGGTTCGGCGCGGGCGGCCCGCGTTCCAGCCAGCCCGCTTCATGACGGACCCTCACGTCCGGCCGCGCGCCCTGCATCCGGATTCCGGCGTACGATCCGGCCCGGTCACCTGCAGCCGCATCGTGCGTGTCGCGATCGTGCTCGTCGCGTCCGCCGTCGCGGCGCCCGCCTGCGAGCGCGGCCCGGTGCTGATCACCGTGGACCCGGCGACGCGCCACCAGGTGATCAGCGGCTGGGAGGCCACCGCAGAGGCCGGCCAGACCGAGGTACCGGGCTTCGAGCTCATCAAGGACGCGCTGTTCGATCTGGCCGTGTTCGAGGTCGGCATCAACCGCATCCGCCTGCCCATCTACAGCAATCTCGAGAATCCGCGCGACTGGTTCGCCGCGCGCATGTCCGGCGAGATCGACTTCGAAGAGTGGCGTTGCAATCGCTTCGCTTCCATTGATGACAACGGCGATCCTGACGTCATCGACTGGAATGGCTTCCAGTTTTCGCATCTCGACGACACGATCGAGCGGGTCGTGCTTCCGCTGGCGCGGCGACTGGAGTCGCGAGGCGAGAAGCTCTACATCAATGCGATGTACAATGCCTCGCTCCGGCCGTGTCCGGACGCACCGTACCACCATCACCAGGATGTGCGCGAATACGCCGAGTTCGCGCTGGCCGTGCACCTGTACATGCGCGATCGCTGGGGTATCTCTCCGGACGCCTGGGAGGTCCTCCTGGAACCGGAGAACTCGCGCTGGACCGCACGGCAGATGGGCGGGGCGCTGGTTGCCGCAGGTGAACGACTGGCCGCACACGGTTTCACGCCCGATTTCATCGCGCCATCGAACTCGAGCATGGCGAACGCGCTGATGTTCTGGGACACGATCACGGCCGTTCCGGGCGTGCGCCGCTTTCTCGACGAGTTCTCCTACCACCGCTACGGAGGCGTGACCGCCGACAACCTGGAGCGGATCGGGCTCATCGGCAGAGAGCAGAACGTACGGACCTCGATGCTCGAGCACATCGGCAGCGGCCACGAGGATCTGCATGCCGATCTGGAGACCGGCCGCGTCTCCGCGTGGCAGCAGTTCGCACTCGCGTACCGCGGCCGCGGCGAGCGTGGCGGTGCCTACATCGTCATCGACGGACCGGACACGACGCGACTCACGGTCTCGCCGGGCGGTCGGACGAAATTTCTGCGCCAGTACTTCCTGTTCGTCCGCGCCGGCGCCACGCGGGTGGGCAGCAGCACCAGCCGGACGGCGTTCGGGCCCCTCGCCTTCGTCAACGCGGACGGGACGCACGTCGTCGTCATCAAGGCGGAACGGGCGGGGACGTTCGTCGTGCGCGGGCTTCCGCCCGCGACCTACGGCATCACGTACACGACGGACGCCGCGTACAATGTCGAACTGGACGACGTGACGATCGGTCCTGGGGAGACGGTCCAGACCGGGATCCCCGCAGCCGGCGTGCTGACCGTGTACGGGCGCCGGTGAGCCTCGCCGGACGTGCTGCCGTGCGCACGGGCTGGCCCGCGGCCTCGCTCTGGTTCCTGCTGGCTCTCGCAGGCCACGCCGTCGCGCTCGGGCTCGTGCGCGCCGGCTTCATGGTGGGGTTTCAACACTACATTCCGGCCGACGAGCTGTTCACCTCGCCGTACGTCCCCGCCCTCGCGTTTCTGATCCTCCAGGCGGCCGCGGTCGGGTTGGGGCTGCGACCGTGGTGGCCCGCGGTCGCGCGCTGGATGCGGACGCGGATGGGTGCCGGGCGCGCGATCTTCGTGGTCGCGGTGTTCGTGATCTCCAGCGCGACGCTGTCCCGCGAACCCTGGCTGTACGTGGCGGAACTCGGTCTCGCGGCCACCATTCAGCTGCTTGCACTCGCAACGATCTTCCTGGCGGTTGTGGCCGTGCCGCCCGGCGCTGGCGGGGCTGTGACACGCTGGCTCGCAGCTGCGCCCGGCGAGGACGCGGCCGGACCGGGCTCTGCACGCTTCGACCGGTTCACGCTCGTCGCGGCCCTCTGGACCGTGCTGGCCTGTGCGGCGCTGGCCTTCTTCGCGTACGAGCGTCATCCGCACGTCCCCGATGAAGTCGTATACCTGCTGCACGCGCGTTATTTCGCCGCGGGAATGCTGGACCTGCCGCTGCCGCCGGTGCCGGAGGCGTTCGAGCTCGACCTGATGACGTACGAGGCGACCCGCTGGTACTCCCCGGTTCCGCCCGGGTGGCCCGCGTTCCTGGCGGTCGGCGCTTTCTTCGGTGTGCCGTGGCTGGTGAACCCGCTGCTGAACGGATTGAATGTGGTCCTCGCAGGCCGCCTGCTGCAGCGCGTCTACGACGCGCGCACCGCCCGCCTGGGCGTCCTGCTGCTGGCCAGCTCGCCGTGGTTCCTGTTCATGGGCATGAACTTCATGACGCACACGCTGACGCTGTGCGCCGCGCTGGCCGCTGCGCTGGGCGTTGCGAAGCTGCGTGCCTCGCCGCGCGCGGGGGCCGGGGCCGTCCTCATGGCGGGCGCGGGCATCGGGCTGCTGGGCATGATCCGCCCGCTCGAGGGATTGACGATCGCCGTGCTGCTCGGCTTCTGGGGTCTGGCTGCGCCGCGGCGACACGGGCTGATCGCGCGGGTGGGTCCGGTGGCGGCCATTGCCCTCGTGGCAGTGGCCGTCTCGTCGATCCAGCTGTCCTACAACCGCACCATGACCGGGCAGGCGACGACGTTCCCGCTCATGGCGTATACGGATTCGATTTACGGCGTGGGCACGAACGCGCTCGGCTTCGGCGCAAACCGCGGCCTGGGTTGGCCCGGTCTGGATCCGTTTCCCGGCCACGGCTTCATCGATGTGCTCGTCAACGGCAACCTCAACGTTTTTCAGGTCAACACCGAACTGCTGGGCTGGGCCACCGGGTCGTTTCTGCCCATCCTGCTGCTGCTCGGGCTCGGCGGTCTCCGCCGTCCGGATGCCTGGATGCTCGCGGTGATCGCGGCCATCGTCGGCGTGCACTCGTTCTACTGGTTCAGCGGGGGACCCGACTTCGGGGCGCGCTACTGGTATCTGATCCTCGTCCCGTGCATTGCGCTCGCGGCCCGCGGCATCGACACGCTCGCGCGAACGACGGGCCCGTCCGGCGACGCGCCGGGCGGGCGGGACCGGACCGATCCCTCGTCGAGCATTGCGGGCGGCGACGCGTTCGACAGCCGCGTCCACGTGGCCGCGCTCGCGCTCGTCGCGTTCACACTGACCCTCTTCATCCCGTGGCGTGCCACCGACAAGTACCATAACTACCGGAACATGCGGCCCGATGTGCGGCAGCTCGCCGCAACGCACGACTTCGGACACAGCCTGATCCTGGTGCGCGGCAACCGGCACCCGGATTACGCGTCCGCGGCGATCTACAACCCGCTCGATCTGGCGTCGCCCGAGCCGATCTACGCGTGGGACCGATCGGCGGAAGTCCGCGCGCGCGTGCTCGAGGTTTATGCGGACCGGCCGGTCTGGGTCCTGGACGGCCCGACGCGGACCGGCGCCGGGTTCCGCGTCGTGGAAGGCCCGCTGCCGGCCGCCGACCTGCTGCGGGCCGCCCGCGGCCGGGAAGGCCCGCGACCATGACGGGCCCCGGCGGACAGCGGCGGGATCCGGGCAACATCGCCTACCGCGGCCGGCGCGCCCTCGTGCTGGGCGCCTCCGGCTTCATCGGGCGGTGGGTTGCGCAGGCGCTCATCCGGGAGGGTGCGCTCGCCTGCCTCGTCACGCGCTCACCGTCCGGCGAGCAACGGCTGCGCACGTGGCCGGGGCTGCGCGGCGCGGAGATCCGGCCGTGCGATCTGACGGACGCGGCCGCGACCGCGGCGCTGGTGCACGCCGTGCGTCCCGCGATCACGTTCAACCTGGCCGGCCATGGTATCGATCCGGCCGAGAAGGACGAGGCCGCGGCATTCGCGGTGAACACCACGGCCGTCGGGACCGTGTGTGATGCGCTCGTGGCGAGCGCCGATGACGGCTGGCCGGGTCAGGCGATCGTGCATGTCGGGTCGAGTGCGGAGTACGCGCGGACCGGGGAGCCGCTCGACGAGCGAGCCGCGGAAGAGCCCGAGACACTGTACGGCCGCTCCAAGCTGGCGGGCACGCGGGCGCTGGCCGAGCGCTGTCGCGAGGGCCGGCTGAGGGGTCTCACGGCCAGACTGTTCATGGTCTACGGTCCAGGGGAACGCGATCATCGGCTCTTTCCGTCGCTGATCCGCGCGGCGGACCGCGGGGAGCCGATGGAGCTGAGCGCCGGCACACAGCGTCTGGATTTCACCTGGGCCGGCGATGTGGCCGAGACGCTGCTGCAGCTGGGGCTCAGTGCCGCCGAGCCGGGCGAGGTCGTCAACGTCGCGACCGGTCGCCTCACGTCGGTTCGCACCTTCGTCGAAGTCGCGGCGACGGGGCTGGGCATGGACCGCGCGCTGCTCCGCTTCGGTGAAGTGACGGAGCGGCCGCACGATGTGCGCTACGGAACTGTGTCCACGGTCCGGCTGCGGGCGCTGACCGGCAACGCGCCGGCCACGACGATCGTGGAAGGGATCCGCGCCACGCTCGATCACCACGGGCTGCACTGGAAGGGACGGCTACGACCACTGTGACGGAATTGCGCTTCGGACTCATCGGTTGCGGGGACATCGGCCAGCTGCGCGCGGCCGCGCTGGCCGGCACGCCCGGCTGTCGTCTGACCGCGGCCACGGACCTCGACGTCGCGCGTGCCAGAGACCTGGCCACGCGCCACGGTGCGCAGACCGACCCCGACTGGAGGACACTGCTGCAGCGCACCGACGTGGACGCCGTGATCGTATCCACGCCACCGGCACTGCACGCGGAGCTGTGTGTGGCCGCGTTGCGCGCGGGCAAGCACGTGCTCTGTGAGAAGCCGCTCGCCCGGTCTGCGGCCGAGTGTCGCGAGATGGTTGCAGCGGCACACGAGGCCGACCGCTGCCTGGCGACCGGGTTCAACTATCGCTTCTACCCGTCGTTCGCCCGGGCGAAGGTGCTGCTCGACAGCGGCATCATCGGGCGCCTCGATCACATCCGCAGCTACGGCGGATACTCGGCGGCGTCCGCCGCGCAGGCGTGGGTCCACGACGGCGCCACCGTGGGCGGCGGCGCCCTGCGCGACATCGGCATCCACCTGATCGACCTGACCCGCGATTTTCTGGGCGATGTGGCCGAGGTGAGCGGTGTCGCGACCGGCGGCGTCTGGAACTTCCCCGGCTGTGAAGACAACGGCTTCGTCCTGCTGCGCAATGCGGCCGGCCGGGTCGCCACGCTGCACGCCAGCTGGACGGAATGGCGACGCTACCAGTTCCGCATCGAACTCTATGGCACACGCGGCTGCATCCGGGCGACCTGTTTCCCGATGATCACGCAGCTCGTATGGGCTGAAGAAACGGGCGGGCGGACGCGCCGCCGCACACAACTCTTTCCCCTGACCGCGCTCGGCGAGAAGCTGCGTTCGTACCGCTGGGTCGTCACGCGCAGCTTCGTCGAGGAGTTTGCCGCTTTCGCCGCAGCGGTCCGTGGCGAGCCCAGCCGCATCGCGACGGGCGAAGACGGCCTGCGTGCGGTCGAGATCGCAGAACACGTGGCGGGCACTGCGCCGGCCACACCATGGCCCGGCACCACACCCCATGCCTGAGCGCGAAAGCACGAATCCCGCGGACGCGGCGGTCGACCTGTCGGTCGTCGCCATTCTGTTCACGAGCCGCGCGCACCTCGAGCGCTGCCTGGACGGGCTGGCGGCCCAGGACGCGGAGGCGCGCACCGAGATCATCGTGCCGCACGACGGGGCACTGGACGGTGACGCGACCCTGGCGCAACGTCCGGGCGTCCGGCTGCTGCGTGTGCCCGGTGCGCACTCGCCGGCTGCGCTGCGCGCGGCTGCGGTCGGCGCCGCCCGCGCTCCCATCATCGCCCTGGTCGAGGACCACTGCGTGCCCGTGCCCGGCTGGGCGGCCGCAATGCTGCGTGCGCACGAGGCCCCGCACGCGGGCGTGGGCGGGCCGGTCGACAAGGGGCTGCCCCCGGACCGAAGCGGTGACAGCGCGCTCAACTGGGCCATCTATCTGACCGATTACAGCCGCTACATGCCACCCATGCCGGCCGGCCCTGCCCACGGGCTGACGGACTGCAACGCCTCCTACAAACGCGATCGGCTGGACGCGCTGCGGGCGGTGTGGCAGACCGAGTTCCACGAGAACATCGTCAATGACGCACTCCGTGAGACCGGCGCGACGTTCTGGTTCGAGCCGGGCATGGTGGTGGCCGAACAGCGCGACCTCACGCTGGGCTACGCGCTGCGTGACCGCTACACGTTCGGCCGTCTGTTCGGCAGCTCGCGCGTGGCTGGCTCCCCGCTGTCGCGCCGGCTGGTGTGGGCGGGTGCAGCCGCCCTCATGCCGCCGGTCCTCGTCGCGCGCGTCGCGCGCAACCTGTTCAGCCGGCGGCGGCACCGGCTGCAATTCGTTCGCTGCCTGCCGGTCCTGCTGCTGGTCAGCAGCGCATGGATGCTGGGTGAGGCGGCCGGTTACGTGACTGGCCGGGCCCACGCGAAGCTCGCCACCTCGCCGGCGCTGCGCGGGTCATCGTGAGCCCCTTTCAGCGGATCGGTGAATTCGTCACGTGTGCACGCGGGCTGGGCCCGGACGCGCGCGCGCAGTGGACCATCCTCTGGCGACAGACGAAGAATCTGCGCGCGCGGCTGCATCTGGCCTCGTACCATCCCGACCAGGTCTTCCCGCTCGACACGGTGTACGGCCGGCTCTGGTTCCGTGACAACTTCGGGGACATCACGAATCTGCCTGGCCTGCTGTACCGGGAGGATTACCGGCCGGCGCGGCCGCCCGGACCCGGCGCGATGCTCGATGTGGGCGCGAACATCGGCCTGGCCGCGGCATGGTTCGCGCACCGCTACCCGGGGCGACCGATCCACTGCTTCGAGCCACTGTCCGCGAACGCGGCGATGATCGCGCGCAACTGTCCGTCGGCACACGTGCACCAGGTCGCCATCGGCAGCCAGCCCGGCACGATCCGCCTGGAGGTCGATGCGGATTCGATCATGGCCACATCGATTGCCACGGCATGGCAGACTTCGGCCCGGTCCGTCCCGGTGATGCGGCTGGATGACATCACCGCCGCGCAGGCCATCGATGCGGTCTCGTTCCTCAAGATCGATACCGAGGGCATGGAGCTGGACGTCCTGCGCGGCGCGCGCGACACGTTGCGCCGCACCGGCCAGATCGCCATGGAAACGCACGGCGCCGGCCGGCACGCCGAGACGCAGCAACTGCTCCTTGACGCCGGGTTCCGCATCGAGCGCGAGAGCTTCGACGGCGCGACCGGGCTGGTCTTCGCTGCACGCGATCCCGGCGGCCCCGGGAGCGACTGAGCCGCGATGCGCCATCACGACATCGAGATCGTGTGCCCGCAATGTCACGCGGAACTGGAACGGCACGGGGACCAGACCGGGGGCACGCTCGTCTGCGTCGCGTGCGAGCGGCGCTACCCGATCGTCATCGGGATCCCGGACCTGCGGCTGTGGCCCGATCCGTACATCGGCTTCGAGGAAGACCGCGCCAAGGGCGTGATGTTGCACGAGCACAGCGATCGCCTCGACTTCGCCGCCGGCGTCCGCTTCTACTACAGCGTGACGGAGAAAGTCCCGCCTTTCCAGGCGCTCCGCTTCGCGCGCGGGCTGATGGCGGCACAGGCGAGGGCGACGCACGCGCTCGATGACCGCGAAGACGCGCCACCCGACCGTACCGGCGCCATGACGCTCCTCGACGTGGGCTGCGGCACGGCCCCGCTCCTGGTCACGGCGGCGGCGCGCTATCAGGCGGTCGTCGGGATCGACGTCGCGTTCCGCTGGCTGGTGCTGGCCCGGCGCCGCCTGGCCGATGCCGGCGTCGACGTGCCCCTGCTGTGCGCGAACGCGGAGGCGCTGCCGTTCCGCGCCGGCGCCTTCGACCGGGTCGTGTGCGACTCGACGCTGGAGCACTTGCGCGATGCCGGCCTCGCGCTCGACGAGTGCGCGCGCGTGACCCGACCCGATGCAAAGCTGTTCGTCGCGACACCCAATCGTTTCAGCATCGGTCCCGACCCGCACACCGGGCTGCCGGCCGGCGGGTTCCTGCCCGCTGCGTTCGTCGCCGCGTACGTGCGCGCGAAAGGCGGCGTTCCGCCCGAGCGGCGGCTGTACGGCCCGGCGGGACTGCGCCGTCTGCTCGACGCGCACGGCTTCGTCACAAGGCGCGTCGGCGCTCCGCCCATCGCGTCGGCACAGCTCACGGGCTTCGGCCGGGCCGTCCGGATCGCGGCCGTCCTCTACAACGCGGTGCTCCGGTTCCCTCCGGGCCGCATGCTGCTGGACCGCATCGGTCCGCTGCTGCACGCCGTTGCCGACCGTGCCGGCGAGGCCGTTCCCGTCGCGGACGGCGGCCGCAGTACTCCGGCGCGCGGCAGCCGTCCATGAGCCGCCCATCCTTCGGTGGCGCTGCCGACGCCGCTGCCGGGCTCGTGACCCGGAGTTTCGTCGCGCTGGGCGCCGGCGAACTGCTCGCCCGGCTCGTCGGCTTCGGCGGCACGGTCTTCATCGCCCGTCAGCTGGGCGTCGAGATGTACGGCGTCGTCGGCTTCGCCATTGCCGTCACGCTCTATGTGGCCGGCATCGCCGATGCCGGCATGGAGCAGCACGGGCCGCACGAGGTGGCGGAGCAGCGGCTGCCGGCGGCCGAAATGATCTCGTCCGTCCTGCTCGCGCGCAGCGGGCTCGCACTGCTCCTGGCCGTGCTGCTCGCCACGGGGGGTCTGCTCGGGCCACGCCCCGAGGGCCTCGTCGTCGCGCTCTTCGCGCTCACGCTGCTGCCTGTGGGCGCACAATCGCGCTGGGCACATTTCGGCCTCGACAACGGGCCGGCCGTCGCGCGCGTGCGCATCGCCACGGAACTGATCCGCGTGGCCCTGCTGCTCGGGCTGGTGCGCGGTCCCGACGATGTCCTCGTGGTCCCGCTCGCGCAGTTCGCCAGCGATGCGCTGGCCGCGGCGTGGCTGATCCGTGGACTGCGCCGGCGCGGCATCCGGCTGCCGGCTGGTTTCGATGCCGGCATGGCCCGCGCGGTGCTGCGCCGTGCGGCGCCGCTGCTCGGCACGCACATGCTGGCCCTGGCCATCTACAACGCCGATGTCGTGCTGATCCGTC
The DNA here is from genome assembly GCA_041568755.1 of Longimicrobiales bacterium. Lineage (GTDB taxonomy): Bacteria > Gemmatimonadota > Gemmatimonadetes > Longimicrobiales > RSA9 > JBFFZF01. The sequence continues at coordinate 15,740 of JBFFZF010000029.1, read as the reverse complement.
TGTTCCGTGACTCGTCCGAAGTCGGCCTGTACCTGGCAGCCTACACGCTGATCTCGTTTCTCGGCTCGCTCGGCAACCTCGTGACCGTGTCCCTGGTCCCCAGCCTGAGCCGGCTGCGGGCGGACCTCGCGGCGAGTACGGAGCTGACCCACACGGCGCTCGCCCGCGTCCTCGTGATCGGCCTGCCTGTCGCCATCGGCGGCGCCCTGCTGGCGCCCCGCATCATCGAGTTCGTATTCCGCAGTGACTACCGTGCGGCCGGTCCCGTCCTGGCCATCCTGATCTGGTCGATTCCGGCGCTGCTGTGGCGCAGCGTCCTCATGGCGGTGCTCATCGCGCGTGGCCGGCAGAACCTGGTGCTGCGTACGACCGGCCTGGCCGCCCTGCTCAACGTGACCACGAATCTGATCGCCATCCCGTGGTTCGGCATGCTGGGCGCCGCTGTGACTACGCTTCTGGCCGAGCTGGCCCGCATGGCCGCGGGCTGGCACTACGTCGTGCGCGAAGGCGTGCCGAGCCTGCCCCCGGGAAGAACCGGTCGGACGGCCGTGGCGGGGCTCGTCATGGGGACCCTGCTCGTCCTGCTGCCCGGGCTTCCGCTGGCGGTCGCGATCGGGGGCGGGGCCGCAATATTCTTCGTGGTGTTGTTGCTGACCGGCGGCATCCGGTTTGCAGACGGTCGTCCCTCACTTTCGGTTTGACCGTGTCAGCGCGAGGTGCCCGCTGGGGCATGGCCATGGAAACGACATGAGCGAAACACCCGAAGGCCCGGTCGGCCCGACCGACCCGCGCGGCCGCGCCGCCGCGTCCGGCGTCCTCTGGTTCCGGGTCCCGGCCTGGGTCTGGATGGCCGGCTTGCTCGCGGCCGTGGTCCACATGGCGCCGTACTGGCGGGCGCAGGCCGTCACACCGGACGGCTGGACGTTCACCGCCAACCTCTCCGTGTCGCCCGACTACATGCAGTACCGTGTCTGGGAACGGCAGACGCCGGTCGAAGGACCGTTCGTGACCAACCGTTTCACGCCGGAACCCAATCCACGCCACCTGCCGGTGCTGCCGTACTGGGTGGTCGGCAAGCTGGCGACGTGGTCCGGGGTTACGCCGGAGTGGACGTACGCGTGGCTGGGCGCGTTCCTGGCCCTGGGGTTCACCCTGGCCCTGTACGCTGCGCTGCGCGCATTCGTCGCGCGCCGCGAGGCATTACCATGGCTCTTCGCCCTGATCATGCTGGGCGGCGGCCTGGGCGGCTACATCAAGTTCATCGAGGACGAGCCGTGGGCACGCAACAACTACCTGCTGAGCGGCCTGCTGATCGAGCCGTTCATGGGCGATGGACGGGCCGTTCTCTTCGAGAACTATCGCGGGAATTACGTCGTGCAGGCGCTGTTCGACACGCACTTCATGCTGTTCTGGCTGATCACGCTGCTCGCCGTCCTCGCCCTGTGGCGGGCGCTCACCCGCTTCACGCTGCCCCGGCTGGCCCTGGCCGCGCTGATGTTCGCGCTGGGCACCTGGCTGCACGTGTACGAGGGCCTGACCCTGCTCGTCATCGCCGCCGGCGCGAGCCTGGCCGTATGGCGCAAGGGCGTGCCGCTGCGCACCGCCGGCCTGACGTTCATCGTGTGTTCCGTTGCCGTGATGGCCGTGCTCGTGCCGCTCGCCCTCATCTACAAATCCAGCGGACTGCCCGCGCCGGAATGGCGAGGCCTGACGGTCGAGTTCAGCGTGCTGGTGCTGGCGTATCCGGTCGCATGGCTGCTCATCGTGCCGGGACTGACGCGGTACTGGCGCCATGCCGACGCGGACGGCGCGTTCGTCGTCGGCTGGGGCACGGCACTGCTGCTGCTCACGCTGTCCGGCCCGATCTTTCCCTATCCGGATCGCGGCACGATGACGTTACAGATCCCGCTCATGATCGTGGCCGGCTCGCTGTACTTCGCGAGCCGGACGCGACCCGGTCTCGTGGCCGCGCTCGTCGTGCTCCTGCTGGCGGGCTCGACACCGGCCTTCCTGGCGGACAGCTGGGCCCAGCGCACCCGATTCACCGACGATCAGCCGCACAAGTTCCTGAGTGCCGCACACCGCGAGATCATCGACACGCTGCGGGCCCGGGCCGGGCCACGCGATGTCCTGGTCGCCGATCAGCCGCCCCTTCGCTGGATCGCGCCCGAGTATCCGGGTGTGCACTACGCCGGACACTTCTTCCTCACGCCCCGGTTCTCCGTGCGCCGTGACAGCCTGGCCGCGTTCTGGACGGATTCACCCGAAGCGCAGGCCGCGTTCCTGCGGCAGCGCGGCGCTCGCTGGCTGTTCGTGGATGCGGACAGGCAGCCGGCGCGGTTCGAGGACGTGCCCGGTCTGCAGCTCGTGCACGGCGCCCCGTTCGGCGCTCTCTTCCGCTTCGATCCCGAAGGTCGTCCCTGATGCGCGAGACGTCTGCGAACGGCGGCGCGGACTCCGCCGGCGCGGGGCGGGCCGATCACGCGCTCGAGGCCGGCACGGCGGGATCGGTACGCGTGACCGGTACCGAGGCCGTCGCTGCGCTGGTCATCGTCTTCGCCGCCTTCGCCCTGCGCATCTGGCGCTGGACGGACCTGGGCCTCAATCACTTCGACGAGGGCGTCTACGTGTTCAGTGCGCTGGGACTCGCTGGCGCCGACGAACCGTACACCTTGTTCCCGAACCAGACGCGTTTTTCGCCGCCGTTCTACTTCACGGCCACGAGTCTGGTACACCGCTGGACGGGCCTGCCCGTGGATGAGGCCGCGATCCTGCTCAACATCGTGATCGGGACGTTGACGGTCGCGGCAGTGTGGTGGGTCGCCCGCCAGTGGTTCGGGCAGCGGGCCGGCCTCGCCGCGGCCGCCCTGCTCGCCCTGAACCAGGCGCACATCGGCATGTCGCGTGTCGCACTGACCGACGCGGCGTTCTCGTTCTTCTTCGTGCTCGCCATCCTGTGGCTCGTGCGCGCGGTGGAACAGGAGAGTCTGTCCGCTGCGCTGCTCGCCGGCTTCGCGACGGGCCTGGCCTGGAACACGAAATACCACGGCTGGTTCGTGCTGCTGATCACGGGCGCCGCGCTGCTGCCCGCCGTGTGGCTCGCCCGCGGCCGGCTTGCCCGCCTGCGCCGACCCGTTTCACGCTGGACGCTGGCGGCTGCGCTCGGCGGGGCACTGTACGTGCCGTGGGCACTCTACATCCGCACGGCGGGCGGCTTCAGCGATATCGCGAACTACTATCTGACGCTGATCAGCACGCGCTGGTTCACGAACTTCTGGCGTCACCTCCAGCAGCAGGCTTTCCTGGACGGGCCGATGAGTCGCGCCGCCCTGCTCGTCGCGCTGGCACTCGTGCTGATCGGAACGCCCCGTGCCGGCCGGGCGCGCGGCGCACTCCTCATCGGTGCGGGCGCGCTGGCCGTCCTGGGTCTGGGCTCGTTCGGTGTCCTGTCCCTGCTCGCGCTGGCCATGGTGCCGGCGCTGCTGCGCTCCTTCGAGACGTACCGGGCGCGCGTGCTGCTCTGCTGGCTGGGTTTGTGGATCGTCGCGGCGCCGGTCTACCACCCGTACGCGCGGCTGCTGCTGCCGTACACGGTGCTGACGTGCATCCTTGCGGGCGCGTTCCTGGCCCGTCGCGCGGCGCCTGCCGCGGCAACGTGGGGCCGGCCGCGCGACCTGGGGTTGTCGACCGTCGCGCTCGTGGCCGCCGTGGCCGTGGCCTCCGCATCGCTTCTGCTCCCGGCTGGCGGCAATCCGTGGCGACCGGCGCGCACCATGGCCGTGGCGGCGGACAGCCTCGCGCGCATCGTGCCGGCCGGTTCGCCGGTGCTGGTGCTCGGCGAGCCGCCGCTCGCCTTCTACGTGCACGTGTCCGGTCGGCCGGCCTTCCGACGCGTGATGCTCGCCGATATCGACGACGTCCGCGAAGAGGGCTGGTTCGTGACGGGCGTGTACGCGGACCGCGCGCCCAACCTCGCAAGTGGTATCGCCGAGCGCGCGGACCGGTTGACGCGCGTGGCCAGCTGGCGCGTCGATCCGAACGACCTGCGCCTGCTCGATGACTTCAACCCTGCCCGGGCGCGCCGCTACCGCGCCACGCCGGACACGACCTTCGATGTCACGTTGTATCGGATCGGACCGCAAACGGCGCGCTGATCCGGCCGGAGCGATTCAGGGCAAGGATGGTCGATCCGCGGGCCCGTGGCCGCGCCAGACCAGCCACAACACCACACCGATCAGTGCGAAGAGTCCCAACGGCGAGGCGCCGTCCGCGAGGAAGGGCGCGTAGCCGGCCGCGGTCTTCTGCAGCACGGTCAGCCAGGGCAGTTCCGGACCGCGCAGGAAGACGCGCGCCAGGGCGGCCGGCACCGCGTCACGCGTCATCGCGACGCTCCACGAGATGGCCACGGACGGCACCACTACGGCCAGCATGGCCCAGCGCGGCAGGCGCAACAGAACGGGCACGACGGCCATGAACAGCAGCGGCACGATCGGCACGATGTAGCGGACGCCCGTGTTCCACTGCAGGTAGGCGAACTGCACCGAGCTGATGAACAGGAGCAACGCAGCGCTGGCGCCGAAGATCAGCCCGAGCTCGGCACGCGACGGCCCGCCCGGCCGCTCGCGCAGGAAGGGCGCGGCCAGCGCGACCGCCAGCATCGGTGAAAACGCGATGAGTCCGTAGCGCGGATCGAACAGGTTGCGCAGGAACAGCTCCGGATCGGGCCACACGAAGCCGTACCAGCCGCTCACGCTGTAGCGCGTATCGGGCATGTACGTCTGCGCGGGCAGGAACGGATTGCCGAAGGCGCTCCACTGATACAGCAGGAGCACGAGGATCGGCCCTGCCGCGCCCAGCGTGTAGCGCGTGGCCCATGCCGCTGCGCCGTGCGCGCCGCCGGCCCGCCAGCCCAGCCAGAGGATCCACAGGCCGAACGCGACGGCGAGCGACGCTCCGCTGTAGTCACACAGAATGGCGAACCCCAGGAGGAACCCGGTCCAGCCGAGCCGGCGGCCGGCGTCCTCCGGCTCCTGCGGCGCGGCCAGAGGCGCAGCGACCAGCCAGGCCAGCAGCACGGCATGCGCGATGAGCACGTTCTGGTTGAGGAACGCGCTGCGGAAGAAGATCGGCGTGCCGAAGGCCCACAGCAGGGCCAGCCAGAGCGCCTGGCGTTCGCTGCCCAGCCTGCGCCTCAGAAAGAGGAACACGAGCAGCGCTGCGCCCGCGCCGAGCGGCACCATGAGGCCCGCGTGGATGCTCGCGGCCGCCAGGCCCAACTCGATGTCGAGGCCGCGTGCCCGCGCCTCGTTCAGGAACGGGTTCCGGTTGGGCCGCGGATCGTCGTACACGGTCGGGGGCTTGGGCTCGCGCAGCGACGGGCGCAGCCGGAACAGCCCCTCGATGAGCGGCCGCGCGATCGCGTACGGAACGGCCCCGACGAGCGAGGCGCCCGGGTTGTTGTTGATGTAGGCGCCCCGGCCCTCGACCTCGAACAGATCCGGGTGGAGCCCGACGTAGTCGTCGACACGGATGGACAGCGCGCCGCCGAGCGACATGGCGAGGTACGTCTCACGGACGACGTCTGATGCGAAGTGCACGCCGTAGATCAACCAGACGGTGAACACGAGACGGGCCGCGACGGGTTCGGCACGCACCCAGCCGCGCAGTCCGCGAGGCCGGCGCGCCGCGCCGGCCTCGCGCTCCGCCGTCCGGTCGACGGTCGGCACCCGGTCTGTCACGGCCTGGCCGGGCCGGCGGCGTCCGCCGCGACCGGCGGTCCGGCCATGCGCGCATCGCGGCGGCCCAGCAGGAAGGAGATGAGACCGCCCAGCAGGCCGCCACTGATGATCACGCCCTGGAACAGCAGGCTGGCCGCAACCGCGAGGACGGCCGCCACGCCGAACGGCGCGAACAGGACGGCCTGTGCGGCCTCACGCACGCCGAGTCCGCCCTGCGTCAGCGGCACGAGCGCCGAGATCTTGGCGAGCGGCCACACGAACAGCCAGACGCGCAGCGACGCATCCAGACCCGCCAGCCGACCGAGCCAGGCCGCCAGGACGACGAGGCTGATCTGCAACACCATGCCCAGCGTGAGCGACGCCAGGACGACCCACGGCCGGCGCGCCATCGCCCGGGCCGCCGCTCGCAGCTTCGCCAGCCGGCGGCGCATGCGCACGGTCATCCGGCGTCGCAGCAACACGAACGACGCGATCACTCCGGCGACACCGGCCACGCCGAAAACGACGAACAGGCCGAGGAAGATCTGCCGGCTGCGGTCATCGAGCGCACTCGGGATCAGCGCGACGCCGAGCCCGGCCACGGCGGCCAGACCGACGATGTCGACGAGCCGGTCCACGACGCTGCCCAGGACCAGCCCCGTCTTCGAGCGGACATGGCGCAGCGCGAGGCCCGCGCGCACGACGTCACCGCCGATGATCGACGGAAGGAACGTGTTGCCGAACAGACCGGCGTAGTAGAAGCGTACGGCCTGCACCCAGGGCAGCCCGGCGCCACTCGCATTCACGACCAGCCACCACTTCGTGACGCCGATCAGGTGAAGGCTCATGTAGACGAGCACCGCCGCCGCGAACAGCCGGGGCGCGACTCTGCTGAATGCGGCGCGCAGCTCGTCGAACGGCAGGACCATGAGCAGCACCGCCAGCAACGCGACACCCGCGCCAATGCGCAGCGCGAAGCCTCGCCATGCGCGTGCCGGGTGAGCCGGCGCGCCTTCCGGCGGCGCCGGACGTGCGGTCGCGGTGGCCGTGCCGGGAGCGGTCACGGCTGCGACGCGCGGGCAGGTGTGTCCGCCTCACGGGACTCGACCGGACCGGACTCGTCCGCCAGGTCGGGCGCCGCCTCACCGGACTGCCGTCGCAACGCGCCCAGCTCGATGCGGCGCGTCCGGTACAGCACCTCCTCCATGATCTTGCGATTGAACTGCAGGAGATCCGCGACCAGGCCGATGAGCAGGACCTGGAACCCCGTGATGATGAGGATCGCGGCCAGGATCAGCGACTGTACGTGGCCGACGCGCTGGCCGATCGCGTACAGGTAGAGGAACCGGAACCCCGGAATCGTGCCCAGGACGACCAGCGCTACGCCGATGATCGTGAACACGCGCAACGGCCGGTACATCACGTAGGCACGGACGATGGTGACCGTCGACCGTTTGATGTACTGGGGGATGCTCTTCATCAGGCGGGAAGGCCGCGTGTCGGGATTCACGCCCACCGGCACGAAGGCGACGGCCGAGCGCGCCGCCCCCGCCTGGATCAGCGTCTCCAGCGTATAGGAGTAGCCGCTGAGCACGAGCGTGCGCAGCGCGGCATCGCGCGACAGCGCCCGGAACCCGCTCGTCGCGTCCGGCGTCGACACGCCGGAGGCCTGTGCGATGACCCAGCTGCCCAATCGCTGCAGCAGGCGCTTCAGCCGCGAGAAATGCTGGAGCTGGCCGACGTTGCGGTCCCCGATCACGAGGTCAGCCGACCCGCGCAGGATCGGTTGCACGAGCCGCTCGATGTCGGCGGCATGGTACTGGTTGTCGGCATCCGTATTGACGATGACATCGGCACCGCGCCGGACGCAGGCGTCCAGCCCCTTCATGAACGCCATGGCCAGACCCTGGTTGCGGCGCGACCGGACGATGTGGTCCACGCCGTGCTCGCGCGCGACCTGGACCGTCCGGTCCGTGCTCCCGTCGTCGATGATGAGGACCTCGATCCGATCGATGCCCGGGATCTCGCGCGGCAGCGCTGCGAGCGTTTCCGGCAGCGAGGCGGCCTCGTTGTAACACGGGATCTGGATGATCAGCTTCATGAAGGACCGGACCCGGCTGGCACGTGACACACCATGACGTCGCCACCGCCCACGGTGCCCCGGAAGATCTCCGGCGCGGGGCAGACCCGCCGCAGCCCGGCCATCAGGTCGGGCGTGCCGGCCTCGATGTAACGCGGCAGCGTGTACAGCAGCCAGTACCCCGATCCCGCCGCGGCGGCGCTGTCCAGCCCGGCGGCGCTCGTCAGCTCGGGCCAGTCGCGGGCGAAGTAGTTGCGGTAGGGACCGACGGTCGCGCCGATGAGCAGCACGGGCTCGTCCGGTTGACGGCGCGCGTCCAGGTACTCGAGAGCGCCGGCGAAGTCCTGCTTGGGATACCGGTAGTTGTACGGCAGCGACAGCGCAGAAGCGACGATCATCAACGCGGCGATCGCCGTACCGGCGCGCGCGGCGACGCTGCCCGGCCCCGCCCGCTCCGCGGACATGAACAGCGCCGGCAGGCGGAGGGCGCCACGCACCGCGATCAGAACGACGTACGGAAGCACGTAGAAGAAGAAGCGCGGGTACATCGTGCCGCGCACGACCAGTGCGCCCGCGAACGTGACCAGCGCCGGCAGCACGAACAGCGCCAGCACGGCCCGCGACTGGCGCGCCCAGGCCAGCGCGCCGGCCGCCATCAGGACCGTGGCCGCGGCCAGCGCGACCACACCGGCCAGCGCGCCGGCACCGCCGACTACGCCGCGGCGCAGCATACGCAGCGCTTCACCCGCGGCCCAACCGGGCGTCGAGATGCCCTCGAAGTTGGACGGCCGGTTGAGGAACCACCAGACGACCTGGTCGAGAATCGGCGTGTACAGCAGCAGCGTCAGACCCGCGGCCACGCCGAAGCCGGCCAGCGCGATGCGCCCGTCGCGCCTCGAACCGTCCGGTGTTCTCCCCAGCGCGAGCAGCGCGATGACGATGGCGTGTGCCGCGGCCGGGAACACCGTCGTGAGGTGCGTATAGCCACCCAGCGCGATCGCCACACCCCAGGCCAGGAACCAGCGCATGCGCCAGTCCGCCAGCGCGCGGACTATGCAGTACGTGGCCAGCAGCACGAAGAACGTGAGCGCCGTGTAGCCGCGCGCGTTCTGCGAGAACCACACGTGATGGTACGAGACCGCGAGCAGCCCCGCGGCCAGGCCGGCCTCGGTCCGCGAGCCCAGCTGACGGGCAAGAACGTAGAGCAGCGGAACGGTCGCCACCCCGAACAGCGCGGCCGGCAGGCGCACCGACCACGGGTGCTCCCCGAACAGAACGAGCGAGGCGTGCGCCAGGAGCGCGTAGAACGGGTGCTGCCCATCTCCCTTCCAGACGGTCAGGATCTCGGTGAACGAGGGCCGCATCCAGTCGATCAGCCCGTTGATCTCGTCCAGCCAGAGCCCGCTGTTCAACCCGACCGCGCGCGTGGCCAGCGCGACCGTCACGAGCAGGGCGCACACCCACGCGTCACGTCGATCGAGCCATTTCGGGTGGGCGAGCACCGGTGCGTGCATCAATCCTCGACGACGTGCGTCGCGAAGATCGCGCGGTAGTCCTGCCAGCGGGCCGTGTCGAACCGCCCGCCCCGCAGGCAGTCCACCGCCGCCCTGGCCATGTACAGCGCGTGGTGCGTGTTGTCGTGGGCGAAGAGACCCTGCCGCCCGTAGACGAGGAACCCGGGCAGGCTCTCCGCCCAGTGGTCGAGCACGCCGAACGGGATCTCGTAGCCACTCAGGTAGATCGGGTAGGCCTGGCGCAGCCGGCGCGCGAGGACGCGCACGGGCGGACGCGGCAGCGGGATGGCAGCGCGGGCCAGATCGTCCGCGACGCGCCGGCCCAGCTCGTCATCGCTCATGCGCCAGATCGCATCGTCGATCGTGCACGGCAGCTCGGCGCACAACACCGTCCGGCCGCGCGGCTCAGTCATGCGCGCGTAGTTCTTGGGCTCCGAGATCCGCGTCGCGGCGATGTCTTCCTCGGGGAAGTAATGCGCGTCCGTCGTCGTGAACTGGTCGATGTCCAGGACCAGATAGACCAGGACCATGGCCCTGTACGTGATCCGGTCCGCGGCGTCGAGCACATCCGCCGGGACGGCCGGAGCCATCATGCGGGCCGCGATCGGTGTGGGGATCGTGCTCCAGACGAAATCCGCTTCGATGCGTTCGCTGCCGCCATCGTGCTCGGCCAGCACGGTCCAGCGCCCGTCTTCGCCCGGCTGACACAGGCCCGTGACCTTGCGGCCGAAGCGGAGGTCGGCGCCCATGCGCGTCGCTTCCTCGGCCAGCGACTCGCTGATCTGGCCGTACCCGCGTTTCGGGTAGTAGTAGCGGCCCGCGCCAGGCGGCTTGGCCAGCCGGCGGACCAGTTTGCGGAACGAACCCGCCGAAACGCGTTTGCGCGCCTGGATGCCGGACAGCTCGTCGGGCTCCCGTCCCCACAGTTTGCGCGCGTAGGGATAGTAGAAGTGATCGCAGATCGTCGGCCCCAGGTTCGAGCGCAGCACGGAGGCGAACGTGTCGCCCTCCGGCGCCTTCCGGCCGAGGCTGCGCAGGAACATGTCGCGCGCAGCGCCCAGCGCGAATCCGCGATCGAGGCGCAGCAGCAGGTCGAGCGGCTTGAGCGGGAAGTGCAGCCAGCGTCCGCGCAGCCGGATGCGCCCGTGCCGGGGCATGTCGACGAGATCGTCGCCCAGCACCTGCTTCAGATCGGCCAGGATGCCGGGGTCGCAGGCGTGGTGCAGCCGGTGGCTGCCGTAGTCGCAGCGGATGCCTTCCAGCTCGAAGCTGCCCGCGTTACCGCCCGGCACGGTGTGCTGCTCGAGCAGCGTGACCGTGGCCCGCTCCTGCTTGCGCAGGTAGTACGCGCCACCGACACCCGCCGGGCCGCCACCGAGAATCACGACATGCGGAACTGCCATCGCCCACCCTTCCTCACGAACGGATGTACTGTGTCAACGCGTCGCCTCCCGGCCGGGAAAATCGCCGATCTCCTTGATGATCACGAACGTCGCACCCATGCGGCCGACCTCGTGGACGACGCGGCCCTCCAGCCAGTCGCTGCAACCGAACCGCGGTGCGCCCAGGAACAGCTGCGGATCACGTTCCCGCCCGACGTAGCGGAACCGATCCGGCGGAAGGTAATACTCGGTGGCCGTGCGCTGTGAACAGCTGGCCACGCGAATCGGCTGCCCCCCCGCGAGCGCGCCGTACCTCGTATCGATCCACTCGACGGCTTCCTTGTACGCGTTGCCCCAGTAGTCCGTCTCGTACGAGCGGGCCGCCTTGTCCACACCGCCGGCGACAGCGCGGTTGAACCATACGTACTGGTGCGGGTGCAGTCTCACCATGTCCGCGGCCGTCCAGGCCAGCAGCGCCGTGACGACGACCGCCGTCGCCGTGCGCAGCGGCCTGCGCGCATCCAGCGCTGCATCGACGCCCACCGCCGCAATGACCGCGAGCAGCGGCACCGCGAAGAGGAAGTGGCGGAGCCCGTCGTACAGCACCGCACCGGTCGCGATGGCGAACAGCGCCGGGAACGCGAACGTCAGGACGAGCGTGCCCCAGCGGATTACTGCGACGGCGCGCGGCGGCGGTGGCGCGTCTGCCCCAACCCGGCGCCGGCCGGGCCGGCCGCGCAGCGCGACGACGACGGCGGCGACGATGCCCAGCAGCACGAACTCCGGCATGGTCATCAGGAACCATTTCGGCAGATACGTCCAGGGCAGCTCGGTCGCGAGGATCTGCCGGCCGTCGAAGAAGACGTTGTAGTTCCAGTCGAAGTTGCTGAGCTCGCGGAGTGTGCGCAGCGGCTGCGTGATCGGCCGGACCAGCGCAGCGGGCCACCAGGGCAGCATCACGATCCACGCGATGCCGAGCACGGCCGCGCCGCGCCACGCGACAGGCACGACGGCGCGCAGCGTCGCCTGCCCGGTCCGCCCGTGCCATGCGAACCACGCCAGCGACGCCAGCCCGAGGTACCCGAAGATCAGGATACCGCCGAAACGGATGGCCAGCGTCAGCCCGAGCGCGACGCCCAGCTTCACCACCAGATGCCACGGCACGTCGGGAAGCTGGCGGATCCAGTGCAGCACGTAGTAGAGCGAAACGAGGAACAGGACCGCGAAGGGGATGTCCTTCGGATTGTTGAACGCATGCCCGTACCACACGGGCGTGAACGCCAGGAACAGCGCAGCCAGAAAGGCGGCGCGCGGCCCCGCCAGCAGTCCTGCGATGCGCCACACCGCGACGATCCCGGCCATGCCGAAGAGCGCGTTGACCAGGTGACGCGTCTCGTACTGGCCGAACGGTGAGAAGCGCCACGCGGCCTGTGCGATGGCATCGAAGAAGCCGCCGTAGAACTCCATGTTGCGGTACGACAGCACATCACGGTCCTGGAACGCGGACCGGTACCAGGCCAGGATGTGCTCACCGTACACCGCCTGGAACGGCTCATCGAAGGTGATGCCGTAATCCTGGAATGTGAGCACGATGAGGCCGGCCAGTCCGGCCAGCAGCAGCACGAACGCCGTGGTCCAGCGCGACCGCGCCCGGACGGCCGCGACCACGGAGGCCGGCGGTACCGCGACGGCGGCTGCATGCTGCAGATCGTGCGAGCGCGGCGCGAGCGGCGGGGTTTCCACGGGAATCCGGAGTTCCTCGTGCAGCGCCGGCCTCAGCCGGATTGGACGGTCCGGCGCTCATCGCGCGGGCCGGGCGGGCCGGGCTGCATACGCGCCAGCCGGGGCTGATCGTAAAGACCGCGCAGCAGATGACTGCGGATCACGAACAGATCGAACGCCATCTTCAGCGAGTCGGTCAGCAGATTGATGCGGGAGCCGGCCTGGTGCGTCCAGTTCACGGGTATTTCGCGCACGTCGTAGCCGCGCCGCCTGGCCATCAGCAGGAGTTCGACATCGAAGCTGAACCCCGTCATGCGCATGCGCGAAAAGAGATCCTGCGCCGCCTCCCCACGGAACAGCTTGAAGCCGCACTGCGTGTCGTGGAATCCACGCACGGTGAGCAGGCTGACGAGGCGGTGGAACAGCCTGCCCATCAGCTTGCGGTACAGCCGCACCCGGACACGCACGGTCTGTTCGGGCAGCGCGCGCGAACCGATGGCCACGTCCGCGCCGTCCTCGATCGCAGCTTCCAGCCGGTCCAGCTCACCGATCGGCGTGGCGCCGTCCGCATCGGCGAACAGGACGCGCGCTCCCGTGGCGTTGAGGATCCCCGTGCGCACGGCGAAACCCTTGCCGTGATTGGAGGGCAGCCGGATCAGGCGCAGCTCGGGCATCTCGCCGGCCAGCTCGAGGACGAGCGAACTCGTGCCATCGGTGCTGCCGTCATCGACGACAATGATCTCGAACGACCGCCCTTGCCGGCGCAGCCACGCGCCGCAGTCCAGCAGCGGGCCGCGCAGCCTCGCCTCCTCGTTGTACGCCGGGATCACGACCGACAGGCGAGGCCGGATGGCAGGCCGTTCGCTCACGGTTTCACCTGCCCGCATGCGCCTGCTCCAGCCGTCCGGCGCGCGTCCGCGTCCGGTTACCGGCCGCTCGCCAGGCCCGCCGGACGGCCTCGAGCGAGACCGAGGCGACGTGGATCGCCGCGCTCGCCTTGCGCACGCCGAAGGGCCGGCCGCGCGCGATCGCCGCACGCAGCCCGGCCGCGTCACCGAACGCGGGCAGCACGGTGCACGCCCGACCGATCTCCCAGGGGAAGTGCGCATCGGTCGCCGCAGCCTGCGCCAGGCCGCGCGCACGGGCCGCCGCCAGCGCTGCACCATCCCAGTGCGGCAGGAACGCGCGTGAGTTGAAGACCTCGACGATGTCGGCAACGGCCAGGACGCGTTCCGCGTGCCAGCGGGCGCGACTGCGATACGCGAACGGGTGCGGCGCGTACACGAGCCCGCCCTGGTCCTGGATGTCGGCAACGGCCTCCTCGAGCGCGATGCCCATCGGGATCCGGCGTCTCAGGTACAGGCCGATGACTTCCGTCCCGCCGGCGCAACGCACTTCCTGGCCGACGATGACGCGCTCGGCATCGATCGCCTGCGCCTCGAGTGCGCCCTCGATCTCGCCGTGGTCTGTCACGGCGATGCGGTCGAGGCCTGCGGCCCGGGCCCGCTCGACGAGCACCGCCGGCGGCATCCACGAGTCCGGCGAGGCCCAGGTGTGCGTGTGCAGGTCGGCGCACACGAACCCATCGTCCACACGGCCCCACGTCGGCATCGCGGCCGCTCCCGTCAGGCGAACGCCGGCGGCGTCGAGGCCGGCGGCGTGGCGCGCGCGCGTGTATCCAGCCAGTCCCGGTACCACGCGATCGTCTCGTCGAGCGCCGCCTCGACCGGCCAGCGAGGCGACCAGCCGAGCAGCGTGCGGGCGCGCGTGCAGTCCAGATACTGCCGCGGGATCTCGTGATTCGCTTCGTTGAGGATGACCGGCTTCAGGTCGGTCCGGCCCATGGCGCGCAGGATCTGGTCGACGCATTCCAGGACGGAGACGGGCGTCTCCGTTCCGAAATTGAAGGCCCGGCCGACGAGAGCCTCATCAGGCAGCCGCTCGGCCAGTTGGAGGTACGCGTCGGCAGCATCGCGCACGTAGAAGTAGTCACGCACCAGCGTGCCGTCACTGCGGATCACCGGTCGTTCATCGAGCAGAACGGAACGGATCGTACCGGGAATCAGGCGATTGAAGTTGAGGTCCCCGCCGCCGAACAGGTTGCCGCAGCGCGTCACGGCGATGGGTGTCCGGTACGTGTGCCAGTACGAGAACGCGATGAGGTCCGCGCACGATTTCGAGACATCGTAGGGGAACGTGCCCTGCAGCGGCGCGTCTTCGGTATACGGCAGGCGGTCGTGCGCGCCGTACGCCTTGTCGCTGGACGCGACGATCACGCGCTCGATCAGCCGCGGCACGAGCCTGCACGCCTCGAGCAGGTTCCATGTGCCGCGGATGTTCGACTCGAACGTCGAGAGCGGGGAACGCGCCGCGGTCCCCACGATCGTCTGCGCGCCCAGATGGAACACCGTGTCGATCTCGTGCTCGTTGAGCGCGCGGATCAGGACGCTCAGGTCCTCCAGATCCCCGCGCACGACGGTCGTGCGCGCCAGCAGACCGGACGCGACCAGTTTGCTGTCCGGGACCCAGTCCCGGATCAGGCTCGTGACGTGCGCGCCACGGGCCAGCAGCTCCCCGGTCAGCGTCGCGCCGAGAAGGCCTGTGCTCCCGGTGACGAAGACCCGTCGCTGCTGCCAGAACTCTGTTCCCATGTCTTCCACGGTGCCTTGCCGCTCGCCCAGAGCTGTTCGAGCAGCTGTTTCTCGCGAATCGTGTCCATCGGCTGCCAGAAGCCCTCATGGCGGTACGCCATGAGCTGACCCTCCGCGGCCAGTCGCTCGAGCGGCTCGCGCTCGAGGATCGTGTCGTCGTCCGTCAGGTAGTCGAAGACGCCGGGCTCGAAAACGAAGAACCCGCCGTTGATCCAGCCTTCTCCCGTCTGCGGCTTCTCGGAGAACTCCGTGACCGTGCCCGCCTCGTCGAGCGCCAGTCCGCCGAAGCGGGCCGGGGGCCGGACCGCCGTGACGGTGGCCAGCCGGCCATGCGTCTCGTGGAACGCGACGAGCGCGCGGATATCCATGGGCGCGACGCCATCGCCATACGTGGCCATGAACCGCTCGTCACCGATCCAGGAGCGCAGCCGCCGGATCCGGCCGCCGGTCTGCGTGGCCAGGCCCGTGTCGATCACGCCCACCCGCCAGTCCGTGCCGCTCGTGTTGAGCACCTGCATGGACCCGTCCTTCAGGTCCACCACGTAGTCATTGCTGTGGATGAAGATGTTGTGGAAGTACTCCTTGATCATCTCGCCCTTGTAGCCGCACGCGACCAGGAATTCGTTGAAACCGTGCGCGGCGTAGATGTGCATGATGTGCCACAGCAGCGGTTT
>JBFFZF010000028.1:0-33095 GCA_041568755.1 Longimicrobiales bacterium | reverse complement strand
GCCGGCCGAGCGGCTGGCGGTAGGCGATCATGGCCAGGACTTCCAGTGCGGGCGCGGACAGGCGCGCCGACTGGGGCACACTGCGGTAGCGCTCGAGCACGGTCGCGAACTCCGGGCGTGTGAGCAACTGGTAGCCGCCCGCGACTTCCTCGATCTGGAACGCGCGTTCCTCCCGATCGTACTCGCTCCGCAGCTCCTCGACCACGGCTGTCACCGTGTCCTCGTCGAGGCGTTCGTCCGCCCGCGCGAGGTCGGCCGCCGTGAGCGGCGCGTCGCTCGCGAAAAGCAGGGCCTCAACGATTTGCGTCAGCCGCATCGTCGGTCTCGTCCTTCCCCTCGGTCTCGTCTTTCCGCTTGTAGAACCACAACTGCGTAAACGGTTTCCTCTGCCGCATCACCAGCTCGCGCCGCTTGGCCAGTTCCAGACCGGCCAGCAGCGTGACCACGCCATGAAGTTTATCACCGAACGGCTGCACCAGTCGCGAGAACTCGATCCGTGCGATGCGTTTCAACGCCTGGACGATCAGACCGATCTTGTCTTCCAGCGGGACCGCGCGCAGCCGCACGTGATGCTCCGGGCGCGGCCGCGCTCGCTCGCCCACCGCCAGCGCAGCCGCCCAGACATCATCCCAGGCCATCTCCAGCTCCAGCACGACAGGCCGCGGCGGTGGCGGCGGCACGAAGCCGCGCGCGTGTCGCAACCTGCGCTGCGCTTCCGCCTGCTCCAGCCGCAGCGCGACCTCCCGGAAATGCTCGTACTCCAGGAGCCGCCGGACCAGCTCCGCACGCGGGTCTTCCCACACTTCCCCCTCGCCCGCCCGCTGCACGGGCAGCACCATCTGCGCCTTGATGCGGACGAGCAGCGCGGCCGTCTCCAGAAACTCGCCGGCCCGGTCCAGTCCGTACCGTTCGATGCCTTCGATCGCAGCCAGGAACTGTGCCGTGATCTGGGCGATCGGGATGTCGAAGATGTCGATGTCCTGCTCGCGGATCAGATGCAGGAGCAGGTCCAGCGGCCCGGTGAACCGCTCGACCTCGACGACGAACACGCCTTCGTCCACGTCCGACGTATTCACGTCGACCATCGCACCACCGCCCAGGAGAGCCGTTCCAGCTCGAACGCGGGCCGCAGCATCCACGAGAACGCGCCCGTCATCAGGAGGAGCACGAAGACCAGAATACCGTACTTCTCGACGCGCGCCCACAGCGGACCGACCCGCACCGGCAGCGCGCGGAACAGGAGCCGCGACCCGTCCAGCGGCGGAATCGGCAGCAGGTTGAACACGGCCAGCAGGAAATTCAACGTGATCCCGGCGGCCAGCACGCGCTCCGTCACAGGCCCGATCGTCGCCACCGCATCCGACACCCGTGTCAGGTGCACGAGCGCGATGAGCGCTCCGGTGCACAGGATGGCCAGCAGGAAGTTGGCCGCCACACCGGCCGCAGATACCAGCACGTCACCCAGCCGCTCGTTGCGGAAGTTGGCCGGCACCACGGGCACGGGCCGCGCCCAGCCGATCAGGAAGCCGGACCCGCTCGCAATGAGCATGGCGGGAACGAGAATGGTTCCGAACAGGTCGATGTGCGGAATCGGGTTGAGCGTGACGCGGCCCTGCTCGCGGGCCGTCGGGTCGCCCTGCCGCTCCGCGACCCACGCGTGTGCCACCTCGTGGATCACGAACGAGAACAGCAGCACCGGGATCAGGATCAGCACATCCATGGCGGCAGGAAGCTAGGGCTGCACCGGGGCGGGCGCCACCCCGTCGAACGGCCCGCGCGGTTGACACTCGCCCCCCCGGGAAATACCTTTATCCGCTGCACATGGACCGAAATCGCCCGGAGGTTCCGGCTTGGCCAGGACGAAGAGCGCACTCAAGAAGGACCGTCAGGATCGCAAGCGCAGGGCACACAACCGCGCCGTGCGGTCCCGTATGCGCACGACCATCAAGAAGGTGACTGCCACGGAGGATCACGCGGTCGCTGCGGAGGCCCTCAAGGAAGCCGAGGCGGTGCTCGACCGGCTGGCCAGTCGCCGGCTGATCCATCCGAACAAGGCCGCCCGCAAGAAGTCGCGTCTGGCCCGGACCGTGGCGAAGCTCGCCGGCTAGGCCGGCCCGACCGACCGGTGTGCTGCAAGGCCTCGCGACCTCCGGGTCGCGGGGCCTTTTTCATACGCCGGACTCGAAGAGGTCGATCGTGTCGGGGTCCATAGGGATCCGGGACGGATGGTCGGTCGTGGAACCCGCCGGAGGGCCGGGCCCTGCCCGCGCCGGGCTGCGGCGACTGCCCGCCCGCTCCTGGACCGGGCGTGACCGGCGAGCACCGCCCGAGCGGGCCCGGCCGCGTCCCTTTCCCGTCTTGCGCTTGCCACGCTTGCGTTTCGCGCCGTCCCTGCCCCCGCCCCGCCCGGCCCGCCTGGCCGGCTTCTTCCGGGCGCCCGTCTTCACCGACTCGGCCACCGGGTCGTCGCCGGCCGGTTGCGCCGTCGGCGCCGCGGACGGCCCCGGTGCGTCGGGCCCGGCGGATCCGTGCTGGAGCCACTCGCGGCCGGGTCGATCGGAACGCGTCCAGCCGGCGTGGACGCGGCGCAGCTCGTCGAGCGCCGCGGCGGCCTTGGCGTCGATGTTGTCCGCGTGGTGGAGCAGCAGCGCCTCGAAAACACGCGGCTCGCGTGGGCTCTGCCATTCGTACCGACCCTGGTGACTCGCGATGAGGTGCTGCAGCAACAGGAGGCGACGCGGATCGAGGTCGGTCACGGTTGCTGCCGCCTGATCGATCATCTGCAGTCCGAGCAGGATGTGACCGAGCAACCTGCCTTCGTCCGTGTACGGGAAACCGAACCGCGCGCCGATCTCCCGGACCTTGCCCACGTCGTGCAGCAGTGCACCCGTCATGAGCAGATCGCGATCGACCGTGTCACCGTAGTGGCTGGCGAGCGCGTCGCAGATGGCGACCACGCTCAGTGTATGCTCGAGCAGTCCGCCCAGCACGGCGTGGTGGTGACGCATGGCAGCCGGAGCCAGCCGGAACCCGCGCCCGGTTTCGGTCTCAGCGCCGAGCAGTTTCCTCAGCAGGGTCCGCAACGGCCGGTCCGACACGCTTTCGATCCATCGCGCGAGTTCGGCCTCCATGTCCTCGACCGATCGAGCAGATCGGGGAATGAACAGATCGAGGTCCTCGAGCGCGGGCTGCACAGGGGCGATCTCGGCGATGCGGATGCGCGGCTCCAGAGGGGACAGCACGGTGGCGCGCACTCCGACGGTGCTGCCCGGGGTGAGCCAGATCGCGCCGGCATCAACGATCGCGGCCTCGGCGACGATCTGCTCCCGAACGTCACTCAGCAGGAGCTCCACGACGTCCGCAGCCGCCGGGCCCGCCGGTCCGGCCAGCACCGTGTAACACGCGTGCAGCGCGTCACCCGGCTGCAGCGTCGCAACGGCCGGCCACGGGTACGGCGCGGGGCCGACCCACTCGTGTGGTCGGAGCCCCCGCTCGCGTGTCACGTGCGCGTTTGCCTTTCGCTGCCGGACGACGCGTCCCACACGATGCGGCCGCCGACGATCGTGTACCGTGCCCGCCCGCGCAGCACTCGGCCGGCGAAGGGGGTGTTGCGGCTCTTCGACAGAAAGCGGGCGGCGTCGACCTGCCACTGCTCCTGCGCATCGAAAACAGTGACATCGGCCGGCGCGCCCGGACGCAGCGTACCGCCCGGCAGTCCGAATGCGCGGGCGGGAGCACAACTCATCCGGTCCACAAGTGCCGGAAGTGTGAGCACACCCGTTTCGACGAGCTCGGTGACCGCCAGGCCGAGTGCGGTCTCGAGTCCGACCAGTCCGAACGGCGCGTCGTCGAAGGCCTGCTCCTTCTCATCGTAGTGGTGCGGCGCGTGGTCGGTCGCAATCACGTCGAGCGTCCCATCGGCTACGCCCGCGCGGACGGCCGCGACATCCGCCGCTGCCCGCAACGGTGGATTGACCTTGGCTTCCGTGCGGTAGCCGTCCACGGCTTCGTCCGTGATCGTGAAGTGGTGCGGAGTCCCTTCCGCCGTCACGGGAACGCCTGCGGCCTTTGCCCGGCGCACCATTTCGACGCCGCCCCGGGTCGAGACGTGCTGGATGTGGAGCCGTCCACCGGTCAGTTCGCACAACAACAGGTCGCGCGCGATCATCACGTCTTCCGCGGCATTGGGAATACCGATCAGGCCGAGCCGCGTCGAGATGATCCCTTCGTTCATGGACCCGCCGCGTGAGAGCGCCAGCTCCTCGCAGTGGCTGGCCACCGGGATGCCGAGCGTGCGGGCGTACGACAGGGCGAGCCGCATGAGTCCGGCATCGCTCACCGGCCTCCCGTCGTCCGTGATCGCAACGGCCCCGGCGTCGACCATCTCGCCCACCTGCGTCAGCCGATCCCCCTTCTGTCCCACGGACACGGCACCGACGGGATAGACCCTTGCGAAACCCGCGCGCAGCCCTTCCGCGCGCACGAATCCGACGGCCGCCGGATCGTCGACCGGCGGATCCGTGTTCGGCATCGCGCACACGGCGGTGAAGCCGCCTGCGGCCGCGGCCCGCGCCCCCGTCAGAATCGTCTCCTTGTGTTCGCCACCGGGTTCACGCATGTGCACGTGCAGATCGATGAGGCCGGGACAGACGATGAGGCCCTCGCAGTCCAGGACACGCGCGCCTTCCGGCACCGGCAGCGCCGCGCCGACGGCCGCCACGTTGCCGTCCACGAGCAGCACATCGAGCCGCGCGTCGTGCCCGGCCGACGGATCGATGACACGCCCGCCGCGCAGCACGAGCGGTCCGTCGTCCGGCCAGCCCAGCCCCGTCATGCTGCACCTCCCTCACGCGCAGCGCCGCCCTTGGCCGCCTCCGCGGTTTCCGGCCGACCGCCGGCGAGCAGGTAGAGCACGGCCATGCGCACGGCCACGCCGTTCGTGACCTGGTCGAGGATGACCGCGCCCGGTCCATCCGCAACATCGCTGTCGATCTCGACGCCTCGATTCATGGGGCCGGGGTGCAGAATGAGCAGATCGCGCCCCGATTGTTCGACGCGCTGACGCGACAGGCCGAACACGCGGTTGTACTCGCGCAGGCTGGGCACGAAACCGGCCTGCATGCGTTCCAGCTGCAGGCGCAACACGTTGACGACATCCGCCCACTCCAGGGCCGCCTCAATGCGGTCGAACACGCGTACGCCGAGTTCTTCAATGCCCCTTGGCAGCAGCGTGCGCGGTGCACAGACTGCGACCTCCGCGCCGAGCGTGAGCAGACCCCAGATGTTGGAGCGAGCCACGCGCGAGTGGAGCACGTCTCCGACGATGCACACCCGCAGGCCTGCGATCCGTCCGCGGTGGTCGCGGATCGTCAGCATGTCGAGCAGCCCCTGCGTGGGGTGCTCGTGCTGTCCGTCCCCCGCGTTCACGACGTTGCTCGGTATGCGGTCGGCCAGGAAACGGGCTGCGCCCGAAGACGGGTGCCGGATCACGACCATGTCGATGCGCATCGCCTCCAGATTGCGCGCCGTATCGACCAGCGTCTCGCCCTTCTGCACGCTGGAGCCGGTGCCCGAGATGTTCACCGTGTCCGCGGACAGGCGTTTCTCGGCGAATTCGAACGAGATGCGCGTTCGCGTCGAGGCTTCCAGGAAGAGGTTCACGATGGTCTGACCGCGCAGGACCGGGACCTTCTTGATGGGCCGTTCGCTGATCTCCTTGAACGCCTCGGCCGTATCGAGGATGGCCGTGAGCTGTGCCGCCGCCATGCCCTCGAGCCCGATCAGATCCTTGCCCAGGAACGTGGCGACGCCGCTCATGCCGCCGGCTCCGGCTGCGTCGTCAGCTCGACGGCGAGGCGGTCGTCGAGCTCGGGCACGAGCACGTCTACACGCTGGTCCGGGGCCGCCTGCACGTGCTTGCCCACGATGTCCGGCTGAATGGGCAGTTCTCTTCCGCCACGATCGACGAGCACGCATAGCAGGGTCCTGGCCGGTCGGCCGAAGTCGGCCAGTTCATCGAGCGCGGCCCGCACCGTGCGGCCGGTGTAGCACACGTCGTCGACGATGACGACGCGCACGCCATCGATGCCGGAGTCGGGCAGTTTCGTGCGGCCGAGGACGGGGCGAGGTCCGATGGCGGTGAGGTCGTCGCGGTACAGCGTAATGTCGAGCGTGCCGACTGGCGGGCGCAGGCCTTCCGCGCGCTCGATCTCGTCCGACAGCCGGTGTGCGAGCTGCACGCCGCGCCGCTGGATGCCGATGAGGGCAAGATCGGCGACGCCCTGATTCAGCTCGACGATCTCGCGGGCCATGCGCGCGAGCGCGCGCTCCACGGCCCTGCCGTCCATCAGCAATTGCCGGTCGATGGCTGCCACCCCTGTCGGTCTGCGACGCCGGGTCGGAACGGCCCGAACGGTAGCCGCGACCCCGGGATCGTGTCAATCGGCCGTCGGTCGCGCGCGTCGGGACTGGAAGAATTCGCGCAGCAGGGCGCCCGCCGGCTCGGCGAGCACGCCTCTCGACAGACGGACGCGATGGTTCAGACGGTCGTCCTGTACAACGCAGGCGAGAGATCCGCACATGCCGGTCTTCGGATCGGTGGCGGCGTAGACCAGGCGGCCGAGCCTGGCCAGAACAATCGCCCCCGCGCACATCGCGCACGGCTCGAGCGTCACGTACAGCGTACAGTCCTCGAAGCGGCCGTGGCCCAGCCGGGCCGCTGCGGCGCGCAGGGCCACGACCTCGGCGTGCGCCGTCGGATCTCCCCGCGTGCGTGTGCGGTTGTGCGCCTCCGCGATCAGCCGGCCGTCGCGCACGAGCACGGCGCCGACCGGCACTTCATCGGCCGCGCCCCCACCGACGGCCTGCTCCAGCGCCCTCGCCATCCACAGCGCATCCTCCGCCCGTGCGAGGTCGAACTGCGGGTGCGTCGACTCCAGGACCGGCCGCGACGCGGCGTCCTCCGCCAGCAGCCGCACGCCGCGTGATCGCGCCCGGTCCCGCTCGATCCAGCCCTTGCTTTCGAGCCCGCGCAGAACGGTGTACACGGTGCGCGTCGAGCGGTAGCCGAGCGCCTCACCCATTTCGCGGATGGACGGCTGGAATCCGTTTTCCCGGAGGAAACCGACGAGGTAGTCGAGCAGTCGCTGCTCGCGCGGCCTCAGAGGCTGGGGCATGCGTGAAGGTCCGGAGCGGATTGCCCCTCCTGGGGTCGAACCAGGACTCTCCTGATCCAGAGTCAGGCGTGTTGCCAATTACACCAAGGGGCAGTTACGGGAAGTTAGTCACGGTGCCGTCGCACGGTCAACCGTTGCGGCGGACGCGCGTCGCTTCAGGGAACCGTCCCGCCCGCCGTGCTGCGCATCGCCCCGATGGCCTGCTCGACGCGGTGCAGGACGCGTTCGCGTCCCAGCAGACGCACGATGTCGAAAATGCCGGGACCGTCAGCCGCGCCGATCAGCGCCACACGGAGCGGGTGGATCAGCATGCCGGCCTTCACGCCGAGCGTCTCCGCCAGCCCTCGCAGACCGGCCTCGAGGGCATCATCGTCCCAGCGGTCCAGAGCCGTCCACACCTCGCGCAATCGTGCCAGCCGATCGGCCGTCTCGGCGCCTTTCCAGTGCTTGCGGACAGCGGCGGGATCGTACTGGAGCGCGTGGTCGAAATAGGCCACGGCCTGCGTCGCGATCTCTTCCGTGGTCCGCGAGCGGGCCTGCAGCGTGCCGATCACGGCAAGGAAGCGGTCGTGCTCGGCGCCGGCGCTCGCGGGCGGGGCGTTGCCTGCGACCCTCATGTGCTCGAGCACGAGCGGTACGATGTCCGCGGCCGGGCGGCTGCGCAGATAGTGGCCGTTCAGCCAGAGCAGCTTCTGCACATCGAAGATCGCGGCCTTCTTGTTGACCTGCTCGATCGTGAATCGCTCGATGAGTTCCTGAACCGAGAAGATCTCCTGATCGGTCCCGGACGACCAGCCCAGCAGGGCGAGGAAATTGACCATCGCCTCGGGCAGGATGCCCATCGTCTGGTACTGATCTATGGCGGTCGCGCCATGTCGTTTCGAGAGCCGCTTTCCGTCTTCGCCGTGGATGAGAGGGACGTGCGCGAACACCGGCAGCGGCCGGCCCAGCGCCTGGTACAGCATGATCTGCTTGGGCGTGTTCGAGATGTGATCCGCACCGCGGATGACGTGTGTGATGTGCATCTCCACATCGTCGCTCACGACCGCGAGGTTGTATGTCGGCGTACCGTCGCTGCGCAGAAGGATCAGGTCCTCGATCTCCGCGTTGTCGAACTCGATGGGCCCGTGCACCACATCCGCCCACCGTGTGACGCCCCGTGGCACGAGGAACCGGACCGTGAAGGCATCGCCGTCGGCGGCGCGCCGCAGAGAGACGTCCGGGTCCAGACGGTGGCACAGCCGATCGTAGCGGAACGCGCCCTCCCGGATACCGGCCACGACCCGCCTGCGATCCACATCCTCGGGCGTGCAGAAACAGCGGTACGCGGCACCGGCCTCGAGGAGCGCAAGCGCATCCCGCTGGTGGCGCTTCAGTCCTTCGGCCTGGAAGAACGGCCCCTCGTCCCAATCCAGGCCCAGCCACGTCATGCCATCGACGATCGCAGCCGTGAGCTCGTCGTTGGACCGCTCGCGGTCGGTGTCTTCGATGCGCAGGATGAACGTGCCGCCGGTGTGGCGGGCGAGGAGCCAGTTGAACAGGGCAGTGCGGGCGCCACCGACGTGGAGGAAACCGGTCGGCGACGGCGCGAAGCGTACGCGCAGCGAAGGTCCGCTCATGCGGGAAGACTATCCGGCGTCGGCCCGGTGGCACAACCCCGTGGCCAGCCGCGCGGAGCGCCGGCCACCCGACCGGTGCTCCTCTGCACGGCGCGCGTCAGAAGCGCGGACCCAGCCGCACGAAGAGCCGGAGCCCCCGATCCTGCCGGTTCAGCGGCACTGCACCGTAGAACCCGAGCCCGCCCAGGATGATGCCGGCACCGACATCGTAGAGCATGCCGGTACCCGTGCGCTCGACCAGCCGCTCGCGCTCGAACGCCCAGCCACGCGCGGCATCGAAGAACACCGTCCAGTCGAAGTCCACATCGAAGTGACCGTAATCGCGCCACTGGCCTTCGTCGTCCCACTCGGATCCGAAGCGGAGATCGAATCCGCCGCGGTACTCGATCTGAGCGAGCGCGAATCGATCACAGCCATAACCGCCGAAATACGTCGGGCCCGCGGGATCATCCACGCGAGTGAGAAACGCGCGCCGCGCGCCGCAGTCGGCCGCGAAGAGCGCGTGACCGGGCAGCGTGCCCGGACCGCCAAGCGCGTGCTGGAACTGTGGCGGCAGAGCCGTACGCTCGAGGGCGCCGCCCGCGACCAGGCGCAGACCGAGGACACCGTTCGAACCCGCGTGGTCGTAGCGGCGCACATCCAGCAGCCCTGCACTGAAACCCTTGTCGAAGGTCGCGGCCTCGGTTGGTTCGCCGGAAATGTCCTGGCCTCCGGGTACGGTCAGCGCTCCGTCCACGGCACGGACCAGACGCGCACGGGCATACCAGCCGCGCTGACCGAAGCCCTCGCGGCGCCGGTCATCCCAGGTCACCGTGCCGGCGATGATGCTCAGGTCGCCTTCACCCACGAGCGGCTGTGCCCGCCACGTGTGGTCGCCGTTGAAGAGGGTCCACGGGTCCCGGGCGGCAATGGAACGGTGCTCCTCGTCACGATACTCGAGAGTCGCGTCCAGCGGCGTCCGCGGCGGTGAGACGCGCGCGTACACGCTCCAGCCCTGCCGCTCGAAGTAGTCGCGCTGGTCGTCGTGGAACAGGCCGGCGGCCAGTGACGCCTCCAGATTGGAGAGGCTCCAGGCCTCGATGGGATCGACCGTAGACCGCATGGTCGCGCCCACGCGGAGGGTGGGTCCGCCCAGGCTCTGCTCGACGCGCGCTTCGTACCCCATCGTCTCGGTCCGGGTGATCGGGCCCACGGCCGTGCGCCATACGGCCAGTGCCTGGATGCGCGTGGCGAACGGGCCACCCGTCCGGATGTCCGGGCCGAACTGCACCGGCAGCCCTTCGACGCGGTTGTAGTTCCAGCCGACACGCACGAGAAGGTCCGCGCCATCCCGGCGGTCTCCGGGCCAGTCATCGCGCTCGCGCCACGCCCGCTCGCCATGCAGGTCGCGCGCACGGGCGAACAGATCGAAACCTTCCCCGTAGATCGTGAGCGTGCCCCCGATCCGGGCCACGTCTTCGCCGCGCAGCGTGCCGTCGACGACCGTGACGTCACCGTCGACCTGCGCTCCGGGTTCGAGCACGACGTCGGCGCGCAGCGCCACCAGGTCTCCGCGGATCGTGCCGGACACGGTCAGGTGTCCATCGCTCACGACGACGGCGCCGTCGGCGGTGGCCCCTGCCGCGATCGTCGCCACGCCGGTCAGGCGCGTCGTGGAGGGGTCGTCCAGAATGCGTTGGATGCGGAACGCGGCGTCGCGCGGGATGCCGGACCCGCGCAGATCGAATTCCTGTGCGACGGCCGGTGCGTTCGCGGCGGCCGCGAGGAGCAGGGCGGAGATCAGCGGGCGCATGTTCATCTTCCCTGTGATGCAGGCCAGCGCCTTCGGCCCGCGTCCGGAGGGAGACGCGGGCCGGGTGACAGCGCTCTCTACGCCGGGCCGGGGGACGCGGTTTCAGCTCGTCTCCCGCGCCTTCCCCCGCCCGTCCCCGGGTTGTGTGGCCGGCCGCCCCCCATATCTTTCGCCCCGCTTTTCCGGAGGATGACCGTCCACACCGCCAGCAGAGAGCCATGAGAAGCGACATCGAAATCGCACAGGCCCACAGCCTCCAGCCCATTGTGGATATCGCCGCCCAGCTCGGGCTGGCCGAAGACGCGCTCGAACTCTACGGCCCGTACAAGGCCAAGGTCCGGATCGACGCCATCGAGAACCGTGACGAGCGCGGCCGGCTCATCCTGGTCACCGGGATCAACCCCACGCCGGCCGGCGAAGGCAAGTCCACGGTCTGCGTCGGCCTTGCCGACGCCCTCCGGTTGGCCGGCAAGCGCGTCGTGCTGTGCCTCCGGCAGCCCAGCCTGGGTCCGGTCTTCGGGATCAAGGGAGGGGCCACGGGTGGCGGTCATGCGCAGGTCGTGCCGATGGAAGACATCAACCTGCACTTCACGGGCGATTTCCATGCGATCACGACGGCGCATGCCCTGCTGTCTGCGATGCTGGACAATCACCTGCAGCAGGGGAACGCGAGCGGGCTCGATCCACGACGCATCACGTGGAAGCGCGCCGTCGACATGAACGATCGCGCGCTGCGTCAGATCGTGATCGGGCTGGGCGGCGCGGCCAACGGCGTCCCGCGCGAGGAAGGCTTCCTCATCACGGCGGCGTCGGAAGTCATGGCGATCTTCGCGCTGGCGGCGGACCGGCGCGACCTGGAGACGCGGCTGGGCCGCATCATCGTCGGATACGACCGCCAGTTCCAGCCGGTGCGGGCGGCCGACCTGGGCGCGGCCGGGGCCATGACGCTGCTCCTGAAGGATGCCGTGCTGCCCAACCTGGTCCAGACGCTGGGCGGCACACCCGCGTTCATTCACGCAGGTCCGTTCGGCAACATCGCGCACGGCTGCAACTCCCTGGTCGCGACGCGCGCTGCGCTCCGTCTGGGCGATGTGGTCGCGACCGAAGCGGGCTTCGGCGCGGATCTGGGCGCCGAGAAGTTCTTCGACATCAAGTGCCGGGCGGGCGGACTCCGGCCCGCGGCGGCGGCCGTGGTCGCCACGATCCGCGCGCTGAAGATGCACGGCGGCGTCGCGCTCGCCGATCTGGGCGGCGAGGACGTCGCTGCGGTCCGGCGCGGCTTCGCCAACCTGCGGCGGCACGTCGAGAACGTCCGCCGCTTTGGCGTGCCGCCGGTTGTCGCCCTCAACCGTTTCGCGAGCGACACGGACGCCGAACTGGATGCGGTACTGCAGGCCTGCGCCGAGATGGGTGTGCCGGCTGCGCTGGCCGACGTGCACGCCCACGGCGGCGCCGGTGCCGCGGAGCTGGCCGAGCGGGTGATGGCCCTCGCCGACGGCGGGACCGCGGATTTCAAGCCTCTCTACCCGCTCGACGCGCCGCTTTCCGAGAAGATCGAGACGATCGCGACACGCATCTACGGGGCCGATGGCGTCACGTACACGCCGGTCGCGATGAAGGAGATCGCGCGTCTGGAAGCGATCGGCATGCGCGACGTCCCGATCTGCATGGCCAAGACGCAGTACTCGTTCTCCGACGATCCCGCGCTGCGCGGCGCGCCGTCCGGCTTCACCATCAACGTCCGATCCGTGACGCCCTCCGCGGGTGCGGGCTTCGTCGTCGCGCACACGGGTGACATCATGACGATGCCCGGACTGCCGAAGAAGCCCGCGGCCGAGGGCATGAGCCTGGCCGAGGACGGCACGATCACGGGTCTGTTCTGAGGCAGCGCTGATGGGAACGGGCACGCCACATGGGCGGCCCGCGCATCAATCCCAGGGCGCCAGTTCGGGATCCGGCTCGACGGGTGCGGCAACGGGCGCGGCGCCATCCGCTCCAGGCGCCCGCAGCCACCGGCGCATCGCCACGGCGACGAAGGCGCCACCGGCCAGCACTGCGGCGATGGGCAGGACGTAGATGGCCAGGTTGAATCCGCTGGGTTCGGGCTCCAGCAGAATCCACTCGCCGTAACTGCGCACGAAGTACTCCTTGACCTCTTCGGGCGTCTCCCCGAGTTCCAGCCGCTCGCGGATCAGCGCCCGCATCTCCTGGGCGAGCGCGGACGGCGAATCCTGGAGCGAGAGGCCCTGGCACACGACGCAGCGCAGCTGGGCCGCGATCTCGCGGACCTGCACATCGATGAGCGTTTCCTCGATGACGACGGTGCTCGTGTCCTGCGGGACGGCGCGGGCGGTGGGCGCACTCGCGGCCAGCGCGATCAGGCCGATCGCGAAGACGCGCCCGGCGCTCCGCACTGTCATGGACCGCCGGCCGGAGCGTCGAGCAACGGATCAATCACCCGGCGCAGCACGGCCGCGGTGATGGGACCGACCTGTTTGTGCACGACGCGGCCCGACTGATCGATGATGAACGTCTCCGGGACGCCGTACAGTCCATAGGAGATGGCCGTCCGTGAGCCGTCGTCGTTCAGCGACGGGTAGCTCTGCCCGCCCATCTCCCGGATCCAGCGGAGCCCGTTGGCGGGCGAGTCCTGATACAGCACGCCGAAGAAGCGCACGCCCTTGCCGTCGTAGTGGCGCGCCGTTTCGGAAAGGTCGAAGTGTTCATCGCGACAGGCCAGACACCATGACGCCCAGAAGTTCAGCACCACCACCTCGCCGCGCAGACCTGCCAGGTGAACCGAGTCACGGGCCGCGTCGGGATCCATGACGGGCAACGCGAATCCCGGCGCCTCCTGGCCCGGCAGGGGCGAGATGATCTCGTTGGGGTCGCGCGTCAGACCGAACGCGAGCAGCCCCGAGATGGCGAGCGCGACACCGAGACCGACGAATGCACGCGGCCAGTTCATGGCACCTCCGCCGCCGGCACCGGTTCGGGCGCCGGCCTGTCGAGCCGCAGTCTGGCCTTCCGTTTCGGCAGCGAGGCCAGGATCCCTCCCGCAGCCACGATGAATCCACCCAGCCAGATCCACCACACCAGGGGCTCGACGATGACACTCAGCGTGGCGGTCGACCCGTCCTGCTCGAAGGCCAGCAGGTTCACGTACAGATCGTCGCCGGGGCGACTGCGCACGGCTGGCGTCGTGATCGGCTCCTGCCGGGCATTGTAGAAATTGAGGCGAGGATCCAGCGGCCCCAGCTCACGGTCTCCGCGGAAGGCCGTGAGATCGGCCGCGATCACCCAGCGGTGCGGCTCCTGCCACGCCCGCACCCGGTCGAACCGCACCCGGTAGCCTTCTACGGCCAGGCTCTGGCCGGGTTCCAGCGTGGCCTGACGCTCCGACCGGAATGTCGAAGAGGCCGTGATCCCGACCGCGAGCGCCACGACACCCATGTGGGCCAGGTACCCACCGTAGCGGCGGTTGTTCGCCATCATGAGTCTGCCCAGCGCTCGCCATGGCGCTTCGCCGTGCGCACGCATCCGGGCCAGCGCGCCGAACGCGAATTCCTGTGCGTTCGAGACCAGCGTGAAGGCCGCGAACGTGAAGGCCAGGAACGACCAGAAGGCGCGCAGTCCGAGCGTCAGCGCGACCGCGGCGGTCAGAATGGCGGCGAGCGCGGGCCAGCGCAGGCGGCGCGCCACCCGATCCCGCGCTCCGCCCCGCCACGGCAGCACCGGCCCCACACCGACCAGGAACAGCAGCGCGACCGTGAGCGGTACGGTCATCCGGTTGAAGAACGGCGCGCCCACGCTGACCTTGACGCCGCGCACCGCCTCGGCCACGAGAGGAAACAGCGTTCCCAGCAGCACGGTGAAGGTGAACGCCGTGAACAGCAGGTTGTTGACCAGAAAGACCGACTCGCGCGACAACGGATCGTCCAGGCTGCCCTGGCTGGCCAGCGCACCGCCCTTGCCCATCAGCAGCACGAGCGAGAAGAGCAGCACGATGGCGATGAAGGCGAGGAAGAACAGGCCGATCGTACCCTCGGTGAACGCGTGCACCGAGGACAGCACGCCGCTGCGGGTCAGGAACGTGCCCAGGATCGTCAACAGGAACGTGCTGATGATCAGGCTCAGGTTCCAGACGCGCAGCATGGCGCGCCGCTCCTGGACCATCGCGGAGTGCAGGAACGCCGTCGCGGTCAGCCACGGCATGAACGAGGCGTTCTCGACCGGATCCCAGGCCCAGTAGCCGCCCCAGCCGAGCACGTCGTAGGACCACCACATGCCCGCAACGATCGCCATCGACAGGAACACCCAGGAGACCAGCGTCCAGCGTCGTGTGACCCGCAGCCACGCGTCATCGCCGCGCCCTGACAGCAGCGACCCGATGGCGAACGCGAACGGCACCGTCAGGCCGACGTAGCCCAGGTACAACAGCGGCGGATGCACCGCCATGAGCACGTGGTTCTGCAGCAGCGGATTGGGCCCCGGACCGTCCGCCGGCACGGGCGAGACCAGGTTCCACGGATTCGCCGGACCGATGAGCAGCAGATAGAAGAAGACGCCGACGCCCAGCATCGTGCCGTTGGCGTAGGCCGCCAGCGGGCCGAGCCCGCGGCGCGTCGCCCAGACCGCCGCCGCGGTGTACGCGGCCAGTACCCATCCCCAGAACAGGATGGAGCCTTCCAGCGCGCTCCACAGCGAGATGATCGTGAAGAAAACGGGGGTGGCACGGCTGCCGACCTGCGCCACGTAATCGATGCTGAAGTCGTGGGTGACCAGCCCCCAGATCATGGCCAGGTTGGCGAGCGTCATCAGCGCGAACGTCGCGTAGGCAGCCTGCCGGCCACTCTCGATCAGCGCCTCGTTGCGTCGTTTCGCACCGAGCATCGCCACGACCATGCCGTACAGCGCAACGCCGAACGACACGGCGCACGCGGCGAATCCTATGATCCGGATCATCTCAGGGAATCCTCAGCTGCCGGGTTCACGCACCAGCGTTCGATACATCTTCTCGGGATCGTGGCCTTCGTCCGGAGCGCGGTACTCGTTCGAATGCTTCACCATCAGATTCGTGGCCTCGAAAACGCCGGCCGCCGTCATGCGGCCCTCGACGATCACGCCAATGCCTTCGCGGAACATCTGAGGCGGCGCGTTGGAAGCGTGCACCGGCACCTCCCGGCCCGTCTCGTCCGTCACACGGAAGCGCAGGTCGAGCGCCTGTGCATTCCATTCCACGCTCCCGGGCGCGACCACGCCACCCAGGCGGATCGGGTCATCCACGACTTCCGCGCCCTTGGCGAGCAGTTCATCCGGCGTGAAGAAGTAGACCAGGTTGTCGCTGATGCCGCCGCTGAGCAGGTACGTGAACCCGCCCAGCACGACGAGCGTGCCGACCAGCAGACCCATGCGCCTGCGACTCTTGTTTGCACTCAAGTTGCACCTCCGTTTTCTGCCTCGGCCTCATAGCGGCGCCGTGCCTGTGCATGACGCATGTGCGCGTAACCGACGTACCCGAGCACGACCGCCCAGGTGACGATGTAGGCGGCGACGATGTACGGTGTCTCAGACATGAACAGGCCTCTCCGCCAGGGCGCGCTCCTCGGCGCGCTCATCCGCCGCGCGCTCCAGACGTGCCGTGTAGTACCGCGCGGCGATCAGGAAGATCATGAGGAACAGGAACGCGAACGCGTTGAGGCGCAGTCCGAAGACGTACGCCGGATCCACGGTCTCGGGGCTGGAACGCGGCTGGTGCAGCGTCCGCCACCAGTCGACGGCCTTGTACACGATCACGACATCGATCGCGGCCAGGACGCCCACCGCGGCGCTCCACACGGCGCGCCGCTGCTCGTCGTCGGTGAACGCGCGCAGCGACAGGTAGCCGACGTAGATCATGAAGAGGACGGCCGTGAACGTCAGCCGGGCGTCCCAGGTCCACCACACGCCCCACGTCGGTTTACCCCAGATCATGCCGAGCGCCAGTGTGAGGCCCGTCATGACCGCACCCACTTCGGCCGCGGCCGCGGCCAGTCGATCGTACTTCTCGTCCCGCCGCGACAGGTAGAGCACGCTGGCCACGCCGAGGATCACGGAGGCGAGCGAGGCCATCCATGCCGCGGGGACGTGGATGTACATGATCTTCTGCAGGTTCCCCATGTCGCGGTCCGGGGGCGACATCTGGATCGCCAGCACCTGCGCCGCGACCATGAAGGACACCGCGAAAACGCCCAGCGCCGCAACCCAGCGGGGCAACCTCAGTGAGGCCGTTCCATTGGTTTCGGCCGTCATGTCTACTCCTCGATCACGTACTCGAACGCGAACACCGTGGCTACCAGGAACACGACGTCGAACACCGTCAGCAGCCGGACCCACGCGCCGGCGTTCCCCATGGCGTCGTTGCCCAGCAGGGCTCCGGTCGCCTCGACCGCACCGACGAGCAGCGGAACGAGCATCGGGAACAGCAGCAGCGGCAGCAGCACTTCCCTGGCCCGCATGCGGCTGGTCATGGCGGCGTAGAACGTTCCCAGCGTCACGAAGCCGAGCGTCCCCAGCGCGACCACGCCGACCAGCGCCGGCAGCTGCCCTGTCGCCGGCAGATCGTACAGCACGATTGCGACCGGCAGCAGCACGGCCTCGACCAGAAGCAGGAACACCAGGTTGGCGACCAGTTTGCCGACGAAGATCGACCGGCGGTCGCCAGGATGGAGCAGGAGCGCGTCGAGGGCGCCCTCCTCCGTCTCCTGCTCGTACGATCGGTTGAACGAGAGTACCCCGCTGAACAGGATCGTGAGCCAGACCACGCCTCCCGCCGCGCGGCGCACGGTCTCCCCGTCGGGTCCGAGGGCGAACCCGAAGAGGAGCAGGATGAGCGCGGCCAGGAAGGCCACCGCGTTGAAGTTGGCCTTGGTGCGCCGTTCCGCGGTCAGGTCCTTCCAGACGATCGCGCCGACCCGGCGCAGCTCGCGACGCAATGCTCCCCCCGCCGGCAGGGACGTCGCACGTCCGGGCAGCGCGGCCGGTCCTGCCGCGCGGACACCGGTGTCCGGTACGCTCACCGCCGTGCTCACGAAACGCCCGCCGCCACGAGATCTCCCGCGATGCGGCCGTCACGCACCTCGATCGTCCGCTGCAGGACGGACCGGCCGCGCGTCAGGTCGTGGGTCGCGACGAGGACGGCGCCGCCCCGGTCGGCGACTTCCTGCGCGAACAGGTTGACGCGATCGATGCCGTCCGCATCGAAGCTGGCGTACGGCTCGTCCAGCAGCAGCAGCGCCGGGGGTCGAAGAAGGAGACGCGCCAGCGCCAGTCGTCGCTTCATGCCCGCCGAGAAGCCGCGCGTGCGCTGGTCGCGCGTGTGGGCCAGACCGACTTCCACCAGGGCCGCCTCGATCCGGTCCGGGTCTGCCACCTCGCCGCCCATGCGCACGGCGAAGGCCAGGTTCTCCGCAGCCGTCAGGCTGCCGTACACGGCCGCTTCGTGCGCCAGCATGCCGACCCGGCTCCGGACCTCGCCGGCCTCCTGCACCACGTTGCGGCCGAAGATCCAGGCCTCGCCGCGCGTGGGTCGGAGCAGCGTGGCGCAGATGCGCAGCAGGGTCGTTTTGCCGCTGCCGTTCCGGCCCGTCAGGCCGATCACCTCCCCGGGCTGAACCGTGAGGTCGACGCCGCGCAGGACCCAGCGGCGGCCGTAGCGGCGCGCGATGCCCCGCATTTCGACGGCCGCAGACGCCCGACCGGGACCGGTGTCCATCATGCGGACCCTGGCAGCGACCGGGTCATCAGACGCCGGCCTTCAATTCCTGGATGAGCGCGACCAGCGACTTGCGCGCGTCACCGAAGAGCATGCGTGTGTTGTCGTTGTAGAACAGCTCGTTCTCGATCCCCGCGAAGCCCGGGTTCATGCTGCGCTTCATGACGATCACGCTCTTCGAGCGGTCGACGTCGAGGATCGGCATGCCGTAGATCGGGCTCTCCTGATCGTGTCGGGCAGCCGGGTTGACCACGTCGTTCGCGCCGATCACGACGGCGACGTCCGTCCGCTCGAACTCGCCGTTGATGCGTTCCATTTCCCAGAGCTGCGGATACGGGACGTTCGCTTCCGCGAGCAGCACGTTCATGTGTCCGGGCATGCGTCCGGCCACCGGGTGGATCGCGTATTTCACCTCCACGCCACGCCCCTCGAGCAGCTCCGCCAGTTCGCGGACCTGGTGCTGCGCCTGCGAGACGGCCAGGCCGTAGCCGGGCACGAAGATCACGCCCCGCGCATAGCCCAGCATGATCGCGGCGTCCTGCGCCTGCACGCTGCTCACCGACTTGGTCGCGACCGCACCACTACCCGCCGTGATCGCCTTGGCCGTGAACGCGCCGAACAGGACGTTGGCCAGCGACCGGTTCATCGCATCGCACATGTTCTGCGTGAGGATGAGCCCCGAGGCGCCGACCAGTGCGCCCGCGATGATCAGCACGTTGTTGCTCAGGACGAACCCGGTCATCGCCGCGGCCAGTCCCGAGTAGGAGTTCAGCAGCGAGATGACGACCGGCATGTCCGCTCCGCCGATCGGCATCACGAAGAGGACGCCCAGCAGCAGCGCGATGACGTTGAGCGCGAGATACCACGACAGGTTGGCGTCGACGGCCACGAGCCACACGGCCAGGCCGATCGTGCCTGCGAAGACGGGCGCAGCCCAGATCCGCTGGCCGGGCAGCATGACGGTCCGCCCGCTCACGATCTCCTGCAGTTTGCCGAACGCGATCAGGCTGCCGGAGAACGTGACCGCGCCGATCAGGACGGAAAGCATGATCGTGGCCTGCACATCCAGGGCCGGCGCGATCTCGCCGGCCGCGAAACGCAGGTACTCGTCACCGGCCACCAGCGCGGACGCCCCGCCGCCGAAGCCGTTCAGCAAAGCCACCATCTGCGGCATCGCCGTCATCTTGACCGTGCGCGCCAGGATCAGCCCCACGCTCGAGCCCAGCACAACGCCCACGACGATCCACAGGAAGCTCAGGATCTCCCAGTGCAGAAGCGTGACGACCACGGCGATGAGCATGCCGCTCGCGCCGAGCAGGTTGCCGTTTCGCGCCGTGCGCGGTGAAGACAGCCGCTTCAGCCCCAGGATGAAGAGCGCTGCGGACAGCAGGTACGCGATGTTGATCAGGAGCGGCACGATGCCGCCGGGTGCCTCGTTCATTTCGATCCGTCCTGCCGCGCACGGAACATCTGCAGCATGCGATCGGTGACCAGGAACCCGCCCACCACATTGATCATGGCGAAAGCGACGGCCAGGACGGCCAGGACGGTGCCCAGCGTACCCTCCACGCGGCCAGCCACGACCAGCGCACCGACGATCGTGATGCCGGAGATGGCGTTGGACCCGGACATCAGGGGCGTGTGCAGCATCTGCGGGACCTTCGAGATCACCTCGAAGCCCACGAAGCATGCGAGCACGAAAATGTACAGCGATATCAGCAGTTCTTGCATGGCCGGATCCGTCTCAGGTTCGCGGTTCAGGCCCCGGCCAGGACGGACCGGGTGCGCTCATGCACGACTTCACCGTCCTTCGTGACGAGACAGCCCTGCGTGATTTCATCCTCCATGTCGACGACGAGACTGCCGTCCTTGACCAGGTGGTCGAGCAGCGTGACCAGATTGCGCGAGTACATCTGGCTCGCGTGCAGGGGCATCGTGGCTGCGAGATCGGTCGGGCCCATGATGCACACCCCCTGGACGTCCACGTCCTGGCCCGCCACGGTCAGCGCGCAGTTGCCGCCGGACTCCGCGGCCATGTCGACGATGACCGAACCCGGCTGCATCGCCCGCACCATCTCCTCGGTCACGAGCAGCGGCGCACGCCGGCCCGGGATCGCCGCGGTCGTGATCACGACGTCCGCAGCCGCGACCAGCCTGTGCAGGTGCGCCAGCGCGCGCTCCTGTGCGTCTTTCGAGACCTCCTTGGCGTACCCGCCCGCACCGACCGCCTCTTCCATGGCCAGGCCCACCCAGCGCGCGCCCAGGCTCTCGACCTGCTCCTTCACGTCGGGGCGGATGTCGTACCCTTCGACGATCGCGCCAAGCCGCCGCGCCGTGGCGATGGCCTGCAGGCCGGCCACACCCGCGCCCAGGACGAGCACCCTGGATGGCGGGATCGTTCCGGCAGCGGTCATCAGCATCGGAAACAGTTTGGGCGATGCGGCGGCCGCGCTCAGCACCGCCTTGTAGCCCGCGACGGTCGCCTGGGACGAAAGCGCATCCATGCTCTGCGCCCGCGTGATGCGCGGAATCAGCTCCATCGCGAATGACGTGAGGCCGCGCTGGGCGAGCGACCGGACGAGGTCCGGCGACGTGAGCGGCTGCAGCAGGCCGATGACGGCGCTCCCCTTCTTGAGGTTTGCGGTCTCCGCACCGGCCCCGTCGAAGGACGGCCCGCGCACTTTCAGCAGCAGCTCGCACCCGCCCAGCACCTCGCCTCCGGAGGCGAGGATCCGGGCACCGGCCTTTTCATAGGCCGCGTCCGTGAAGCCGGCGTCCTGCCCGGCGCCGGCCTGGACGAGGACCGTGAGCCCGGCCGCGGTCAGGCGGCCTACGCCCTCGGGCGTAAGCGCGACGCGACGCTCCCCGGGGTGCGTCTCCTTCACTACGCCGACGTGCATGGGCTCTCCGGAAAGAGGGTGAGCGGACTCGTCCGCGGGACGTACTTGTCACGGGCACGGGCGCGGACGGCAGGAAGCGACCGCGCCGGGCCGGCCCGTCGTGCGGCATGCATGCTCAACGTGAAGTCGGCGCGAGCGGACCGTCCACCCAGTCCGCGATGAAGACGTTGGTCTCCCCCGGCACCTTGCCGCCCCGGTTCGACGCGAACACCAGGTGTCGGCCATCCGGACTGAACATCGGGAATCCGTCGAAGTCACCGTACTGCGTGATCCGCTCGAGGTTGTTCCCGTCGATGTCGATCATGTACAGATCGAAATTGCGCCCGGCCGGCTCGTGCAGGTTGGAGCTGAAGATGATCCGGCGCCCGTCGGGATGGAAGAATGGCGCGAAGTTGGCCCCGGGCGTCGTGGTGACGCGCCGCTTGTTGCTGCCATCCGCGTCCATGACCCAGACCGAGAGCGTCGAAGGCCGGACCAGGTTCGCGGCCACGAGCGCCTGGTAGTCCGCCAGCTCGGCCGCGTCCGCCGGGTGGTGGGCACGATACACGATCTTCGTCCCATCGGGCGAGAAGAAGGGACCGCCATCGTAGCCCGGCTCATCCGTGAGACGGCGCACGTTCGAGCCGTCCGCGTCCATCGCGTAGATGTCGAGATCGCCGTCGCGCGTCGATGTGAACACGATCGTGCGGCCATCCGGCGAGAGCGTGGCCTCTGCGTCGTACCCCGGCGAATCCGTCACGCGCACGAGGTTGGAACCGTCCGGATCGGCGAAGTAGATGTCGTAGTCGTCGATCGGCCAGACGTAGCCCCGGCTGTAATCCGGTGGTGCCGGGCAGCCGGGTGCCTGCGCATGCGTAGAGCTGAACAGGACGCGTTGCCCCGACGGGAAGAAGAAGCCGCACGTCGTCTTGCCTTCACCGGTCGAGACACGCCGCACGTTCCCGCCGTCCACATCCATGACGTACATCTGGTCACACGCGCTCACACCCTCCCACGAGGCCTGGAAGATCAGCTGCCGCCCGTCCGGCGAGAAGTACGCCTCGGCATTCTGTCCGCCATGCGTGAGCTGCCGCACGTTGACCAGGCGCGGCTCGGCCGGATCCGCAGGGAACGGCCGCGCACCGGTGATCGAGTCCGGCAGCGCGAGCGGCGCGGCGTCAGCACCATCGTGCCCTGTTTCCGGCGCGGAACAGGCCACGACCAGCATCGAGACAAGGACTACCCGAATCGCATTCATGCGGGGTAGAATACTGGGAACCGAACGGACTGTCGAGGCCGAAAGATGCAGATGCGAAAGAAGGGATTTCTCCCGGCGCCAGCGTGGGGAAACACCCCCACGGCCGGCGCCGCTGCGCGCGCGGCTTGCGCCGCTACTGCCGCGTTGCTGGCCCTGGTCGCGGCGACGCCGCTGGCCGGCCAGGCGTGCCCCGATCCGAGCGCGCTGACGCGCGGCCTTGCCCAGCCGATCGCGGCCGTGCGCTACCTCGCGGACGACGCCCTGGCCGGCCGGCTGGCCGGCTCGCCCGGAGAGCGCTGCGCCGGGGAGTACATCGCGTCCGTGTTCCGCGAACTGGGCCTGCGGCCCGCGGGCGAAGCGGGCAGCTTCTTCCAGTCGGTCCCGCTGGCCAGTGTCCTGAACCCGCACGTCACCGGCGAGGGCCGTAATGTCGTGGCCGTGCTGCCCGGATCGGATCCCGCCCTGCGCGACGAGTTCATCGTCGTCGGCGCACACTACGACCATCTGGGCACGGGCGGCCCCGGCTCGCTCGCGCCGGACCGGGCCGGCGAGGTGCACAACGGTGCGGACGACAACGCGTCCGGCGTGGCGGCTTTGCTGCGCGTGGCCCGGCACCTGACCGCGGGGCCGGGGCCGGCGCGTTCGATCCTGTTCATCACGTTCACGGGCGAGGAGTCCGGACTGATCGGATCGAACTGGTTCGCGGCGAACCCGACCCAGACGTCCGGCCCGCTCATCGGCATGCTCAACATGGACATGGTCGGGCGGCTCGGCGATCAGCCCCTCATCGTCTACGGCGTGGCGACCGCGGAGGAATGGACCGGGATCCTGGAGGACGCGGCGGGCCGGGCCGGGCTC
Organism: Longimicrobiales bacterium; assembly: GCA_041568755.1. GTDB lineage: Bacteria > Gemmatimonadota > Gemmatimonadetes > Longimicrobiales > RSA9 > JBFFZF01. The sequence continues at coordinate 9,761 of JBFFZF010000028.1, read as the reverse complement.
GCACTCGTGACGCACGGCGAAGGGTACGGACCGAGCGATCACACGGCGTTCTACGCGAAGGACATTCCCGTCCTGCACTTCTTCACCAACGTGCATGCGGACTACCATCGGCCGAGCGACGACTGGGAGCGCATCGATGCAGCGGGCCTGGAGCGCGTGGCCGGGCTGGTGGCCGACATCGCGGGCACGGTCGCGAACCGGAGACCCGCACTGACGCTGTTGCGCGGTGCCGGCACCCCGCCGGCGCCCGCACAGCCGGGCGCGACACGCGGCGCCGGTGCGTGGCTGGGCAGCGTGCCCGATTTCACGCCGGTGGAACGGGGCGTGAAACTGAGCGGCGTGAGTCCGGAATCACCGGCCGCACGCGCGGGGATCCGCGGCGGTGACGTCATCGTCGGACTCGGCGGCATGGACGTCGCGGATCTCCAGGGTCTCACCGATGCGCTCGCGGCGCACCGGCCGGGCGACGAGGTCGAGGTCCGTCTGCTGCGTGACGCCCAGACGATCACGGTACGTGTCACACTCGGCTCGCGCGCCAATCGGCTGCCGTGAACCGAACGGAAGACGAAGGACTTGCACGCCGGATTCCGAATCGATACAATGCCCTCGAGTCGGCACCGTGCAGCGGTCGATCGCGGACGACTCAGCCGGCGAAGTTCGAAAAAACGAAACAAGCCGGCCGCTCGTCGGGATTTCGGCAACTGACGAGCCGGTTGCGAGGTCGCTGGACGCAACTGAACCCGCACTCACGGGGACCCGGAGCGGGACCGCACGAATCCGGGGAGGAACGAGCCAGGTCGTCACACGTGGCGACACCGAACCAAGGCGAGATCCGCCAGCGGTAAGCAAGCCCCCGGGCAGCGACGTGACCGCTCCCGGGGGCTTCTCACATCCAGGAACCGACCACGCCCTCCAGTTCAACTGCCCGGCTCGAGCCGGTAGACGCGGCCGGCGTCGGTCAGGACGTACAGCTCGCCGGACGCGTCCTCCCCGAACGACAGAATCCGCCCCAGGCCACCGATCGGCCACTCCCGCTCTTCCATCACACCCGATGCGGCAAACCGGAAACTCCGGATCCAACCGCGGCAGTAATCGCCATAGAAGTAGTGGCCACGCAGCGCGGGCAGCGCGGCGCCGCGATAGACGTGCCCGCCCGTGATCGAGCAGCCGATGGCGTGGCTGTACTCCAGCGCAGGCAACGTAAGTCCGGCCTGGTTGCAGGATGCCGTGCGAAAACACTGTCGTCCTTCCATGACGCGCCATCCGTAGTTGAGGCCGGCGGTCGCTGACGGCACGACGTTGACTTCCTCCCAGTCCTCCTGACCGACGTCCGCGATGTACAGGTCTCCCGTCGGACGGTCGAAGGCGAAGCGCCACGGATTACGCAGCCCGATCGCCCAGATCTCCGGTCGCGCCCCGGGTGTCGTACGGAACGGGTTGTCCGCGGGGATGGCGTACGGATCTCCGGCATCGACATCGAGACGCAGCAGGGCACCCAGCAGGGTCCCGGCGTTCTGGCCGTGCCCCTGTGGATCATCGCGGCTGCCGCCGTCGCCCATCCCGATCCACAGCTTGCCGTCGGGCCCGAACGCGACGAGTCCGCCGTTGTGATTGGCGAACGGCTGAGCAACCGTGAGGATCAGCCGGGCACTGTTGCGCTCCGCGCGATCGGGGTCGGCGCTGACGCGGTAGCGCTCGACACGCGTCGCCCCGCTGCGGTCCGTGTAGTTGACGAAGAAGAAACCGTTCGTCGCCCAGTTCGGGTGAAACGCGATACTGAGCAGGCCGCGCTCGCCGCCACTGCCGACGACGTCCGTGATGTCGAGAAACGGCTCCGTGAGCAGCTGGCCCGACCGCACGATGCGGACCCGGCCCGGCTGCTCCACGACGAACAGGCGAGCGTCTCCCGGCGGAGCCGCCAGGTGGACCGGTCCGTTCAGACCGGATACGATCAGCGCCGCCCGCAGCGTCGGCGCGGCGTCCGGCGGGCCTTCATCGGCCGGTGACCCCGCACAGGCCGCGAGCAGCAGCGCCAGCGCGCTCGTTCGTCTCATGACGCTCCGTCGCACGACCGCCACAGGGATCGGGCGCGGCGCACCCGGCCCTCGTGGCGATCGCCGACGCCTCAGGTGGACGCCCCGCCCAGACCGAACCTCGCCAGCGTACCGGCCAGGCGCCGGCGACCCGGGGACAAGTTGCCCGGCTTCTCGTGATGCCCGGCAATCGACGTCTCTGCCGGCTCGGCGGCTGCCGCCTCGGCACCCGACGAAGTGAACGTGCGCAGCGCGAACAGACCCACGTCGTCCAGCACCGAATACAGCACCGGCACAAGGATGAGGGTCAGCAGCGTCGCGAACGTGAGTCCGGCAATGACCGCGATCGCCATCGGACCCCACCACGCCGCCTGCTCCCCGCCCCAGAAGATGTTCGGCGAGAGGGCAGCGAAGAACCCGAAGAAATCGATGTTGAACCCGATGGCCAGCGGCACCAGGCCCAGGACCGTGGTGATCGCCGTGAGCATGACGGGGCGGAACCGGGTGAGACCCGCGTTCACCAGCGCTTCTTCCCTCGGCATGCCATCACGCTCGCGCAGCAGATCCACGTAGTCGATGAGCACGATTGCATTGTTCACGACGATCCCGGCCAGCGAGATCACACCCAGGCCCGTCATGATGATCCCGAACGGCATGCGGAAAACGACGAGCCCGATCAGCACGCCGACTGTCGACATGAGCACGGCCATCATGATGATGATCGGCTTCAGCGCCGAATTGAACTGGGACATCAGGATCAGCGCGATCAGTGCCAGGGCGATCAGGAAAGCGCCCTGTAGGAACGCCATCGCTTCCGCCTGATCTTCCTGCTGACCCGTGTATCGCAGCTCGTAGCCCGCAGGCAGTGTGCCCTGGAATCCCGCCAGTGTCTGGCGGACCTCAGCCAGCACGGCGTTGCTCTGCTCACCGGCCCGTGCGTCCGCCGCGATGGTCGCGACGCGATCGAGGTCCTTCCGTTTGACGGTGCTCAGACCCTCGTCGATGCGCCACGAAGCGACACTGGGCAGCGGAACCTGGTTGCCCTCCGACAGAACGGTCAGATCGCGCAGCGCCTCCAGGTCGGACCGGTACTGTTCCGCAAGGCGCACGACGATGTCGTACTCATCCTTGCCGGAGCGGAACTTGGCGGCCTCGGAACCCTGGATCGCGGTCCGCACCGTCGCGCCCACTTCCGCCGTGGTCAGATCGTACAGCGCGGCGCGCTCGCGATCGACTTCGACGATCAGCTCCGGGCGGCCGCGCTCCATGTCACTCTTGAGTCCTTCGAGTTTCGCGAACACCGGCGCACGCTTCAGGATCAGCAGCGCGCTGTCCGCCAGCGCCTTGAGCTGCTCCACTTCCGGCCCGCTGATCTCGATGCTGATGGGCGCTCCGCTGGGCGGCCCCATGCTCTGCTGCTCGATCTTGATTTCCGCGCCTGTGACGCCTTCACCCAAGCGCCGCTGCATGGCCTGCAACGTCTGAAAGACGTCCGTCGAACGCTGCTCGTACTTGACGAAGTTGACCGCGACGGACGCGGCGCCCCCACCGCCCCCGAACATCTCCGCGACGCCACCACCCGAACCGCCCGCCACCGTGGCGACGACCGATTCGGCGTCACCCATCCCGTCGAGCGAACGCAGCTGGTCCTCGAGACGTGTCGCCACACTGTTCGTGAAGTCCGGCGTCGTGCCCGCGGGCACGTCGATCCGTGCGTACACGGTCTGCGGCGGTATGGACTCCGGGAAGTACTCCATGCCGGCATTGAAGGCGCCGAAGAGGACCACCGCCCCCACGAACGAGACCACCGCCATGCCGAGCACGGCCCCGCGATGGGCGAGCGCCCAGCGCAGGGAACCCTCGTAGCGCCGGATGATGCGCGTCAGTCCGTGATCCTGGAACCAGCGTCCCATCCGTTCCAGCAGCAGGCGATGCAGGAGGATCAGACCGACTGCCGTGACGGCGAGCGTCCCGGCGGCCAGCGGATTCCGCACGCCGATGCCGAGCAGCACGAGGCCGGCGATGGCCAGGAGCGCAGCCCGCGCAGCTCGACGCATGGGCGGCCGCGACGCCCCATCCAGCCGCATGAACACCGCGCACAGCGACGGGATCAGCACGAGCGCCACGAAGAGCGAACTGGCCAGCGTGATGATGAGCGTCTGCGGCAGGTAGCCCATGAACTCGCCGACCAGACCCGGCCAGAAGAGCAGAGGGAAGAATGCGGCCAGCGTCGTCAGCGTCGAGGTGATGACCGGCAGCGCGACCTCACCCGTGCCCCGCCGGGCCGCCTCGAAACGATCGAAGCCCGTCTCCAGGTGTCGATAGATGTTCTCGACCACGACGATCGCGTTGTCCACGAGCATGCCGAGCGCCAGGATCAGCGAGAACAGCACGACCATGTTCATGGTGATGCCGAGCGCCTTCATGATCACGAACGACAGCAGCATGGACAGCGGAATCGACAGTCCCACGAAAGCCGCGTTGCGAAGCCCCAGGAAGAACAGCAGCACCGCGATGACCAGAATGAGGCCCGAGATGATGTTGTTCTCCAGGCTCGACACCATGGTGCGGATCTGGTCGGACTGGTCGGACGTGATTTTCACACTGGTCGTGGGCGGGAAGCCGGACGCCATGGCCTGAATCGCCGCCTTCACCGCATCCGCCGTCTCGATGATGTTCTCGCCCGACCGTTTGATGATGTCCAGGGTCACGACCGGCGCCCCATCGAGACGCGCGTAGCTGCGCCGGTCCTCGAAGCCGAAATCGACCGTGGCCACGTCGCGGATGTAGACCGGCCGGCCGTTCTTCGTCAGAACGACGATGTCCTCGATGATGCCCGTGTCGTCGAACTCGCCGTCGACGCGCACCAGGAAGTCCTGTGCGCCCACCTCGATCGAACCACCGGGCACGGTCACGTTCTCCGACCGGATGGCGTCGATCACGTCGGTGAAGCCCAGGTTGTAGAACTGCAGGCGCGAAAGATCCACGTCCACGCGCACGATGCGTTCGAGGCCGCCGGACAGGCGGATATCCAGGATCGATGGTATCTGCTCGAGTCGGTCCTGGACCTGTTCTGCGAGTTCCTTCAGCTTCACCAGATCGTATTCGCCCGCGATGTTCACCTGCATGATGGGGAAGTCGGCCATGTTGAACTCGGCGACCGCCGGATCCTCCGCATCCGCGGGCAGCTGGGGCCGGGCCAGGTCCACCTTTTCCCGGACCTTCTGCAGCGCCGCGTCCATGTCCATGTCCGCATCGAACTCGGCCGTAACGGAGGAGAAGCCCATGTCCGACGTGGACGTCAACTCCGTGATCTCCGGGACCTGATTGAGTTCGTCCTCGATCACGCGCGCGACCAGCGTCTCCATGTCCTTCGGCGAGACGCCCGGATAGACCGTCGACACGGAGATCATGGGAATCGTGACCTCCGGACTGGCCTCCTTCGGGATGGACCGGTAGGACAACCCGCCGAGCAGCGCGACGATCGCGATGAGCGCGCCGATGCTCACCCGGTTCGCAACGGAGAGATTGGTCGGCCAGAAGTAGCGGACGCGACCGTGGCCTGCGCCGGCGGCTCCACCCGGTTCGTCGCCGGGCGGCCGCCGTTCGCTCAAGTCACTCATGGGCCACCTCCCGGCCCGCCCTCGGTGATGCGGATGGCGTCGCCGTTCGCGACCTGCTGCTGGCCCGAGATGATGATCCGCTCACCCGCGGACAGGCCTTCGCGGATCATGACGCGCCGCCCGTCGCTCGATCCCGTTTCGACAGCGCGGGTACGGGCCACCCACTGGCCCTTCTCCTGGGCGGCCGTGTACACGACGTAGCCGCTCTGCGCGCGCAGCACGGCATCGCGCGGCACGAGCAGGGCATCCTCGATGATGGCGCGCGTCACGCGGACCCGCGCGACCATGCCAGGCTTCAGCTGGCCGCCGGCATTGCCCACGCGGACCTCCACCGCGAACGTGCGGTTGCGATCATCGATCATGGTCGACGCATAACCCACGACGCCCTCGACCTCCGCGCCGTTGTCGAAGCTGACCACGACCGGAGCGCCCGTGCGGACCTCGCCCGCGTACCGCTCGGGTATGCCCGCGTTCACTTTGAGCGGATCCGCATCCACGACACGGGCGACGGCCGACCCCGGCGCCACCATGGAGCCGACCTCGACGAAGCGCTCATCCAGGACACCGGCGATCGGTGCGAGGATCATCGTGCGCTCCAGGCGCACGGCGAGGACGCGCGCGGTGGCAGCAGCCGTCTCCGCCCCATAGCGGGCGCGCAGATAGGCGATTTCCGAGCCGATCGAGTCTTCCTCCCACAGCCGGCGCTGGCGCTCCCAGGTCTCGCGGGCCAGCTCGGCCTCGGCCGTCGCCTGCTCGTACTGGGCACGCAGCACGCGATCGTCGATGCGCGCAATCGGTTGCGCCGCACGTACGCGCGCGCCTTTCGCGACGAAGACCTCGCGGATCACGCCGCTCTCCTCGCTGGCAACCGTCACGTCACGATCAGCCGTAACCGCACCCGTGACCGTCACGAAGTCGGCGTAGCGTTCGGGCTGCACTTCCAGCACCGCCACGTTGACCACGCGGCCCGTCGCCGTCGACTCCGCACCGGCCAATTCACCGGCCTGTCCACCCTTTGCGTCGCGCGGCCCGCAGCCGCCGGCCAGCACCGTCATGATGGCCAGGCCGGCGACCAAGACGCCGACCGATCCCGCCCGTCCTCTATTCATCATGGAATCCTCGACTCCCTCTCCATGGCCAGCGCGCTTGCGCGCTGGAGCTCTGGTACCACACCCATCGCCTGGTCCAGCCTGGCTTCTGCCGAAACGAAATCGTAGACGGCTTCCGCGTAGTTGAATTCGCTCTGCCGGAGCGCGACCTCGGCGTCGGTGACCTCCAGCTGGCTGCCGATGCCTTCCCGATACTGTGCCCGGGCGATCTCGTAACCGCGCTCCGCCTGACGCACGGCCAGGCGCTGGCCGCGCACGCGCTCCCGCGCTTCCGTCATCTGCTCCAGCAGCGTCCGGATCTCCGCCTTCGCCAGATCCGACACCAGGGCCGTCTGCGTCCTCGTGGATGCGATGTTGGCGCGGATCTGCGCCGTCCGCGCCGGACGGCGGAAGCCCGCGAAGAGGGGCATGCTGACCTGGATGCCCACCTGGCGACCGTACGAGCGCTGCGCATCCGACGCGCCGAAGAACGCCGGACTTCCGTTCTGCTGCGCGTTGATCGAGTACGTGCCGAACAGACTGACCTGCGGCAGATACTCGGACTGCTCGACGCGTAGCTCCGTATGGCGCAGATCCTCCGTCAGACGCAGCTGGCGCAGGTCGGAACGGCTGTCCAGCGCGATGTCGACCGCCTGCTCGAGTTCCGCCGTCGCATCGGTGTGGCCGCCGTCGGCCACGAGCGTTACCGCCGGTCCCTCCGTCACCGCCTCATCGGCCGGAGCGAAGTCGAACAGCGATCCCGTCACGTCGACGGATTCCAGATCCTCGGAGGCCAGGTCGACCGCCAGCGCACGCCGGCTGGCCAGCGCGGCGTTGCGCGCACGGCGCAACTGCGGCTCCAGGTTGGCCAGCTCGACCTCGAGGCGCAGCACATCATAGCTCGAGGACAACCCGGCCTCGTTCAGCTTGCGCGTCTCGTTCAGGGTCTGTCGCACGCGCTGCACGGTGTTCTCGCTCAACCGCACGGCCTCCCGGGCCAGCAGCGCGTCGTAGTAGCCCAGCTTGATGCGCGTGGCCACTTCGATCGCCTGGCCGCGCACCACTTCGCGCTGCAGGGCCTGGTAACGGCCGGCTGCACTCACACCGACGAAGGCTGACGCCTGGAACAGCTTCTGCTCCGCGCGCAACTGGAAGCTCCACGCGTTGTCTGCGCCGAACTTCACCGCCACCAGCTCGTTGGGATCCGCATCCGGATCGAAGATGATGCGCGGCAGGAAGTTCGCCGGCACACTCACATTACGCGTATAGCTGGCATTGAGGTCGAGCGTCGGGAAGACACTCGACCACGCTTCCCGGACCCGGCCCTGAGCACTCTCCAGCTCCAGTCGCGCCGTCGCCAGGTCGCGGTTCCGATCCAGCCCTTCGACCAGCGCCTGGTCGAGGGAGAACACGCGCGCCGTCGCCTGCTGTCCGGCCACCGCCTGCTGCGCCACCGCCGGGGCGGCCATACCGACCAGGACCGGGACCACGGCGGTCCGCAGGACACCGCCCATCGCCCGTATCGCTCTCACGTTGTCGCCTTCCCTTCGCTCTCTATCCCGTCTTCCGGGCCGCCCGCCGACGCCTCGCCGGCCGCGCCCGCGCCGGACGGCCCGCGCCGACCGGCTGCATCGATCGCATCGCTTCTTCCACCAGATCCATGAACTCCGCGTTCGACGTCACACGGCCGCCCAGGCTGCCCGACAGATACAGCGACGTCAGACCGTGAATCAGGCCCCAGCCGATGATCGCTGTCCGGCGCGCATCTGCCACCGCCATCGAGCCCTCGGCTACCGCCTGCTCGATCACCTGCACGACAACCTCGAAACCGTCCGGTTGCGAGGCATCGCGCGCCGCACAGTCCTCCCATTCGAAGCGCGCCGCGCCCGGCAGCTCGAACATCACCCGGAAATAGGCCGTGTTCTCCAGCGCGAAGCGCGCGTACGCCCGGCCCATCGCCGAGTACTGCTCGGCCGCACTCGCTCCCTCCGCCAGCGCCGCAAGCTCGGCCTGTGTCGTCTCGCGCAGGACCAGGAAACCCGTGTGCACCACGTCGTGGATGAGGGCTTCCTTGTCGCGGAAATACAGGTAGATCGTCGCGGGCGAATACTCGATCCGCTCCGCGATCGCACGCATCGACAGGCCGGCCAGCCCGTGCTCCGACAGGAGGTCACGGGCCGCCTCGAGAATGCGCTCGCGCAACTGCTCGCGCTCCCGCTCCCTCCGTTCGGCAATCCCCATGTTTGGCGGTCCTTTGTTGAACGCTGCCCATGAACTTAACACCGTTCAGCGGGCCTTCAAGGGCCCGTGCAGCCGGCGGCGGAGCCGGGCCGGCGAATGGTGCGCGACCGGGGATGGGTGGCGGCCCCCGGGCGAGCCGGGGGTTGGGCCCGGGCGGCTAGAAGCCGGCGGCGAGCCGGGCCGGCAGGGCAGCCGGCCCGTGGACGTGGAGTACGGCGTCGAGCGCGTCGGGCGCGCCCAGGCGCATGCCCTGGGCGAGGTCGCAGCCGAGGCTCATGACGATGGCGAGCTGGGCGTCGGTTTCGATGCCCTCTGCGACGACCTGGAGCCCCAGGTTGTGACCCAGTCCGACCATGGTGCGGATGAGTTCGATGGCGGGCTCGTCGTCGGGCAGGCGCAGGATGAAGGAGCGATCGATCTTGAGCGCGTCGATGGGCAGGCTGTGCAGGGACCCGAGGGATGACTGGCCGGTGCCGAAGTCATCCATGACGGTGCGCACGCCCAGGGTGCGGAGGCGGTGGAGGGTGGCGGCCGCCTTGGCCGCGTCCTCGATGATGGCGCTTTCTGTGATCTCGAGGATGAGGCGGCGCGGATCGAATCCGGTGGCGCGGAGGGCGCCGGCGACCTCGTCCGGGAAATCATCCCGGGCGAGCTGCTTGCTCGAGATGTTGACGGACAGATCGGGGTGCAGGCCGTGTGCGGCACCGGTGCGCGCGGACAGCTGGGCGCACGCCTCCTTGAGGACCCAGGAGCCGAGGACGCCGATCATGCCGATC